>JBMNUL010000046.1:0-16075 GCA_050946255.1 Coriobacteriales bacterium | reverse complement strand
AACAGAGCTACCTCCAGCAGATCGCAGACGCAATGTATCCTCTTGGCCTGACTTTCTCGTGGGACTTCGACGATTCCGAATCTATCCACGCCCGCCATTTCGTAATAGACGACCGATGGGACATTTTACTTGATCGTGGACTAGACATATGGCAGAAGTTCGACAGCAACAATGCCTTTGCGGTCGAAAGCGGCATGCCCGAGATGCGACGCGTGAAGCAGTTCGAAATAACTTACCTCAGGGCAAGAAAAGAATAGTACCGAAAGCAATAGCTTAGTAAAAAAATGACCCCGCCTGGTTCGCTGCGTTGCCGCTCGCGTGCGGGGTACTATCGCTATTGTTTATACCACTCTTTAGTAGCCAGAACTCCCACAAAAAGGAAGCACATCCCCTGAGCTGGGAAAATTGTTGAACAAAATCAACGCAAGCACGGTTGCTATACTCAAAACTGTTAAGTTGTTCTCGCGATATGTTTGGACAAGAGATTGGAGTACGAGCATGAGACATCAGTGCAAGGTGACGGTAATTGACAAGAAATGCTACGAAGATTTGCAGGGGAAGTATCTGGCGGACCCGAAGAGCGGGTCTTGTCCCGTGTTCGAAGTTGGACAGGAGTATGTGTTCGATCGTTTGCCAGACAAGGATGATTTCCAGTCTTTCGGGCATAACCTAGACCCGAAGTTCCCGTGCGCAGAGGCATGGGATTGCATATCACGCTACATTTACACGGCATTGGCCGGTGGCGCAATCATGAAAAGCTGGACAAACGACGAGCGCATCATGATAGCTTGCTGCAACGACGGGACGCGTCCGGTCATCTTCAAAATCGAGCGCATCGACATCCCCGAGAACGAAGATGAGCGAGCCTATCTGGAGACGGCGGATTTCTCTCACGACGAGACCGACGCATACACGGGATAGGCGAAAGCGCGGACGTCAACGAGAACGCCACGAGATTCCATCGCTACAACCATCTGGCCCATAAGGCATATGGTTGCATCGATCCGCGCAGAATAAAATTCCTCCACCTCGACGCTCACGGCTTGGAGTTAAGCGCACCGGCAAATTAGAGAAACCCAAGCTCAGCCTTGCAAATTACCTATTGCCCAGCGAGCTGCCTCCCGCACATACTCGTTCTCGTCTTCTCTCGCCGCCTTCTCCAAAGCTGGGAGATGCGAGGTATCCCCGGTGTTCCCGAGTGCGATAGCGGCGTTGCGGCGGAAATACCACATCTTGTCGCGGGGGACATAGTTGTACATCACGGGATAAACGACTTCGTCGTAGTACTCGTCGTCCAAAAAGAGCAAGCGCTCCAGGTCGAAACGCTTGGAAATCTCCTCTAGGAAGAGATCCTTGTGCTTCGGCACCTTTAGCGGCTTCGCGTTCCTGGGACAGACCATCTGGCACACATCGCAGCCGTGGATGTGCACGCCCATCTTCCCCCTGAGCTCCTCGGGGGCAATCCCACCTGATGTGTTCAGATAGAGGATGCAACGCTTGGAATGCAGACGCCCCGGCTTCAATATCGCGTGTGTCGGGCAAGCATCAATACAGAGCGTGCAGCCTTCTGGGCAAGGGTTCTCTACTGTTGGTTCGTCATAGTCGAGCACCGCATCAACCAAGATGGTGTACAGGATGATGAAGGTCCCGTTCTCCTCGGTGCGCGCGAAATTGTTGTCCCCGTATGTCGTAATGCCCGCGCGTGCCGCCGACATTCGCTCGGGAATGCAATACGGACCCTTCAAGTCACGGTAGACGTCAATCCCCAAGGACTCGATATATTGTTTGAGCAACTCAATGCGATCGTAGTTGATGTTTCCCTTCTGAGGTGTGTAGCAACGGGCCAGATAACAGCGTCCGATGCTCTCGGTGAGGTTTTCCGGGAAGTCGATGTCGTTGAAGGCAAAAGCAACGGATACGCTCGACTTCCCCTGCGGGTAATACTTGCTGGGAAAGCAGTTGGAATATAGGCTTCCCGGGTCGTCGGGATTTGTCATCCTCTCATAATCGGGGCGCGACGCTATCTCGGCGGCATACTCCGGCATATCCTCGAGCGGTGCAAACCCACAGGCCGCAAAACCCAGCTCGAGAGCCTTCATCCGTATCTTGTCCGAAAGGACTTTTGCCCTGTCGTCCACGGCGCAAATAGAATCTTCTGTATACATGTTGCCCCCTGCAAACTTCCCCATCGGAATTCGAAAAACGCACTTCGCGAACAAGATTTCCAAAGCATGAGCGTTGTTCAATCTCAACTATACACGGCCTCACGCAGGAACTCGAACAGCGTTTCCCCTCCGCACTTTATCCATCAGAAATCCGAGCGCCAGAGGCATCTCCCAAGTTCACTCCCCATAACGAAAAAGCTCCCGGTGACACTTGCCACCGGGAGCAGGTCATTAACTACGAATCGCATTTGATATCTCACATTAAGCGCTACTCGCCAATCCTTGTGAGCCACGACTCACTCGCTCTTGCGGGCCTCATGGTAGTCATCGAGCTTGGCCTTGTACTCGATTCCCTTCTTTTTCAGGCTGTGCCCTATGGCCAGCGATGCTATCAGCAGGATCGCCAGGAAGATCACCACGAAGAGGATCCACGCCCCGACGATATCCTTTGGGAACCAATTTCCCAAGAACGCGCAGCCCAGCAGGACCACGAAATACGACACGCTGAACAAGAAGAGGCGCATAGGATAGGACATGCGGTAAGCAGGCATGTAGTTGAAGAAGAGCTGCTGGAGGATGCCTCCCGCGATGCCTGCAATGACCAGCGATAGTGTGAGGAGAATCCCCTCAATCGGCCCTGCGAATATCAGGCTCCCCACAATGCAAACTAAGAGCACCACCACGACAATCCCGCTGCCAGTGAAAAACCCCGTTGCAATCGCCGGCCCCACTGTCCATTTCTCATCTTCCGAGAAGACGGTGGCCTTTCGATTATCCTTGTTGTCCCTTGTCATTATTATCATCTCCCCCACCTTCGTTCCCTCTCCTCGTGCGAAGCACCTCTTGGGAGGAACGCGGTGAATAGCTCACTTTCAGATGGCGGCAGCCTTTCGCCCGCCCTCAAATCCCAATACCGATCTTCTTCCTCACATCCGCCGCATAGCTTCTGTTCACGACGACGAACTGTCCTGCTGGGAGTTCGAGGACCATGCGCCCATTTGGCTCGGGTCTGATTCCCTCCACCCGGTCGAAGTTCACGATGACCTGGCGCGAAGTGCGGATGAACTCGGTGCCTTCCAACATCGTTTCCAGCTCGTAGAGCCTCATGGGGCTCTCCAAGCGCTCGCCGGTGTCGGTGACGACCCAGGTCCTGCGCTCTCTTACCTCGACGAACAGCACACGTGGCAAAGGTATCAGCTTCCTGCTGGTGGACCCGTCGGATGCGAACCCCACGAGCCGCCCCAGTCCCGCGCGGATGCGGTTGGCCAGTCGAGTCGCACGGGGATCGTTGGGAGCTGACCTGATGGTCACCTCGATCTCCTTGCGGCCCTCCTCCTCTATTACCTTGACGTCCATCGTATCTGCCTCTCGTTGCATGTCCCTCCCGGCATAACGAACCGGGTCTCATCTTCACCTGCCATCTGCAGTGGCGAGGTCTCTTTCATCAAGTACTTGACGACCATAGTGTACGGCTCTAAGCGCAAACGAAATGCCTCACGACACCAAGTTGCATAATGTTCACTCTAATCTGCACCGAGTTGCATCTGAGGCCACCTGACTTGCATGGCAAGTGCAATTGGGCCCAAACCCGCGCTCAATGCGATCAGGACAGTGTATCTTCGTCGATCGATCTCTTCCGAAAATGTTCAATGGCGATGCCCAGCAAGGCGCGCTGACAGAAGAACGGTTTACCGCAGGTTGGTATAGAATTTCACTCGTACCCCATGCTGACGACTCGTACCCCATGCGGACGCTTTTTTCGGAGGTAATAGTAAATTGGGAACAGTGATTGAACAGATCACTTATGCGGTTGCGTTGGTGCTCATGGTTCTCTGCGTGCTCCGCTTTTTCAAAGCCGTGCGGGGCTACTCGAATCAACAGGTGCATACCCGGATCTTGCGCGTGACCTGCCGGAAGTGCGGCAACACCTTTGAGGGGACCCAGGACAGCCTGAAGATGGGAATCATGCACAAGGAGGTCAGCACCACTAGAACGAAGCTCAAGGATGGGGCAATGGTCAACGTGCCGGAATATAAAAGTTACGCGCGCAAAGTCTTCTGCCCCTATTGCCAGTCGATGGAATGGGCGGACATACACGACGTCAACGAAATTGGACAGGAGAACCGGCAAGCGGTGAGGCCGCATCTCATCCGACTCGTCGTTTACCTGCTCGCGATCAACTTCGTCGCCGCGCTGATTACCAAACTCGCCGGACCATTAGGATAGTCTCACGGGATTTTGGTGGAGCATAATTCCTGCCACTCGATCCTGCCCCGATGAGGATGGCAAACGCAGCGAGACGCGAACCAGCGCTGAATGCAATCGGGGCAAAAAGAAACCCGCCGGCGCAAAGCGCCGGCGGGCAACACGGGGGTTCCTAACACGTAGGTTTTCTAGAACGAATTCTCCTTGAGCCAATCGAACGCCTGATACACCTCTTCGGTCACGTCCTCGCCGGCAGGGGTGACGAGCTTCTCGCGGGGAAGCTCATTTCGCCAGTCCAAGCCACTTTGCTCCAAAATTGCGTTCACAAGATAGTTGTTGTCGTCGGAAAATCCGGGGTCAGGCTGCATCTGGCACATGCTGTACGCCTCCACGATTGCTGATACCGGCACTCCGTACAGCTTGAGGTCGCCGTACTTCTCTAAATCGGGCATCGGTCCCTGTGCGCGGTAAAGCGGAGCGGCCTCTTGGAGAAGGAAGTTCCTCTCGTCATCTGTCAGCGGGTTCAGATTGTGATAGGTGTCGATGTTGTCCTTGACTTGCTCCACCGTCGACATGCCCGAAAGGCAGCATACCAACCCGTCAAGAGATCCCACGAACCGGATTGCCCACGACGCCACGCTGTGATCGGGGTCCTTTTCCTTCAGCAGCTTCTCCACCGGCGCCGGCACCTGCGAGCAACCACCACCCTTGACCGGCTCCATGACCACAACCTTCTTATCGTGCTTGCGGATGACCTCATAGCCTTCGCGCGCACGCACCAGCTGCGAGTCCCAGTCGATCCAGTTGAGCGGAATCTGCACGAACTCGAACTCGGGGTGTTCGGTGAGGATGCGGTCGAGCAGCTCGGGGCTGCTGTGGAACGAGAAGCCCAGGTGCTTGATGGTTCCTTTGTCGCGCCATGCGAGCGCGTGGTCGATAAGATGCTCGGTCTTCACTACGCCGCCCTTGCCATCGTAGCCGTCGTAATAGCGGGTCTGGAAGTTGTGCAGCAGATAGTAGTCGAAGTACCCAGCGCCCGTGCGCTCGAGCTGCGTTTGGAAGATGCCCTCGATCTTGTCCTCATCGCCGGGTTCGAGGTTGAAGGTGGGGAACTTGTCGGCCAACAGGAACTTGCTGCGGTCGTGTCGCTCGACGACTGCCTTGCGGACGGCTTCCTCACTCTTGCCCTCGTGGTAGACGAACGAGGTGTCGAAGTAGCCGAATCCTGCGTCTATGAACGTGTCTACCATGGTGTTCAGCTCGTCATAGTCGAAGTTCGTGGGATCTCCACCCTTGACTGGAAAACGCATGCATCCCATACCCAACATAGATTTCAGTGCCATTTCTTACTTCCTTTCCCACCGGGATCTCATTGCCCGGTTGACAACTAGATTGATTTGAACTTCTGCGAACTCGCCCCCTCGCGTCTCGCTCGCAGTAAGACATCACGGAATGTCGAGCGTTTATTACCCTGAACCCACGTCGCTCAGATGGTTTTCCATGAATTAGCCACCAATCGTGATGCTTCCGAAGAACGCTGCGGCAGGAACTGCGAGCCCCTTCTCGCATTTCCCAAATAAACAAGGTGAATTCTCTTGGATATTGAATTCTCTTGAATTTAAAAGGGGTATAGCATTAACCTGAATTGAATTATTGGACTTTAACCAAAGTTTAAGTCAAGTCCTTTTTCGAGATTTAATGACAGGGAAACAAAACGATACAGGCGCAAGAACGGCGGAATCATGCAAGATGGGAGCAAGATATGGCGGAAACATTCACGATTGGCGAGGCGGCGGAAAGGTTGGGCTTATCTCCCTCGGCATTGCGCTATTACGACCGAAACGGATTGCTCCCCAAAGTGGGGCGCAGCCAAGGCGGCGTCCGGCAGTTCACCGAGGATGACCTGGAATGGGTGCGCATGGTGGAATGGCTCAAGATGGCGGGCATGCCGTTGAAGGAAGTGAAACATTTCATCGACCTGATCCAGCAGGGTGATTCGACAATCGAAGAGCGCCGCCGCATCGTCCACGAGCGCAAGGCCATAGTGGAAAAGCAGCTCGAGGACATGCAGTCGACGTTCGATTTCATCTCGTATAAATGCTGGTACTACGACGTGGCTGCCGAAGCGGGCACTTACGAGGCCCCAAGCAGCATTCCCGTTGACGAATTGCCACCCGAAATCCGCCGTATTAAAGAGCATTGCGACCTGCACAACTAACGACAATGCTGCTACTTGATCATGGCTCCCATCAGTTCGTAGACCATGACGACATTTCCGGAATTTGCCATCAAGCTGTTATCGTCAGTTGAACTTGAAGATCTTGCGCACGAGCTTGTAGCCGTTGACGGTCATTTCGCGCCCGAGCCTGCCCGGAGGCAAACTAACCCAAGCCCCGGTGAACGTCTTGCGGACCGCCTTGTAGGCCCAAGGGTCCCGCTCCTTGAGATGTGCCCAAATCTCCTCGCGCTTCTCGTCGTCTTCGTGGGTACCCGACAGGTAACAGAACACCGTTGAGGCCACCATCGAGATCGCGAGGTAGTTCACCATGTAGTCGCGCAGCTCGGGGCTCTCTATGTTCTCGAGGCTATATGCATCTATTACGGCGCGCGTCACGCTCAGCTGGTCACCGCGCAGCCCAATCATTACCTGTTCGTTCACGCTCTGGTCCTCGCGCCCACCATGGTAGCGGCACATACGCGTAGATGACATCTACGTAGAACATGTGATGCGGCAGATCAAGGCCACACTCGCGCAGGACGTCAGTACGGTATATGAGAGCATGCATGAGCATGTACTGCGCCGGGTTGAACCGCCCGATTTCGTCCCATGAGAAAACACGCCCCGCAGGAAGCTGATTGCCGTATCCCATGATTCGCTCGGTCTGGTCGGAGACGTGCTCGTACACGTAATTGCTGACAAGCAGGTCGAGTGGTGCATCGTCGCGGGGCTTTCCGTCAACAGTTTCGCCGCCCATACCACCGCCACCTGAATAGCGCCTCAGCGTCTCCAGCACTTCGAGGTTCGCATCGTTGTCGAGCCAGTCGTCGCTGTCGACCACTTTGAAGTACAGGCCTTGTGCGTTTCGGACCCCGGTCATCACTGCAGCGCCGTGACCACCGTTTTCCTGATGTATTGCACGAACGGCACCGGGGAATCTACGTTCCCAGTCGTCGGCCTTCTCGGCAGTGTTGTCTTCGGTCGAACCGTCATCGACGATGATGACCTCGATGTCGGTCGCACCACACGCAAGGATCGACTCGATGCAGCGGTCCATATATTCCGCCGAGTTATAGCAAGGCACTGTGTACGTGATGACCTTGTCATGCTGCGCGGCCATAATGCCGCCTCCTGACAATCTGGCGAAGTCGAGCCTGAACTTCGCCGCAATTATACAACCCGAAGTTGAAAGGCAATCACACCGTACTACTCCATCGAAATCACATGATGGGTGAAGGCGCACGACGACAATTCGAGCAGAGGCAAAGGGTAAAGCCCGAAGCGTTGCAAAAGAATCGAAGAGAATGACATCGGGTATACCTCTTCGGGTTACTTCTTCGCCATCGCCTGATATTTCTCTCCCCATTCACGCATCGCGTCGATAACGGGACGCAGGTTCTCTCCGCACTCTGTGAGCGAATACTCCACGCGCGGAGGAACTTCCGGATATACGCGCCGCACCACTAGCCCGCGCTGTTCCATGTCGCGGAGGTTCGAGGTCAGAACTTTCTGCGAGACGGAGCCCACCGAACGCTTCAGCTCTCCGAACCGCTTTGGCCCAGTCAGCAAGTCGCGGATGATGAGAAGCCTCCATTTGCTCCCGATGAGCACAGCGGTCGTCTCGACCGGGCACTTGGGAAGCTCGTCAATGCACGGACGGTCATCGTTTCTGTACTCTTTGTATTCCATAAAACACCACTTCAAGCCCATTAGTTACTTTTAGGTACCTACAGCACAATAAAGTGCTTACTTCCTAATTAATACCATCAGTAGCATCATAGCAACTGTCAGGAAACAACGCAACACCGGCTGCACAAGAAGAAAGGAAAGAAAAATGAAGAAGAACGAATGCAAGACCGTGAAGCTGAACAAGGGAGAGGTCGCCGTCTACGATTTTGGAAACGCGAAGCTCCATGCATACAAGACCAATGACCTCATTGACGACGAGGTGTTCATCGTCGAGAAGGACGGCAAGGGCTTTGTAATCGAATACCCCTGCTTCTTCGACAACATCAAGGAGCTCGAGGCCTACATCTCAGAAAACGGCATCGGAATCGAGGGCATCGTGGCGTCCTACCATATGGCCGGGGCCTCTTTCCTGAAGGGCACGCCAGTCTACGCGACTGCAGAAGCAGACGTCTACGGCCACTCCGGCGGCGGGAAAGCGCTCATCGACGGGTTCGTCCAAGCCTTCGGCGATGCGTTCGATTCCAGCTTGCCCGAAGTGACCAACACAATCGAGGGAGACAAGCTCACCCTCGCCGGCGTGGAGATGAACATCGTCCGGAACAACGATGCCTTTGACATCGAGATCCCGCTCATCAATTGCGTCTACACGCACATGCTCGGGCACGACTGCCACTCCATCGTCGCTGGAGCTGGACATGCCGATGCCATCATCGGACAGCTCGAGGGTTACAAGAAAGCGGGATTCGATCTCGTCCTCACGAGCCACTATACTCCCGAGGACCTGAAGGATGTCGACACCAAGATCGCATACTTGCAGGACCTCAAGCAGATTGCTGAGGGCTGCAACGACGCGGGAGCTTTCAAGGCGAAGGTGCAAGAGCGCTATCCAGAATACTCGGGAGAGAACTACCTCGACATGACGGCAGGCTTCTTCTTCGGGAAATAGACCCCTGCGCTAAAACCTTGGGAACAAACCAAATACCTGCACTTGAGCCGCTGGCAAAGAGAAAGGAAATGCTCCTGGAATGGAAAATTCCGGGAGCATTTCTCATTTGCAGAAATCGCCGCTATTGCTGAGGCACTGTGTGAGAATCTTCGCGTTTACCGCATTTCGACAGAAGAATCGGCAAGCCTTTCACGGTCTCTTTGAGCACGTCTGTTCCAAATACTCCTGCATTCTCGAAATTTAAATTGATATATACCCCCAAGGGGTATATATTACTGCCATGAACTTGATACCCCCTAGGGGTATAACGGCAAAAGTGTTAAGGAGCAGCCATGTCAGACGTCATCTTGAGCGTCAGGGACCTCAAGAAAACCTACCATCAGAAGAACGGTTCGACCGTGGAAGCTGTGAAGGGCATCTCCTTCGATGTGAAGCGAGGAGAGGTTTTCGGTTTCCTCGGTGCCAATGGAGCTGGGAAGAGCACAACTATCTCCATGCTGACCACACAGCTCAAGACGAGCGGTGGCGACGCGACAATCGACGGGATTTCCGTAGTCAAGGACCCCGTGAAGGTCAGGTCGAAAATCGGAGTTGTGGCGCAGCACAACAACCTGGACCGCAGCCTTACCGCGAAAGAGAACCTCCTGTTCCATGCGAGGTACTTCGGAATGGACATGAACGAGGCTCGGAAGAAAGCAGACGACTATCTTGAGAAGTTCGGGCTCGCGGAGAGGCAGAACGACTACGTGTCAAGCTATTCCGGGGGCATGGCTCAAAGGCTGAAAATTGCAAGGGCCATGATGCACACACCGGAGATCCTGTTCCTGGACGAACCCACCACGGGCCTTGACCCGAATTACAGGGAGATCCTCTGGGAGCAGATGATGGAGTTGAACAGACAGGGCACCACGATATTCCTCACCACTCACTATATGGAAGAGCCGGAGCGCTTCTGCGAGAACATCGCAATCGTAAACAAGGGCGAGCTCCGGGCAATGGGGACATCCGAGGAATTGAAGGCCATGATCCCCTCCAAGAACATCATCTCCCTGAAGCTGGACAAGGTGACAGATCTCGATATCCAACTTGCGGCAGAGCTTCCCAACGTCGAGAAGACCGCTTATCAAGGCGGGACGCTCCAGCTCTATTTGAAGGACAGGCAACCGGACTTCGACTCCATCATCAAATGGACCGAGGAACGTGGAAGAACGCTCAAGAACATCAGTCTCAGCACCAGCACATTGGATGACGTGTTCCTGTACCTCACTGGAGATGTCGCCAACGGACCTGAGAATCAGTAAACAGGAAAAGAGGTCAAGGAAATGGAAAAGACAAGAAGCAACAACTGGTCCGTGTTCTGGGCAATGGTGCAGAGAGACCTCATCGCCCAGTGGCGCGACAAAGGAGAATTCGTCTTCCGCGTGGTAATGCTCCCCACCGTGTTGATCATAGTGTACGGTTACGTTCTTCCGAAAATCGGGCTGCTCCCGTCCACCTTCCCAACGCAGATGTTCGCCGGCATGATCGGGATGAGCATCATCGTGACCGGCATCCACGGCACCGCAGTACCTCTCACGATGGACTTCAACAACATGCACGAGATCGAAGACAGGCTCCAGGCTCCCGTTTCCGCCAATCTAGTTGCGCTTGCGAAGATGTTCGTGGGTATCATAGAGGCTTTCATCGGCGCTCTTCTCGTCCTCCCAATCTCGGCAATATTCATGGGAGGCAACGTCGATTTCACGATCACGACTCAGAGCGTGCTCATGCTGATCCCGATTCTGCTGCTGATCGCTTTGGTTTCTGCAACACTCGGACTTCTTGTGGGCACAATCGTGAAACCGATGCAGGTTGCCGCGATGTTCCCGGGCTTCTTGATGCCGCTGGTGTTCACTGGAGCCATCTTTTTCAGCTGGAAGAGCCTCACTGCAGTTCCGGTGTTCCAGATTCTGGTGCTCGTCAACCCGATGGTTTATGCAAACGAGGCGCTTCGCTATGTCCTCACCCCGCAGATCGACAGCATGGCACTATGGATCAGCATCATTGGCCTCATCGTCAGCATCCTCATCCTCGGTTATTTCGGGTTCAAGAGATTCCACAACATGGTGACCGGGAAATAGAGATATGACTAAGAAGCCATACGACCCTCATGCAGCCTGGTAGGCTATCTCACCAAAGACAACTAGCTCTTCGAGGAAATCGCCAGCTATAAGCTGTTTCTCCATGTGAAAAAGCTCTGTAGCTCCACGTGAAAAAAGCTTTACGTCATTCCTCATCGATGGTCCCTCCGGTCATGTATAACATGAGGGCCAGCATTCCAACACCACCGAGAACCCATAGAAATGCGGACGACCAGAAGTCGTAGAAAGGTCCTCCGATTGCATAACCTGCCACTAGGAGCGCGATAGCCACCGCCGCTATCAGCGCGCAGACGACAATACCACGAACAGACGGCGTCATATCCATTTTCAGACTATACTTTTTCAGCAGCCTCCTGAAGCCGAGCCCACAGTAGGCCAACGAGAAGACGTAAATCGCTGCCAGAACTATCCAGACGATGAGGGAAACATTCAATCCATTCCCCATTCCAGATAAAACGATGCCGGGGACTATCAGGAAGACCAGCAGGAGGAACAGCACCATGTAGCGCTTCCGGAATATCTTTCGGATCATGGCGAGCCTCGACACGTTGTCTGTGAACAGCTCGTTGCTCGCAGGATTCGAATCCATCGGCCTGGCAAAATAACTCCAGCCCGCTCCAGCATGGAGGCATTCCCATCCATAGTCCTTCAGCATCACTTCGTAATCCGGACGGCTTTTGAGGGGGACGCCGCTGTATTCAAGCCGCACAACCATGTCTGCCGGCTCCGTCTCCTCGAAAGTGTAGATGCACTGGAATCGGACGTTGACCAGCTTCCATCCCTTGAGGAACATCTCGTGAATCCACTGTTCCTCCGCCTCGTAACCTGTGATGGAAAACATCCTGAAGCATGTTTTCGTCATTTTACGTCGTCCTCCTCAACTACCTGGTACAGGTAGCGGATCCTCTCCTTTTCCCTGTTCAGGACTTCCAGTCCGAGCGGTGTGATCTTGTAGTATTTCCGCTTTTCCTTTTCCTTGGTGAACTCGATCAGGCCGTCTTTCTCCATCTTCGACAGGGTTCCGTACATGGTTCCAGGACCTATGGTCAGGTGCCCGTCCGTCAGTTCTTTCACGCGCTGTCCGATACCGTATCCGTGCCGTTCCTCCTGCAGCGACAGCAGGATGAAAAACGCCGATTCCGTCATTGGGACATAGATTCGCTCGATGCGGCTGTCCAAGGTCTCACCTCCAGACCCTCTTGGAAGATTGCGTGGAGTCTTCAGGGCTCGGAACGCTGGATTACTATATATCGCACTTCGATATATATCACGGTGCGATATATGTGTCAATACGCATTGATGTTTTTCAATGATGGAATTGCAGAATAATGTGTTGGTCCCTCCCCCAGAACTGGAGATTCGGTGCTGGATTTTCCTGGCAATCCACAGGCAATGCCCCCGCCCTCTGAATGGCCGGTGACATCGAGAACTTATAGTCTGCGACATCTGTCGGCGTTCTCCACCTCAGAAAAGGGACTACAACCGAAATTTCCGATGCTGAAAGAAAATTACCACCCCCAACATCGACTTTTGTCCTAAAGTCAATTGAAGGGACCCTTTGGCCTCTGGTACCATTTCTTGAAACACTATAGATAGGGTATGTGGGGTAGATATGACGCAGCAAGAAGAGGAGAAACAGGAGGGGCAACGCGGCTCTAAACCCAGCCGGTTCTTCCTCTCCCCTGCTGCAACAGTTTTCTACATCATCGGAATTCTCGCTATTGTCTTCGCTTTTCTCTGCTTCACGATTCCGCAGCTCGGAGGCACTGAGCAAGACAGTGACAATTACGTGGACATCAGCGAGGGATGGATGGACGAGGATGGCAACCCGGTCGACCCCACCAATATTTCCCAATGCGCCAGCTTCCTCGCTCATCAACCCGTCGTGATTCACCGCACGCTTCCCGATGACCTTCCCGAAGGCGGTATGCTGCAGTTCTTGAGCAGGGACTGCTCGCTAGATGTGACAATCGGTTCGGAAACATACTCCTACCATCCCGATATACCGGCCATTGCCGGCAAGTCCTCTGGCCCATCCATGCACTCGGTTTCTATACCCGATTCCCTGACGGATGAGAACCGAGTCGTCACGATAGCCATCTACCCAGACTATTACGACGGGTCGGCGCGAGTAGAAGGACTCGCCGTGTCAGCAAACGTTGGATACACCAGCCACGTGGTCACCCAGCGCATGATCGAGCAGCTGTTTCAGATTGCAACCATCCTAATCGGCATCGCCGCCATCGTGCTTGCGTTCGCGCTGCCCACAACGCCCGAGGAGCGTGCAGGATTGCTCCATTTGGGCATCCTTACAGTCCTCGTGGGAGGTTGGATCACCACTCAGACCATGATGCTGCAGTACCTCTTGCCAGAATCATCCTATGTTTACCTCATGCAGTACTACCTGCTTGCCATAGTCCCGTTCCCGGCCATGTCGTTTGTGGGCTGCAATGTGCCGGTCGACACGACCAAGTTCAGAAGAATCATAGGAGTGCTCTGCGTAATAGACCTTGTCATCATCATTGCATCCCCACTGCTGGGAGGCCCCGATGCTCACGAGCTGCTCCCAATCACGCACTTCATCCTCATCCTGCTAGTTATATTCATCGTGGTCGCACTGGTGCGCTCTCGCCCCATACTCGCCATCCGGACCAAAGAGAGCGGCACGTTCACGTGGGTCATTTGGCTGGCCGCCGCAGTCATGCTCTCCTCGAGCGTCAGCGACCTTTTCCGACTGTTGATTGAGGGCAAGTCGATAGGCGATGCGGCTGCAGTTACGCGCATCGGATACTTGGTATTTGCGCTTCTCTGCATCTCCTACTATCTCAGCCGCATTATCTACCGTGTGAAGAAAGGGCAGCTCGCAGAAACCTACGAGCATCTGGCCTACACCGACGCGCTCACGCTGCTCCCCAACCGCTTGGCCTTCGAGCTCAACGAGAGGGATCTCGATGCGGGCGATGCGGTGTGCGTGGTGGCTTTCGACATCAACAAACTCAAGGAAGTCAACGATACCTACGGCCACACCATGGGAGACACTTTCATCAATACTGCTGGTCGTTGCCTGGACGAGACTTTCGGGCAGGAGGGAAACTGCTACCGCGTGGGAGGAGACGAGTTCATCGGCATTCTCGTGGGAGACGACCTCGCCGAACGCTACGATCGCTGCTATGAAGCACTCAAGAACCGCGAGAAGGAGGTCAGCGAGCTGCTCAATCTTCCCATCCCTCTCACCGTCGCATGTGGGATGGCGATACGCGAGGAAGGGGGCAGTGCTTCGTTCCAAGAGCTGCGTACCCTGGCAGACGAGCGCATGTACGAGGACAAGAATGCCCGTAAAGACTTCCACGAGGACACTAGCTTAGACTAAAGGGCGTGGTGAAGCGAGATCTACTCGCCCTCTCTGCGCCTCGAGAAGATGAAGGCAGCGATCACGAACCCCCCACCTATCGCCAAGAGAGCGAGAGGCACGGACCCGTCCAGCCCGTCGCCAGTGTTCGGTAACCCCGTCTTGCTCGAAGTAGACGTCTTGCTCGAATTTGATGCCAGGATGGCAGCACCCGCAGACTCGGTTTCCCCCGAAATGGTGATATCCGGGGTGTAGCTCACCTGCGGGACCGGGAACTCCTCGGAATACTGGTTCCCCGCAGAGTCCACGTATTCTAGCACCGCGTACTCGTTCGTGTCGAAGGTCGTTTGCTCGGTGAGCGAGGCGGTCGAGCTCTCCTTCAGGCTCAAGTCATAGCTCAACGTCAGCTGGGTCGAACGCTCGAGCGGGTTCTCGCTGCTCAGGACAATGGTCTCGCCGACGCCGGTCTCCTCGTCATCGGGCGTATAGTCCAACACATATGGGTAGACGCCGTCCACGGCCGTTCCGAATGACCACTGGTTCTCGCCCGTCTGGGTCGCGGTCAGCTCCTCCCCGTGCAAGGTCAGCGTGAACGGGCAGGTTTCACCGTCGGTGACGAGGTCGAAGTCATCGCCGATCTCATCGGTTATCGTGCCTGCAAGGACAGCATAGATGATCTGGTTGGTGATCTTCTCGAAGTCGATGTCATCGGAGTTGCCGGAGGCCTCGTTCATCGCATTTGCGAAGATCGTGGGGAAGCTGCTATCGGTAAAAGAGCTCACGGGCTGGATGTAATAGCATTGGTAGTCCTCGGAGACCATGGCTGTCCAGGTTTGGTAGCTCTCGTAGATCGCCCGGTCGTCGCTCGTCGCGTGGCTCGCAGATTCCCCGACGGGAATCGCCTGATAGCCGCCCGCCGCTGCAAGTTCGGCCAATGAGACCACCCTGTAATCGTGGCTCGACCCAATGTAATCCCTAAGGACGGAAAGATCCGCCACATAGGTGTCGCCATCCGCCGCGACCTGCTCAGAGATGGCCGCGTAGTAGTCCTCCCAAGTGAAGTCCGCAGGGGCTTCCCAGGTGCCCGAAGCATCGATACCCCACTTGGTGCACCACACATACAGGAGGTTGTTCGCGCCGGTGGTCGAAGTCGCCTGATAGACCGACTTCGCCGTGCCGTCATCGTCGGCGAACTCGTATGTCAAGCCATCGGTGATAGCGATCACGTACTTGTGGTCTGCCGGCGTCGACGTGTCCTCGTCGAGCATGGCCTTGGCCTCGGTGAGGCCCGCATCGAGGTTCGAGCCCTTGGTGATGTAATCCGAGCGAACATTCTCCACGATCCATTCAATCAGCTGGTTC
>JBMNUL010000045.1:0-16100 GCA_050946255.1 Coriobacteriales bacterium | reverse complement strand
AACCTGTGCCACTGATGCGGAGCCAAGGGCATTCTCGTCGAAATCGGAGAACAGCACGTCTATGGGCTTTCCCAGGTTGTCCTCGATCTGGGATGCGACCATCTCGTATGGCATTGGATTGACATCGGCTCTAAGCTTTGCGAATTCCCTGCAGTATTCTGGTGGAATGATATCTGGATGGGTGGAGGCCACTTGCCCTAGCTTCACGAAAGTGGGACCCAAGTCCTCCAGAATGGCAACGGCTTTTTCCGGGGTAAGGCCCTTGCCGGCATCGTGTTTCCTGAGAATCCCCAGAATCTCAACTGCCCTCTTCGTGCTTCCCTTCGTGCTTCCCCTTTTCTGGAAACGCTTCATTATGTCGTTGAAGTTCGGCATTTATATCTCCGTTTTTCATCCTCTGCTGACAACCTCAGCGTTTTTCAACATATGAAAAGGCTACCAGCTGAGCACCATATCTACAAAAACTGCACATGTTCTGCACGATTCGAGTTGGTGGATTTTCAACCGTACAGTTGCGCAAACGGTGGGATTGTGGCTTTTATCTCCTGATTGTTTCAAGGACGCCGTTTCCACCAATGGAATGATATTCATCCGGCCGTCACTTGAACAAAGGATGCCACTTTTATCAAGGACGCCAGATGAGATTGTATCGCGAGATGCCGTTGGAGGCCTTCTTGGTACGGTAAAGAGTACAGCCCATGTGGATGTACATGTCGCGGTTTCCAGGCATGTCGGTGTCTATGATGAGCGGGACGCCAGCTCGTCGGGATTGTTCCTTGCTGAAATCCATCAGCTCGCCGCCCAGCCCTCTGCCCCGCAGCTTCTCGTCAACGCATAGCATGAGCACTTCGATGTGGTCGTTTAGCTTCTCAGAGTCGAACGAGTTTGCGACTTCCGATGAATAGGAGCTGAATGCCTGAAGCTTATCAGGGGGGATATAGCGTTTCAGCGCCTTTTCGAACCTCGAGGTCGGGAGGAGCTTCTCCTTGCCTGAGCGTTGGAGCGCAACGAATCCCGTGTAGTCTGCGTTTGCATACAGAATCTTCGATTTGTAACAGTAGTCCACGTAGTGGCGCATGTACTCCATGACGAGCGCACGCCGTTCCTCTCCGGTTCCAAATCCCTCGAACAGCAGGTCGTCTGCGAAGGACTCCCCGCCGATTCTCTTGATTTGCTCCATCGTCTGATCGCGAACCTTACGGACCAGCGTTATCTCTGACATTATCCGCTCTCCATCCGAATGCAGCCATAAGCGCGAGCTTCATTGCCAGGCGAAATCAATCCCCGTGCCTTGCCAAATGATTGCCGCCAGCTAAACGGCTGTTTCGTTCTCTCTCTTAATCTTGTCGACCTTGATGTTCATGGCGTTTTGCCCGAGCTTCGAGCTTCTTCCTTTTGTTCTTCATGTTCGCCACAGTGTCTTCCATGCCATAGGGCACGTAATCCATCTCGTCTAGGTTCTCGGGAAGATAGTATACGAGTCCCAGCTTCGCAGTTTGCTCTACCGATTCAGGCTCAGGTCCCTTTGAAGCAAGAAGCGCGTGGATTTTCGCACCACGCTGGATCAGCCTCGACTCGAAATCGCTTTCGATCTCGTTTGGATTGTCAGCATGCAGGTCTCGGGTCTGCCATTGGATGACATAGCCGGCAAGCTCGAATTGGGTGAGCGAGAAGTCGAACAGCGGTTGGCTGTCTGTCTTGAACCGTATTTTCCCTGAATCCGAGAGCAGTTTCCTATAGGTCATCAGCCTGTCCACATAGGTCAACCGCTCATCTGCCTTCTTACCTTTTGTAAAGGGAGTGCAGAAGTTGAGGTAGATGAGCTCAAGCTCTGCCGGGGAGAACATCGACTCTATTTCGTCTGCGTTGGCAATTGCGAAGACGGCGTTGTGTATCCCCGCGTCATGAGCTTTTCCTGCTGCAGAGGAGATGCAGATTTCCTCATAGTCGATTCCGATGAAGAGGACGTCTGGTTCGGCCATAGCCGACTTCACGGTGAAAGAGCCCTTCCCACATCCAAGGTCCAAGCGGACCTCCCGTGCACCTGGCATCCAGGTCTCGCGCCATTTTCCACGGATAGAGCCTGGGTTAGATTCGACCACGTCTCCGTATTCGATTAGCTTTTCGTGATAGTGTTTCGGTTTCCTTGCTCGCATTTGGGTTTGGTTTCTCGCTCATTCAATTTGCAGAGTGGCATGAGGTTCTTTTCAAAAGATAATGCGGCACGAGGTCCGGTGAGCAACGGGAACCCCATGCCGCAAGCTCTCAAAAAAGTTTCCCCAGGTGGATATTCGCGCAATTTCGACATCCTGCTCAGGATATGTTCATCTTAGCCCTTGCCGTTCCAGCAGTAGGTGCACACCTTTTCGGGGTCGATTCCAATAGCTTCCAGCATTCCATCCAACGACTGGTAGTTGAGGGAGTCGAACCCCATCTCCTCGCAGATCGTCTTGAGAAGGCACTTGCCCCTCTCCGTGGTTGGGTCTGCATATTCTTCCAGATGCTGCTCGCCCTCATCACCCTCCAGCGACTTGACCACGCGGCGGGCTAGCAGGTCCATCACGGATTTGTTGCTTGAGAAGCTGAGGTACTTGCAACTGAACATAATGGGAGGGCAGGCCGACCTCATGTGGACTTCGGAGGCGCCGCATTCATAGAGGAAGTTCACGGTTTCGCGAAGCTGCGTTCCCCTGACGATGGAGTCGTCGACGAAGAGGAGCTTCTTGTCCTTGATGAGCTCGGGCACTGGAATCTGCTTCATCTTGGCTACCCTGTTGCGCACATCCTGATTTCCCGGCATGAAGGAGCGCGGCCAGGTTGGGGTGTACTTGATGAACGGACGGGCAAAATGCACTCCGGCCTCGGTGGCATATCCGATGGCATGTGGAATTCCAGAATCGGGGACTCCCGCAACGTAATCCACGTCTGGGAGAACTCCGCGGGCCGCCTCGTCTCTGGCCATGATCGCACCGTTCTTGTAGCGCATGACCTCGACGTTAACACCCTCGTAGTTCGAATTGGGATATCCGTAGTAAGTCCAGAGGAACGCGCAGATTTTCATCTCGTTCAGGGGAGGGGAGAGCTTCTGCAGCCTGTCCGCAGAGACCTTCACGATTTCTCCCGGTCCCAATTCGTATTCATCTTCATACCCGAGTTTGTGATAGGCGAACGATTCGAAGGAGATGCACCTTCCGTCGGGGTTCTTTCCGATGAGGACCGGCAGTCTCCCCAATTTGTCTCGCGCCGCGATGATGTTGCCGTCTCCGGTCATGATGAGGAGGGTCAGAGATCCATCGATTTTTTCCTGCGCGGACTTAATGCCCTCCACGAAGTCCTGCTTCTGGTTGATCAATGCGGCCACCAACTCGGTGTCGTTCACCTTGCCGCTGCTCATGGCCATGAATTGACGACCGCCTTCTGAGAAGAAGTCGTTTGCCAGCTTTTCGGCATTGTTGATTGCCCCGACGGTTGTGATCGCGAACATGCCCAGATGCGATTTCACGAGCAGGGGCTGTGGGTCGGAGTCGCTGATGCAGCCGATTCCAGTCTTTCCCTTGAAATTCGGGAGGTCTTCTTCGAATCGCGTTCGGAACGGAGTGTTTTCTATCGAGTGAATCTCACGTTGGAATCCGGTTTCCTCATCGTGGAGAATCATCCCAGCCCTGCGTGTTCCGAGGTGAGAGTGATAATCAACACCGAAAAACACGTCCAGCACCACATCTCTATGCGATGCGGCGCCAAAAAATCCGCCCATCAGTTGGTCCTTTCGACAAATCCTTCGCAGTACGAGCAATAAATTCTGAGGAGGCGAGCTGGTCGTCGATACGTCTTTCGGCTTGGCATTTCGCTTGTTCACTGATTAGAGGGCACGAAAAACTCAAGACGTGCCCTCTCAATGGACTTCGCTCTACGAAAAACCGTTGCAGCCCTGCCTCTCGGCTCGATGTTCAAAGTATAAGTGTGCTGGGATGCGATTATGTCGTCGAATGGGAGTTTTCCAGACGAACGATTAGGCAATGCACGGTCATCCATGTGCACGAAAACTTCACTGGCTGCAATTGCATACCAGCGAGGGGATAAGTGTTTTGCTAAAGGTCCATCGTGATCCCGGACAATGCAGACAGATGTGCTTGCCCTGTCCGTTTGACAATCCGACTAACAGGGGCCAACAGGTTATTTCGAATCCGACTTTCTAGCCAATCTACTTGAGGAAAGTCTTCTCAAGTCCAGCATGTCCGCCCGGTGTTGGTTTCTCGACTCCATGCCCAATGGCCGCTGCGCAGATTGGATGCATGCCCTCTGGGATTTGCAGAGCTTCAAGGAGCTGTGGCTTTCCGGGAAGCATCCGGTGGATGAATCCCCAAAGGAAGATGTTCTCAAGTCCGAGGTCGGTGGCGGCAATCAGTATGTTCTCAATTACACAGGATGCATCTGCGATTTCGATTCCCGGGGCCATGTCGAATTCCCTGCCCGATACGATTATCAGAAGTGGTGCACCGTAAATCGGGTCCCTCACCTCAGATGTATGTGGATCGATGTCTCCACCACTGGCTATTTCGCCGAGGATCTTCTTGTCAGTGATGACAGTTAGATGGAAGTTATCGTTCATCTTCATTCCAATTGGAGAAGCATCAGCTGCGGCGAGGATCTTGTTCAATTGATCTTCCGTCACCGGTTCATCGGTGAAAGCTCTGGTCGAATGCCTGGCGATGATTGCGTCCATTGTTTCCATTTTCGGAATACCTTTCTAGTCGAAGTTGACTTCAAAGTCATTGTATATTCGAGAGTTTCTCGATTCTCCAAGTATGCAGGTAAAATCCCAGGCATTTACTTGATTTTCTCAAATTTAACAAGGCGGAAATTTAAGCTGGGACTAAATGGAAATACGCCTCTGAACTTAACGAAAAGCGCATAAATTTTTCAACTGGGGCAGAGCCGGAGTAACTGTGGCCGAGTTGATGTAACTGAGGCTAGGCCAGAGTAACTGAGACCGATTCGGAGTAACTGAGTCCGAGCCGAAAACTGAGCCTGATCCGATAGAACTGGGACTTGGCCGAAGTAGCTGAGTTTGAGATGACACAACTGGGTTTAGGCAGAGTCCCGTTGCTCGGCAACCGGAGCTCGAGGGCGTTTTGAGCATTCAGGATGGATTCGCCTAATCAACTGGAAGCTATAGATGCTATTCTAAATAAACAAAATGGAGATTGATTTGGAGGAGAGTATGGCGAACAAGGAGAACACCGGTTTCAAGTGGCTGACGGTCTGGCTTTGGTTTGCCATGATCACCGTTGTGGTTGGAGCTTTCATGCTCTATCCGATTGGCAACCCAGTCGCCGACGTTGCGTTCCTCTTAGTAAAGGCAGGCATGCTCGTCGGTATCATCTGGCTTCTAGTTTCCAGAAAGAAAAAGGCGTTCGTCCTTTGGGCGGTTTTCTCTGCCCTTGCAGTTGTCATGACGCTCATCAAGTGGTCGATTTCTGGAGCATTCGATTGGACTTTCGCTCTGGCCATGGCAACAGATGTCGTTGTGCCGCTCATTGGGTATCTTCTCTTGAAAATGGAAGTTTCTTCCAAATAGGAGATGTGGATGTGGGTTTGGTCGGTGGATTGCCAGAGATCCTGGCTCTGCCCTCAGGACGTAAGTTGAGGCGCAGATCCAAATGAAAGTTACCCCTAAAATTCCCAGTACACCGCCCGTGCAAGGGTTCATTCATCTTTTCGCTCGCTGTGTATAATCGAAGAAAAAAGGTTTATAGAAAGCGAGGTGTGCCATGTCATTAGTCGAGAAATACGGCGACAAGATCAAAGAGCTCAAGGAAGAGGACCTCGATGGTTTCAATATCGACCAGGTGAAATGCCGTTCTTGCAGTGGATATGGCAACTGCGGCTACAAGACCTATCACATCTACCACGACAAGGTGGTCTCTATTTGCAACCGCACGATGAAGAAGCTGCAATGCGATCGCGATGGAATTCCATTCGATGGTTAGATTCCGAGTGAGCCTCAAGGCTCTAGGGTAGCTCCAAGGTCATTGATCCGCCTCATTTAATGCGAAGCCCCCATTTCCCGTTTCTGGAGATGGGGGCTGTTTTTCGTTCAAGGCCTATTCGGGAAGCCAGCAACAATTTACGCTTTTCCTATTCTCCGGCGCCCTCCCATCTTGAGAAATCAGGGGCTTCAATCCCGAGCTGCTGCAGTGCCTTTCCGACTATGTGCCGCTCCATGTCCTCAATAGAACCCGGATGGTTGTAATAGGAGAGCACGGCCGGGAGAATGCAGACCCCTGGCACATGGGAGAGCTTTGCGAGATTGTCCAGATGCACGGCATTGAATGGAGTCTCCCGCACAACCAGGACGAGTTTGCGGCCTTCCTTCAACGTGACGTCAGCTGCCCGTAGGAGCAGGTTATCGGAATACCCGCATGCAATTCCAGCCGCAGACTTCATGCTACATGGAATGACTATCATCCCGCAGGTATCGAAGGTGCCGCTGGATATTGGGGCATCTATCGCATCGATTGGATAGACTTCGTCTGCAAGGCTCTCTATCGAGTCGAAACCATTTGGCCATTCTGTTTCTGCGGTCTTCCTGGCTCCATTTGTTGAAACCAGAATGGTCTCCACGTCTTCGATTTGCCGAAGAGTTTCCAAACATCTAACCGCAAGCGGAGTTCCACTGGCACCGGTGATGCCCACAACGACACGTTTTTTGCTATTGAATCCCATCTGTTTTCGTCCTCGAACAACCTGGCTATTCGTCCTTGAAGTCTGGGACCCAGTGGGTCGGGTCTACTTCCATGAACCTTGCCCTGTGGAAACGTTCTTTCTCGGAATAGGGAACGGTGCAGTCGAAGATGGTCTTGCATGAGATTCCGTTATCCCTGATGAACGGGGACATTCCGATGCGCTCCGACGGGTCCAGCGGGTGGCACCGAACGCCTTGAATAGTAACGATGTCGACATCTCCCTGGAACCTTGTGTTCATCGCCCAGATGACATCGCTGAGGTCGAACGGGTCTACGTCCTCGTCAACGATGAAGACGTGCTTCAACTCGGAGAATGCTGAGAAAGCAAGCAGGGCGGCCTGACGTTGGCGTCCCTCGTCCGATGGCATGCTCTTCTTGAACTGGAGAATCGCGAGATACTTTCCACCGCCGCAACTCGCGCAGTAGACGTTCTGGAGTCTGCCGGGCATCGCGGATTCGACCATCTGGAGGATGCTGGCCTCGGTGGGAATCCCGGTCATCGAAACATGTTCCTCTGAAGGTCCGATGCAGGTCTGGTATATGGGGTTCTTGCGCGTTGTGATCGCCTTGACCTTGATAACCGGAATCGATTCCTGGGCAGGGCCAGTGTATCCCGGGAACTCGGGCATGGCGTGGCCGCACTTCGTGTTCTGGTCCTCGCGGATGCGCTTACCTGGGATTACCTCGCCTTCGATGACGTACTCTGCGTTTGCAATCGCATATTCGTCTATCGTGAGGCACTTCACGAGCTCGACTGGTTTCCCCCTGAGAGCCCCGGCAATTCCCAGCTCGTCGTAGCCAAGCGGAGTTGTAGGCGGTTCAAAGCAGGTGGACACCTCGATTGCCGGATCGACGCCGATGTTTATCGAGATTGGAAGTGGCTTGCCAAGAGCCTCGGCCTCCTCGAAGAAATGCCCGATGTGGCGCGCTCCTGGAACGAAGTAAATTGAGAGCTCGTCTGCGCTCTGCAGGCACATGCGGTGAATCGTGATGTCATGCTCTCCGGTATTGGGGCTGTGTGCATAGCACATTCCCAGGGTGATATAGGGGCCTGCATCGTCCGGGGTGTTGGTTGGAACCGGGAGAATCTTCCTGATATCGAATCCCTCGTCCTCGGCACGGTACACGACTTCCTGGCAGGGCACCGGTGCCCCATCTGCAATCGGTTTGGGGTCAATCGGGGATTTCGATGCAGCGCTCAGGGCCTTCCCGAGGTTCTCGGGCTTTTCGTCGAGAAGCATCGCGACGCGCTTCCTGCTTGCCAACAGGCCGATGTGGACGCGTGCACTTGGGTGGTCCTTGATGTTGTTGAAGGTCATGCAGGGCCCGGTCTTGGTTGGCCTTGCTACAGTTCCTCCAGCGCCGATTCTCCTGTAGACTCCAGAAAGCTCGTCTTTGGGATCGACCTCGACGTCGGTCTCGATGTACTGACCGTCTTTGGTCTTCAAGAATTCAATGGCACTTCTAAGATCGTGGACCCCGGGCATTTTCTCTTCCTTTCGACTTGCATGAACACGTCAGCATCTTGCAGGGATTGGCGACCTCTAGTGTTTTGGAGAACCACCAAAATCCCCGCATGCCGTTAATGGCTTGTTGGAAAAAAGGATACAACTATCCAAATTTTATTGGAGAAAAACCAGGGGATGGAACCGCGGATAGCAGCTCCATCCCCCTTAATTGTCAAAGCCTTGAAAGCGAATCTCTGATCGAATCTGCGGTTGAGAACTGCAGTCTGATTCGATTCATTGCCTCTTGGTCTCCCTGAGTTGTGGAGACCAGATACTTCCGAGCTATTCCTTGCTCAGGGCCTTGTAGTTCTTGCCCATGTTGCAGAACATCATCGTGATGGCGAACGGGTCCTCGATACGTGGTGAGTCAGAGGGCTTTGCGGTCTCCGGAACCGGGAACGGATAACCCATGGCGATGAGCGCCTCGGAGACGATGACGCCCGAGCCGTGAATCTCGTCTGCGTGGAGCAGGGAGTAAACCATTGCGGCACCGGATGCATCTGCGGGGATGAGACCTGGGAATCCGGGCATAGAGAGCTGCATCTCATCTACATCGTCCATGCTCTCGACGGACTCGGGGTTGATCTGGCCAACGCCTGCCGGGCAGAAGCAGAAGACCTTGACGCCCTTGTCCTTTACCTCGTTTGCCAGCGACATCGTCAGAGAGGTTGCCGCGGACTTCCCAGCCGTGTACATGCTTCCACCGAGCATAGGGGGAAGGAAGTTGAACTGGGTCGAGCTGTAGGTCACGTAACCATGATGGCGCTCGATCATGCCGGGCACGAACTCCTTTATCGTGAGCATCGAGCCCCTGGCGGAAATGGCATAGGACATGTCGAGATCCTCGATGGGGGAGTCCAGAACCGTGCCATTGAGTGCGAGATTCATGGCATTGTTGATGAGGA
This sequence comes from Coriobacteriales bacterium, assembly GCA_050946255.1. Classification (GTDB taxonomy): domain Bacteria; phylum Actinomycetota; class Coriobacteriia; order Coriobacteriales; family CADBOM01; genus JBMNUL01. Next base: position 6,941 of record JBMNUL010000045.1, on the reverse strand, counting down.
TATCAACCTTGCCGAAAGCCTCGAAAGCCTTCTTGGAGAGGTTCTTCACATCCTCTTCCTTGGTGACGTCGCACCTGACGAAAATCGCGGATCCTTCTCCGCTTTCCTTGTTGATGATATCCTTGACGGCATTTCCCCTAGTCTCGTTGCGGCCGCAGACGACGACTTTCGCACCAGCCCAGGCAAGAGCTCTTGCGAAGCCCATGCCAACGTTGCTGGTCGAACCTGTTACGACGGCCACCTCGCCATCGAGGCAACCCTTCTCCAGACAGGTATTGGAAAGGTCGATTTCCGGGGTTCCCTCAAACGGATTCTCATTAGCCATGTCGTTCTCCTATCTACTAAGTCAATGGCGATGAAGATTAACAACGAGACTATTATATTTTTAAGACATTACATATTGAGAGAAAATTGAAAGATTCTTTCATTTGTAAGAGAAAACAAAGCTATAGACATGGAAATTGAACTAGAGGTTTAGTAGTTGAGCCAGACCATGCCATTTTGCGGCTTGACGTCCATTGCCGAATGGCATCGTGGCCAATCGACATCTGGTTCCAAATGTCGAGCCTTGGTGAAAACCCGTTATAGGGTTTTATTAGATGAGGTCCTTGAAGTGGAACGATCTCTTTCCGCTGGCGTAGTCTCCGACGATATTCCCAGTACCGACGAGCTCGTATTTGTATGTTGTGAGACCTTCCAGACCCACTGGGCCGCGTGCATGGATCTTCCCGGTGCTGATTCCGACCTCTGCTCCGAATCCATACCTGAACCCATCGGCAAACCTCGTGGAGCAATTCCTGTAGACACCTGCGGAGTCGACCATCTCCATGAAATAGGAAGCTGCTTCATCGTCTTCTGTGATGATCGAGTCGGTGTGGTGAGATCCGTACTTGTTGATGTGATCGACGGCCTCCACAACGTCTTCCACGACCTTCATGGAAATCGTGAGGTTGCCGTATTCGGTTGAGAACTCTTCGTCGGGCATTACCTCGCAGTCCACGATATCTGCGACCTCTTGAGTTCCCCTGATCTTCACGCCCGAGTCGCGAAGAGCTTTCGCGACCTTCGGGAGAAATTCTCTGGCAATTGGCCTTGCAACCAGAAGCGTCTCGCAGGCATTGCAGGCTGCGGCATATTGAATCTTGGAGTCGACTACCACCGGGACGGCAAGCTCCTGGTCGGCCGCCTTGTCCACGTATACATGGCAGATTCCACTCGAATGGCCCATGACCGGGATCTTCGTGTTCTCCATGATGTAGCGGACGAATTTGTTAGATCCCCTTGGGATGAGCAAGTCGACGTCCTCGTCGCATGACAAGAGCTCGTCGATCTCGGAATGCTGTTCTGCCTGGAGAAGGCAATGTTCGGGGAGGCCGGCTTCGATTGCCGCCTTGTATATGATTTCGAAGAGCACCCTGTTTGTATTGGCGGTTTCCTTTCCACCCTTGAGGATTGCACAGTTGCCGCTCTTGATGCAGAGGGATGAGATCTGTATGAGCGCATCGGGCCTGGCCTCGAAGATCACTCCGATAACCCCTATTGGGCAGCTCACACGCTTGAGCTCCAGCCCATCGTCGAGCATCCTGTCGATCTGCACGGCGCCAATCGGATCTGGGAGTTTCTGAAGCTGCTTCAGGCCCTCTATGCAATCGGAGAGCTTGCCCTCGTTGAACTTGAGCCTCTTCTTGGTGGATTCGGCGATGCCGTTTTCCTCGGCTGCGGCCATATCCTTTGCATTGGCCTCGAATATCTTTTCCGAATTCTGTTCGAGCATCTCGGCCATCTTGGCCAGAGCTCCATTTCTGACATCTATGCTGCATGCCGCCATAGTTGGGGCAACCATCTTCATTGAATGGACTTGTTCCTTGATGCTCATAATCGCCATCCTAGGTTCTCGTGAGATAGGGCTGGACTTATTTGCCGACAGCCTCTATTGCCGTATTGTTGGAATGCGGCTCCTGGCTTTTCCAATATGGCCAGACTTAACGGCTTAAGGTCTCTATTGCCATATATCCTGCCGAATAGTCCGGGCTTTTTGTCACATATATTTTACCTGCTTACATGAGGGAAAAGGCGGCATGGTGGCGTGCCGGAGAGATTATCTCTTCCGGACGGTCGAGACAAGTGGGGAAAATCTTGGATGCGGGAAATCTGTGGCAGAGAAGATGGAGGCTGGCAAGAATAGAAATGCCGTTATTCTGTAGCCGAGAACATCCTTGCCGTGATATCTACAAGCTCGTTTACCTCGGCATCAGGATTGTCGCAAAGATAGGTCATGAGGCCAGCAGCGATGATGTACACTTGGTTCTTCACATCCTCGTCGCTGCTGTAGTGAGTTAGGTGCAGCTTCGCAAACGCGCACAGCTTATCTGAAATCTTGTCAAGAGCAAGTTGGATATATTTCGCATAATCCTGATTGCGCGACTTGCTGTCCACCTCGTTTCTCAGTTGGACATTCAGCGCAGCCACTTTCTTGAAGAGGATTATGAGCCTGCGGAGGCTCTCGCGGTCTTTTTCCGTTTTCCGATAATTATTCCAGGCGTCAAATGCGGCGAGAATCTCATTGAGATATTCTTCCATCACTGCACGGATGAGGGCGTTCTTGTTCTCGAAGTAGTAGTAGATCGAACCTCGGGAAATGTTGGCCTCCTCTGCAATCTTTTTCATTGAGACCTTTGAGAAGCCCTCATTCAGAATGTGCTTCCTCGCGACATGTATAATGCTGCGCCGTCTGTTTTCTGAGACCTTATACGCATGCCTTGCCTGAGATACCATCGCGCACACCCCTGTAACTCCGCTTTTTTCGAAATATAACGGTAATAAATATTCTTTCCAATGAACATCTATGCCGAGATGTTCAAATTTTGACCGCAAAATGAATTTCGACTATTAATACCCGAATGTTCTATTTTCGTCTCAGCGGTAAGTGCTTGAACACTTTGTTTGGATCTGGCCAATAAAGTCAAAATGTCATCTGTCCTAATGGTTGAATGCTCAATCTGCCCAAATTTTCTGTTAGGCATGATGGGGAAGGGCGATGGAAGGAAAGGCGATCAGACACGATGGCAGAATAATGAAATTGGCCTCTCTTTTTAACAATTTCTGCAAGTCGAATCTTGCAGAAATTTTCAGCTAGCCACCATGCCAACCTTTAACGGCACAGGTTTTCCCTGTGCCGTTTTTTCGAAAAATCTTTGTCAAACGTTACTCTGCAATTATTACAATAATTTTACAGAAATTTTGAAATTGCATTTCAGATGGGTTGCCACTCTACCTCGAAAGGGCGGTCACAAGGATATATGATAGACCTCGCCTCGTTTCTAGCGATGTTAGCGGCAAACCCTCTTTTATTAATTATCCTTCTTCTCACACTTGGAGCCACGGTTGTAAATGGGGCGACTGATGCCCCAAATGCCATAGCAACTGTCGTCGGAACCAAGTGCCTTTCCCCAAACAAGTCCATCGCAATGGCTGCAGTTGGAAACTTCGTCGGCTTGGCTGGAATCACGATGATCAGCTCTGCCGTGGCCTCGACTATATTCGGAATGGTCGATTTCGGTGGAGACACTCACATGGCCCTTCTGTCGCTGGCTGCTGCCATGATTGCAATTATCAGCTGGGGAGTGCTGGCCTGGTATTTCGGAATTCCATCATCTCAAAGCCATTCCCTCATTGCTGGCATCACGGGTGCGGCAATCGCCCTCCAAGGCGGCTTTGCCGGCATCAACTGGGACGAATGGGTCAAGGTTATCTACGGACTTCTGCTGAGCACCGGCTTGGGATTTGGGTCTGGCTGGCTCTTCGCCAAGATCATCCAGCTCACGTGCAGGGGAATCGACCGTAGGAAGTCCGAGCCCGTTTGGAGATGGGCTCAGATCATCTCGGCCTTTGGCGTGGCTGTTCTGCATGGAGCCCAAGATGGACAGAAGTTCCTTTCAATCAGCATGCTCGGAATACTTCTTTGCATGGGAACCTCCAACACTGCAAACCTGCATTTTCCATTCTGGTTGATCGTGGTATGTTCTCTGACCATGTCCCTTGGTACTGCTGTTGGCGGAAAGAAGATCATCAAATCGGTTGGCATGAAAATGGTGAAGATGGAGCCCTATCAGGGGTTCGCCGCCTGCATGTCAGCCGTTTTTTGCATTGCCCTTGCGACTTTCACCGGAATGCCAGTTTCCACCACTCATACGAAAACCACGGCGATCATGGGAGTGGGAACGGCAAAGAGCCTGCACGGAGTTAAGTGGAGCTTGGCTTGGGACATGGTGCTGACATGGATACTGACTTTCCCATGCTGCGGTGCAATTGGATACGTTCTGGCTCTCTTGTTCATGGCGATTTTCTAAATCGGTAATATCCCTGAATATTTGCAAGAGAGAATATCCCCCGAAACTTGTGATTGCTGGATCCGGTCGACTCGAAAATATTTAGGCAGATAGTATTAGTTTCATCTAACTTTTAGTGAAAATTCATTATAATAGGGAGGTAATTTAAATATCGAACAAACGTTCGATTTGAAAAATATATCAAATAGCTGGAACAAGAGTCTTGAACTGGAACCATTCGTAACTTGTTCATCTCGATCGCAATAACTGTTTTCGGGAAACGCACTTGCTGTTAATCTTCAATATAGAAAACATTTTGAACTAAGGAATTTGATATGGACATTTCTAAACTGGATCCAAAGATTCGCAAGATCTACGAAGAGCTCGACATGTTGGACTTCAGGGTCAACATGGCCAAGGACAATCCCGACCTTTACACGCCTGAGGAAATTCATGAAATGGCTGAGGAATATCCCAAGCAGTTGAAGATCGTTGCCGACGAGTTGACCAAGAGGTTTTCAAAGCTTCCCGAAGACGTTAAGGAAAGGACCCGTTACGAAGTCCATTACCAAAGGGACATGACCGATGTTCGGGAATGGATCAAGCATGTCCAGGAGAACGTTTCCTGGGTTATGGATCGCGATGAGGAGCTTAGGAACAAGGGGCTCTGATACACGGGTCTCAATTTTGGGATGTCAGGGCAGGAAATAACCTGTATATATAAATATGTTGCGAGAAATTCCAATATTTCTGTAATTTCCACGTATGTTTTACTCAAATTGAGTCAAAACGGGGTCTTAAATCGCAAATGAGAGCCTCGTTTGCAAAACCCCCGGTAAAACGGCATGTTTTTCGCGAATATTTCAAAATTTGGTTCGAAATCGCCAAAATGGGTATGAAAACTCTCGATTCAAGCCAAATTCTTGCAATCGATGCAAGCGGTTGCGAATGAAATTCTGAGATGGCCATGATCGAAAATGGCAATCCAAGGTTCAGGGTGATGAATGAAATATTTCGGATGCCGATATAGCCAAAGGGTTAAATGGAAGAGATCGGGCTAATAGATTTCGCACGAATTGGCACGAATAGAAATGTTGGAAAATCTAAACTTGGAACTAGATACGGGAAACGAAAATTTGTCATTCGAGGCTCAGATGGAATTGGGATTGACGAAGATAGAACAGGGATTTTATTGTGTGCCGATAGCGTTAGCACGGTGTCTAGAATGAAAATCAACGCTTAAACGAATTTGATATAAAAGTCTGATAATATAGCTTATGTAAAGTAATGAAGACAGGGGAAAATATAGAGAAACGTGCGATATTCTCGGCATTATCCCCTGCTACAACGGGGAATTCTTAGGAACTAAGAGCCATTTCGCCCCATTTCATATCTTTGCTTTCGCTCGCAATGAACTTTGAATCTGCAAGCAATTGATTCGCTGATATTTCCTTGTAATTGGATAATCTCTCTCAAAATAAATGCCGACGCAGATACAATCCACGCCGGCATCCTTTTTTACATTTCTATAATCCCTCGCCACGCAATGTACAGGCAAGTTACTTTGCGACGATGTTGACCAGCTTCCCCGGAACATAGATGACCTTGCGAACGGTCTTCCCTTCAAGCTCCCCTGAGACAAGTTCTTGCGCCATGGCTGTTACCTCATCCTCAGGTGCGTCGGCGGCAATGTTCGTGCGGGCCCTCTTCTTCCCATTGATCTGGATGACGATCTCGATCTCCTCCTTCTTTGCGAGTTCGGGATCGTAATCTGGCCACGGATTGGACTGCACTAGATTGTCGTGTCCGAGAACTTCGTGCCATAGCTCCTCGCTGAAATGAGGTGCTATTGGTGAGACGATCAGCACCAGGCTCTCTGCAACCTTGCGGCAAAGTGCGGAATCGCGCTTCTCCATTGGAACCACGAAATATGAATTCGCCTCATTCACGAGTTCCATGATCGCTGCGATTGCGGTGTTGAAACCAAATCGCTCGAAGTCGTCCGTGACCTTTCCTATGACGCGGTGGAGTTCCCTCTCGAGGTCTCTTGTCGCCGTTTCAATCTCAGAGTCGCTCATTTGAGTTTTAACGTTCGATGTGCTCGATTCGTCTGTTTGACCGTCGAGGAGGCAAACCGTCCTCCAGAGGCGATTCAGGAACCTCCACATGCCCTCCAGACCCTCGTTGGACCAGTTCATGTCCTTATCGGGCGGGGCCATGAAGAGGATGTAGGCCCTCACGGCGTCGGCACCGTATTTCTCGATCATGTCCTCGGGCGCGACGACATTGCCCTTGGACTTCGACATCGTCTCCCCGTTCTCGTCCTTGACCATTCCCTGGCAGAGAAGGTTCGTGAAGGGTTCATCGAAATCGAGCATCCCCTCGTCGCGGAGCACCTTTGTGTAGAAACGGCTGTAGAGAAGGTGCAGAATCGCGTGCTCGATTCCACCAATGTACTGGTCCACCGGCATGTAGCGGTTCACCTTTGCGGAATCGAACGGGGCCTTGTCGTTGTGCGGGTCTGTATAGCGCATGAAGTACCAGCTGGAGCAGGTGAAGGTGTCCATCGTGTCGGTCTCGCGCTTGGCAGGACGACCGCACTTGGGGCACGAG
>JBMNUL010000044.1:0-16156 GCA_050946255.1 Coriobacteriales bacterium | reverse complement strand
AGCCTCGTAACCCTGATTGTCATAGGCGAAACCTGAGTAAACAAGGGGATTATCGGGATCTATATAGGACTGGAAGTTCGGGAGAATCGAATCAATTGGGCCGAACCAGCCATCCAGCTCCATGATGTCCTTGAATCCAGACCCGTTTGTCCAAGTGACATCAAAGGAACCGTCATTCTCGGTGGAACCTGCCGCAAGAGAGTCAGTGAGAGCCGTCATCGCGCTGTCATCGGAGATGTAATTCAAGGTGATGTCGTACTTCTCCTTCAGCGCGGGGGTCAGGTCATCGTTAATCCAACTGTTGAGCTGCTCGTTTCCGTCATACCCGTAATACGTGACAGTGGTACCCCTTGCTGCCTCGACAACGGAATCCCAGTTCGAGTAATCTATGCCAGAATCATCTGTGGGCGTGTTTGAGCTGCTGCAGCCAGCCATAGCAAAGCACGCCACCAGTGCAAGCGACATTGCAACGCCGATGACTTTCGCCCAGCGGCTGCGCATGGTCTTCTCAGCCATGTGGCCTCCTATCTGTTATATGAAAAAACAACGCTTCCTTGCAGAGCCTGCACCCCAAATAGCAGGCAAAGTGATTGGCAGGTATATGCCAATTCCTATTATTAGACTTAACCTAATAATTTACAAGCACCATATTACTGAAATTGTAGGTAAAAGGTATATGAAATAGCCATGGAAAGAATGGATGCCGAGATCCTAGAAGTGCCTGCTGTAAACCAAATCCAGGAATTCCTCGCTCAAATAGACCTTGAGCTTCTCGAACGTCTTCTCGTTCTTCAAAGGACGGTTAGGGTCGTGGTATTCGACCCAAGTCCGGCAACTCCAGGTGATTCCCCGCAGGCAGTTCATTACTACATGCCCTTGAAAGCGACGGTCAAAGCTTCCCCTGTCAAACCTGCCATCAACTGCATCCCAGTACATGTCTAGGAAGTGCTCGCACTGTTCCTGATCGAAGATGAAATCGGTGTCCCAGATCGTGGTGGTGGGACTCAGAAAGTACGCCACGTCCTGTGCGACTTCCCCCAAAATCGGCTTCTCCCAATCTAGGAAGTGCCCCGGCGTCTTGTCCAAGGGGATAAGAAAGTGAGATGGCACCGCCTCGGTGTTCAGAATGTGGTAGCTGTCCTCTTCGCGCATTGGGGTCTCGAGCATTTCTTCGGCTTTCTCGAGCATCTTGTCGAGATACCCGTTCACCATATCGTCTTGAAGCGGGGACTTGCGGTAGAACTTCACATATCCCACGCATTCCTCGAACTGGCTCTTCAGCGGGTCCGCAGGGTGAACCAGAGGGCAGCCGTTTGGGGGGACCAGGCTGTGAACGTCGGCAAGCATATGAGCTGCTTGGGCAACATCCTCCTCATCCTCGAGGTTCATGTGCTCGCCCTCGTAGTGTTCCATCACGAGAGCGCCATGGCCATCGAGCTGCTTGCTCCGGTCGACGTAATAAGCCTTGGGGGTGCATCCGCTCGGCTCCAATATCTTGAGGGCATCGTATTCGTAACCGATCTGGTCGTCCAACCCCAGCTGGCTGATGTAGTTGACACGAAGAACATAGAGCTTGCCGGTCGCAGGATGGGCAAACGTGTAGTTGGCATTGTGCTCGCCTTGGCCAAGGGGAGCTGCAGACAGCTCCCCTGCCATTTCGGAAGGAATGCCCAGAGAACTCTGAAGATCGGCGTTCTCCCTGAGATACATATTGATTTTGTCCAGAGAAGCATCCAAGAAAATTACCCTAGCTCTTCCGCTGCTTCCATCTTGTCATGCCAGAACTTGCCCTTGGAGTAAACAGCATTGCCGTCGTCATCGGTATCGTACCAGGGAATTCCGGCCCATCTGGACTCATTGGGACCGTCGCACACGAAACGCTCGTTCAACTCGGAGACGAAATCAACCGGCTTCTCCAAAACGGTCACGCTGCCTTGCACATCTCCGTAGCAGCTTCGGTAGTCTTTGACGTATGCGCCCATCGTGAACTTGGCTATGTGGCAAGCATGGTCGAGGAGCGCGCGGTCCCAAGCACACTGCCCCTTGCAGAGCGGGAGCACCTCGCAATCGCGGCAGAGCGGGTCGCGCAGGGGGTTGTAGTCGGTGAACCTGGCATCATCGTCTGGAAGATCAAACAGGCTGAACACCATGTGCTCCTTCTGCCCCAGCCAGCCCTCGCACTTGTACACGTCCCCGAACGGGTCGATCACATAATAGTTCTCGAGTTGGCCTCTGCAGAAATTGCGCACCGGCCTGAACATCCCCTGGAGCACGTCCTTTGAATAGGGGGTCTCCTCGAATAGCTCATGGATGTCCCAAGCGTACTCCTCCCGGGTGTAGAGGTCGAAGGAGTTGCTGTCGAATCCGGTATCATTGTGGTTGAAGTCCTGGCGATAATCCTTCAGGAGGCTGGGGTAGATGTCAATTCCCTCCTCGTCGTGAAGTTTCTGACGCAGCTCGCGGAATTCACTGAAGTTTATCTTGTCGGTGTTCATGTTCGCACACACTTCAATCCCGTATTCACGGCAATTGTGCGCGCCTTCTAAGGTCTTCTGGAACGAATTGGTTTGAGACTTGTTGACACGGCGCTTGTTGTGCAACTCTTCGCATCCGTCGATCGTTGGCATCAGATTCTCGAATCCGATGTCGGCCATGCGCTTGGCCAGCTTCTCATCGATCATCCCGCAATTGGACAAGATCCCGATGTTCATCTCGATGCCATGTTCATCGCAGAACTTCCGGAACCAGTTGGTCATCTCCTCGATGATATCCATGCAGAGCGTGGGCTCCCCACCATACCATTCGAGGGAGAATGACTTGAAATGGTCTCGCTCGTAAACTTTTTCAAAGAAGCGATATGTTGCCTCCATGACATCACGGGTCATAATCCCACTTGGATTATTGCCATGCTCGTAGCAGTAAGGACACTTGTAATTGCACTCGTAGGTCGGGCAAAGACAGAGGGCGAACCAATCGTTGGTGAAACGATCGTGGTCGAAGGCCTTCTCCTGAACTTCCTGCTCGTAAGCAGCGCTATCCACCAGAATCCCCGCGTCGGCAAGATCTTGCAGATGAGGCCCCTCGCATTGCAAATAGGTGCCAAATGCCTCGTCGTCCAATACCACCAGACAGCGTTTCAATGTGTTGTAGATGGTATGCTCGTTGGGAGCCGTGTCCACCACAATGTTGTAAATCGATTGTTCCATATACACCCCAGCCCTACTTTGAATTTCCAACTGATAGCCAAGTATATTAGACCACGTCTATATTAGACTAAATCATATAGTATGGTAGCATTCTATGCAAAGCAATCACGCCAAATGCAACGGCAATGAGAGCAGAGATCTCGAGCGCTGATAGGATAATGTCATTGGAGTTAATTGGCTGACTTTCCGCAAGGCGAGGGATACGCCTAACGACTCGGCGAGTGCTCGCTCGTTTCGTGGTTTCCGCGAGGCGAAGAAAAGTTTGGCTAGATTGGGAAACTCGAACGCTTTGAATAGATGATGAGACCGGCGGGCTTGAACGAACACACTGAACAACGGGAAATAAGGCAACGAACTCAAGGAGAGCGAAGTTGAAGAAGATTGCAGTTGATTTCGACAACACGATGGGCGTTCCGCAATGTGATGTTGACGATGCACTTGCATTGATGTTCCTGCTAGGAAATCCCGAGCTCTGCAAGGTAAAGGGGATTTGCACCACATATGGCAACTCGACGTTGGAAGTGGTCCACGAGAGCACATTGAAGCTTGTCGAAAAGCTGAAGCTCGACATCCCGGTTCTGAAGGGCGCCGCGACTGCCGATTCCCCCAAGAGCGAGGCCTCGGATTTCCTTGTGAAGACCTCATCCGAGAATCCCGGAGACCTCTGCGTTCTAGCGACGGGCTCACTCACGAACCTGAAGGGCGCTTTCCAAACGGACCCGCTTTTCTTCGAAAACCTCTCGGAAATCTCGGTGATGGGCGGGGTCCTGAACGCTCTGGTCATCCACGGGAAGATCCTCGATGAGCTCAACCTCAGCTGCGACCCCGAGGCCACGCTGGAAGTGCTGCAAGCATCCTGCCCGGTGGAAATTGCCGTGAGCCAGCACTGCTTCCCCTGCATGGTCACGAAGGACCAGCTGGTGAGCGAGTTCGGCAAAGACTCCTGGCTGCTCGACGCATGCGACAATTGGTTTTCCACGATGGACGGGCGCTATAGCTGGAGCGAGTTCGTGTGCTGGGATCTCGTCGCTGCAGCGCAATTGATTCGCCCGGACCTGTTCGAGGACGACTTCCGCGAAGTGGTGCTTTACCCAAGGTGGTTGAGCGTCGGATTGCTCGAGACCGAGAGCATGCCAGGTGCCCCTACAGCGACCGTGAACATGCCGGTGATCAAAGATGCCGATGCGTTCATGGATGCCGCTATCAAAGCCTGGCACAGAGTTCTCGATGCCATTTAGCAACTCGCCGGGCAGATTCGTCATTGTTGAAAACCCTGAGGCGGCCGGGAAAATTCGTCGTTCTTGGAAGCCCTTGAGTCACCGGGAAAATTCGTTAGCCGGCTTTCTTTATTGGAGGCACGAGAACCCTCTTCCAGATGCTTTAATCGGGAACCACGGTGAGCAGCATCTTGAAAGGCTCCAGAGCGTGAAGCGCATGAGATGCCCCGCTTGGTATCACAATCGCCTCGCCTGCATGCAGGGTGTGGGGAACATCTGAAATCGTGACCTCCACAGACCCCACGAGCACCTGCACGAGCGCGTCTCCGGGAGCGGAGTGAGAGGAGAGGCCCTCTCCCCCATCAATCGCGAAGAGCGTCATTCGACAGTTGGGGTCTTGCACGAGCGTGAGGCTGACGACCTCGCCATCCGCAAAATCGATTTTCTCTGCCAGCTTGAGAACCTGCGCCTTCTCGATGTTCTTGACCTTGCCCTCTGCATTTGTCCCGCTCATGTCAATCGGTCTCCTCTCGTGGATCCTCAACAATTATTTGCATCAACTTGAAGTCGCCCTTCCCGGAAATAGAGTGCGGCACCCCGGCGGGAACCATTGTCACATTCCCCTCGGAAAGCTCGACTTGCCCATCTGGAAGGGCAACGACAACAGACCCTGCAAGTGCCTGGTAGAGCACATCTCCTGGGTAGATTTCCTCGCTGACGGACTCTCCTTCTGAAAATCCCATGAGCATGATGGAGGCGTCACCCCTGCCCAGAGATTTGCTCGATACCTGCCCCGGACGGCATGTAATCAAGCTGGACAGTCGGGCATGCTCGCCCACCGGCAAGTTTTTCAACGACATGCGCACCTCCTCCTAACATGCTTCTTTGCAGACACTCGAAGATTCTGCTGGCCCCCAATGTTTCCTTCGAGAATGATAGTGCCCGCGAAGATGGTTTGCTGTTTGTTTTACAACATGAAGAACGGGTAGCGAATACAATGGTGATGACAAGCACCTCAACACACCGGCTGGAATGAAAGGACGAGATCGAATGGAGGAGTACCGCAAGGCCCGACGTGGATATTCGGACAGCGACGCGTCTGACTTCTCGTCCAATGCAATCGAAGTGCTCGAACGTGCTGGTGAGGAGGTCTCCTATCTGATAGACCGCAACTACCCTCGCGATACCACGATCTCATTCGTTGGCGACCGATACCAACTCACAGCGCGCCAGAGGCTGCTTTTGGCGCGTGCGGTATCGGGAGAGAATGCCCGCCATCTCCGCAAGAGCAAGATGCACGACTTGAACGAGATTGCCGGGCGCACCATCCTCATCGACGGGTTCAACACGGTGGTCACCTTGGAAGTGGCTCTCTCGGGTTCGCCGGTTGTGATCGGGCAGGACGGCACGGCTCGCGACCTCGCGGGACTTCGCGGAACCTACAAGATCATCGACAAGACCCCGAAGGCAATCGGCCTCCTGCTGGATTCCCTCGAATCTCATGATGCTGCCGGCGCCATGTTCTTGTTCGACCAACCGGTCTCGAACTCCGGAAGGCTTTGCCAACTTGTGAGGGAATTGGGTTCGAAACGCAAGCTAAAGGTCGAGGCGGAGGCCCTCTACGATGTCGACTCGGCGCTCTCGAAATCCGAGAACATAGTCACCAGCGACAGTATCGTGCTGGATTCCTGCAAGAGCTGGTTCAACTTGGGAGCCCAGTTAATCGAGGACCTAGTGGCAGAAGGCTACGATCCAATTTGGGTAATCGACATATTTGAAATGCTGGGAACCTGGAATCGAATTCCTAAAGCAAACTCTGATTCCGGCAATGCCCATCGGTGCTGACTCTGTCCCTCGATACCAAGCCACGCTATCTTCGAAAATCATTTCGAACCATAAGATAATTTATTTGTGAAAAAGAATAGTCCAAAGGGGTTCTCCATACACACACAACGTTTGTGCGAGTTAGGAGTTAGCCAGGAAGGGTCCCAGAAATCGCGAGGAGAGGCTAACGCAATTTGAAGTTCTCACGCTTGGCACCAACAACGCTTTCCGCTATTCTCGCGTATTCGTCAGCTTCCTCACGGCTGATTCGAATTGCCTCTGTGCGCAGGCCCCTGCGAATATCCGGCGTGGCCGCTCGCACAGCCTCAGCCCCCTCTTCCGTGAGCTTGAACCTATGGACCCTCCGATCGTCTGGACTTTCCGCTCGCTCTAGAAAACCCTTGCGCATCAGCAGGCTTGCAACCTGCGAGAACTCAGACGAGCTCAACAGGAGCTTCACACACAAGTCTGCGGCGCTTGCATTGGAGAGAAACTCCACCGTCTTCATAACGCGGTATTCGTTGAGGGTCATATCATGCCTTTTCGCCATGCGCTTGCAAGTTTCCAGAGAAAGGAAGATCGCATCGCAATAAGCAGAGTGGACGTCGACCTTGCCGTCAGCCACAACCGTGCGTCCGCGTTCATTCGTGGCACGAACCGACCCCCATGCCGTCAATTGACGCTGCCTGTTGCTCATGCAGCTCCAAACCTCATCGACATATGGAGTGAGAATGCTGTTGGCCAGGGCAACAATGCGGGACCCCTCGTCTGTGATGGACACGATCGACACACGAGCATCAGCAGAATCGAACTTGCGCGAGATCATTCCTTTCTTGGAGAGCCCATCCAGCGCAGAAGTGATGGTCGAGGGCGGCTTGGAAAGATCCCTGGAGACATAGCTGACAGAAATCCCTTCCACCTTTCCATACAAGAGCAGGAGGATCTGATATTGGCTCGACGAGATTCCAATGTTGTCCCTGAGGATCTTGGAAATGTCGTTTCCGATAACGAGAAGCTCAGTGACCGTGTACACGGTGAAATCCAGACCATCTGAAGCGGATAGGTCTGACTTCTTCTCTGGATCATGTTGGCTCTGCTTTGACACTTCGCCCCCCTTCAGAAGGACCGCGGGCCCCGCATGCCCGCCGACGCCAAGCTCTTTTCCATAACCGCTGAAGCCAAAATCAATGAAAACGGTGCAGCGGCACACACATGGCGCACTGAGAGGCCCTGCCATTCTTGATTGCAGACCCTAGCCGCATCACCTGCGTAAATGATAGCTCAAAATACTACGATTAATAAGATAAATGCTCTTGAAACATAGCCTGCCTCGCCCGTATTTTGCAATTGGGAAAGAGGGACTTGAGCGTTCGCGGCGGCGGCGGAAACCAAAACCCGAAGCCCTAGAAGGACAAGCCCGAGAAGGAGCGAGGGCGCTCCTCGCATAAGTAGGGCAAGTTCCCGCCGCCAAGCGAACACACATTCCAAAACTCCAGGGAAACAAGTCCCATGAACGAACAAAGTTCCAAGAAAGAGTAGAGGAAAGGAGAAGTAGTGCCATGAGCGAGGAGAGTTTCGTTTACACGGCATGTCCGGGATGGGGCGACCATGAGTACTGCGCACTCAAGACCATCGTCAAAGATGGCAAGATCGTGCGCTGTGAGCATGTCGACTACACCGGGCCAGAGGCCGGCGAGGGCTACATCTGCCAGAAGGGCATAGCCGCCGCCCGTCAGCCTTACAACAAGGACAGGCTTCTCTACCCGCTGAAGCGCGCCGGTGAGCGTGGAGAGGGCAAATGGGAGCGCATCTCCTGGGATCAGGCTCTAGACGAGATTGCCGAGAAGATGCAGAAGATCGCCGATGAGGTAGGACCAGAGGGAGTGGCTTTCTGGAGCTTGGCGGCCAGTGTTCCCCCGACTTATGGACTTGGCGGAATCTTGACCGCAAGGTTCGTGCAGGCATGGGGCGCAGCTGACCCGGTGACCGCATACGGAATCGACAACGGCCCGCTTTATGCTAGTTTCTTCAGCTTCAGGAACCCGGGCATGTACATGCTCACTTCGCCGTACAACTTCGACTCTTCGAAGTACCTGATCGTCTGGGGAGCCAACCCCATCGAGAACCAGCAGCGCATCACCAACCACCTTGTAGAGGCGCGCACGCGTGGTGCGAAGATCGTAGATATCGGACTCATCTACGACGGCACCGCCGGATTTGCAGATTGGTTCATCCCGGTGAAACCCGGAAGCGACCCGTGCCTGGCCCTCGGCCTCGCCCGCATCATTGTCGAGAACAACTGGCAGGACAACGATTGGCTGATGGCCAACACCAACTTGCCGTTCCTGATCCGCAACGACAACGGCCAGCTCTACCGCGACGCTGATGGCAACTACATGGTATGGGATGCCGATGCGGGCAAACCTGCCCCCACGACTCCCGGCGTGAAGGAGCTCCCAATCGAGCATGCCGCATTCGAGGGAACCTTCAACATCGATGGCGTGGAGGTCCACACCGGGTTCACCGGCCTTAAGGAAGAGCTGTCGCGCTACACGCTCGATTATGTCTCCGAGACTACCGGAGTCCCGAAGGAAGATATCACCAAACTCGCCGATGAGTATGCACATGCAGGCGATGCCTACATCTTGGGCGCACTCGGACTGCGTTATCAGAACCAGGGCGAGAGCTACCGCTCGTTCTTCCTTCTCGGCGCATTGATGGGCTACTTCGGACGTCCGGGCGCAGGAGTCACCACCGCGCTCATGCCAACAGAGTACCCTGCGGCATTCAACGATACCCCCATCGTCGAGCCCTATGGTCCGGGCAATGGCAAGGGCAAGTTCATCAAGCTGGTCGATTGGTTCGACGGCGTGCAGGAAGGCAAGTACAAGGGCTTCATCAAGATGTCCGGTAACCCCGTGCACAACTGCCCCAACCGTGGACGCTGGGTCAACGACGTGTTCCCCAAGCTCGACCTGATCGTGGACTTCGACATCTGGATGACCGACACCGGCGAGTACGCCGACTACGTGCTCCCCGATTGCATGCCGTTCGAGCGCGAGGAGATCATCGCCTCCGCATGCTACAACCACGTGGTCCTGCAGGAGCCGGCAATCGAGCCTCGGGGAGAAGCCCGAAACGCCAACTACTTCCTCAGCGGACTTGCAAAGAGGCTCGGCATTGGGGACTTGTTCGACAAGACCGATGACGAATGGCTGGAGCTCAGGCTCAAGACCGATTACCCGCTCATCTCGATGATCGACCCGCCGCTCACCCTCGAACGTCTCAAGAAGGAGAAGATGGTGAGGATGGCCGCTCCCCCAGAGCCCAAATTCGACCCGCTCGCCCTGCCCTTCGCAACGAAATCTGCCCGCATGGAAGTCTATTGCGAGGACCTCTATGACCTCGGTCACGGCTTCTCCACTTTCGAGCCACCGTATGAGGCTCCCGGCGTGACCAAGAACGACAAGTACCCATATCAGTTCTTCTCCGGCCGTCAGCGCTTCTTCATGCAGTCGATGTACACCGACGATCCGCTCATGCAGGAGATGTCCGGCGGAATGCCGACGATCCGCATCAACCCCGTGGACGCAAAGGCGAAGTCAATCACCGATGGGGAGAAGATCGAGGTGTTCAACGACCGCGGGCACATGGTCGCACCTGCGCGTTTGGACGAGGCGGTGCCGCCCGGAACGATTCAGGCATGGTTCGGCTGGAGACACAAGCACTACGAGGACGGAATGTACTCCGAGCTGCTGCTTCCGCTATCTGGTCATGAGTCCGACAACGCTCTGGCCAAGAGATGGTGGGACATCTACAGGGCCGAGAACGAGCCCGCGAGCGCATATGCTGGACAGCTGAGCGTGGCAACCGGATCTTGGGACACCACATGGGACTGTGCATGCGATGTGCGCAAGGTTTCTGACCGAAAGGAGGCCTAAGATGGCAAACGGAGACATTCTGGTTGACCTCGAGCGCTGCACCGGATGCTGGACCTGCGCGTTCGCCTGCAAGTTCGCCAATGGCCTTTCCGACGAGAAATGGTGCATCAACGTGAGGACTCTCGGTTCTGGCGAGGGCATCGACAAGCCAGCTGGAACCTGGCCAAACCTCCACATGGAGTGGATCCCGGTTTGGAAGACCAACTGCATGCGCTGCTCAAACGTATCGTATGATTACCCAGAGCCGTACTGCGTGCACGACTGCCCGACGAAGGCACTGTTCTATGGAGACGTGGACGACCCGGAGACTCCCGCAGGTGCAGAGGCAGCGCGCTTGAGGGCTGACGGGCGAAGGCTCTTCACTATGTCGCCCTATGATGGAACCCGCGACGGCATCCACTACGTAAACCGCAGGTCGTAAGAAGGTTCCATGGTGCTGGCTCAGAGCAAAATCTAGAGCAGCTACGGATAATTTGCCAAGAGAGGGAGTCGCAGGTAGATGCGGCTCCCTCGATTCTTTTCACAATGCTGACGCCTTTCAATCTGGCGTTTGATTTCCTTTGGTTCTACTTCCGCCACCTGAAACCCTATCACTTCATGCAAGTAAGAAGGGCACCTGCACCCAGTCATGGAATCCCGGCATGGAATGAACGCGATACGCAAGCTCAACCGTGCACACACCAGTCAGTTCGAGGTCCTTCCACCGTGCCCTAGCCGTTAGATGTCGTGCCCTAACTTCGAGACAACGCGCAACTCCTGCATAATGGTATCTTTGTTGGAGCCAGGGATATTCACCGTCGGGGAAAGCTCCCTGCATTTTCCAAGGCGAAACCTTTCCCGATGGACAGATAACTGCAAGAAACTTTTTCAATACAAGGACAGATTCGAAGGGGTGAGCATTAGATGTCGGGAATCCTATACGGCTTGGGAGTTGGACCGGGCGATCCCGAGCTCA
Organism: Coriobacteriales bacterium; assembly: GCA_050946255.1. Lineage (GTDB taxonomy): Bacteria > Actinomycetota > Coriobacteriia > Coriobacteriales > CADBOM01 > JBMNUL01. Next base: position 5,013 of record JBMNUL010000044.1, on the reverse strand, counting down.
TGACGCTCAAGGCGGTTCGCACGATAAGGGAAAACGACGTGATCGCACTGCCGGGCGAGGAGCCCAGGGAAACCACAGCTTTCAAGATTGCAGTGCAGGCAGTTCCAGAGTTGGCCGAGAAAGAGCTCATCCCGATGCATTTCCCAATGGTGATGGACCGCAGAGAGCAGAACGAGAGCCACTGCAAGGGAGCCAAGAGCCTTGAGAAGATACTCGACTCCGGCAAGAACGTCGTCTTCCTGACACTCGGAGACGTGACCGTCTACAGCACCTTCACCTACATCCAGCATTTCGTGAAGGCCGATGGCTACAAAGTCGAGCTGATCAATGGCATACCTTCTTTTTGCGCTGCGGCAGCCACATTGGGAATTCCCCTAGCGGAATGGACTCAGCCCTTGCACATCATTCCGGCATCACACAGTCTCGGGCAACCACTGGCCCAGCCCGGCACCTATGTGCTCATGAAATCCGGCAGCAAGATGAAGGATGTGAAGGTCAAGCTGGGGTCGAGCGACCGAGACGTTTTCATGGTTGAGAACTGTGGAATGCCAGACGAGAAGTGCTATCACAGCTTAGATGAAATCCCAGACGATGCCGGATACTTCTCATTGATAATCACCAAGGAAAAGACCCCAGGATACGACGTCGAATAAAGTGACCCTGGTGAAGAGAGCTGTTTTCGCATAGCCTCCCAAAATACTGCCTGCCGCGAGGCTTCGGGAACTATGGAAACCGTCCGCCAAACGTCACTAATCCCCGATTTGAGATCCCTGATGTCCATCTGCTAGTGTTTGGAGGCCTAATCCCCAGCCAAAACGCGCGCTATTCCTCGACCTGATATACCTTGCCAGCGGAGTATCTGTTCCGTACGAACTCTTCGGCTCCGTCCTCATCGAATCGCCAGCAGTAACGAGGATGCGAGTAGATGATCCCGACAGACTGCAGGTAGGAGAAGATGGTGACGGAGCCCACGAACTTCATGCCACGCTTCTTCATGTCCTTCGAGACCTCATCGGAGAGTTCATCGCGTGTGACCTCTATCGGTTCGAAAATCGACTGGTCGCCGGTGAAATGCCAAAGGTAATTGGATAGCGACCCAAACTCCTCTTGAATGCCCTCGATCAGGCGGGCGTTTATTATTGCGCCTTCGATCTTCTTCCTATTTCGGATGATGGCAGGATCGTTCATCAGCTCCTCGACCTTCGACTCGTCGAAAGCCGCGACCTTGTCCACGTCGAACCCGCACAAGGCATTGCGAAAGGCCTCTCGTTTGTGCAGAATCGTCTTCCAAGACAGACCGGCTTGGAACATCTCCAAGAAGAAGAGCTCTATCAGGTTCTGCTCGTCATGGCACGGCTTGCCCCACTCCTCATCGTGATAGCGAATCATCTGCTGATCATTGCCGGCATAACCGTCGAAACAACTCCGCTTCTCCAAAGTCTTCTCCTGTCCGATCGAAGATTGAGCAAGTCTCCCACCGAAGCCAAGGCCGCCCAACCTCGGGTAGAAAGGAACTTCTCAAGTTGAAAGATTTCCTCTAGCTTTGAAGGCATCCTCCCAGTTGAAAGGCATCTACCTGGTTGAAAAGTTCATCCCCAATTTAAAGGCGTGGTTAGAGAACCTGAGCAGCGTGGCCAAAGTCTCAGCGCTCGCGTCATGCGTTCAAGCACTCGCATCATGCGTTCATGTAGAGCTTGTTCTCCTTGCGCTCGGCACAGGGCTTCTTCAACGCCTTCGAAATTGCGGCATGCACGACCTTGCTTATGCTCCTGGCACCTTGCGGGCATACTGCAATGCAGCGCATGCAGCTGATGCAGACATCGTTATCTGTGTTCTTGGGATCGTTTTCATCGATTGCCCCCACCGGGCACAATCTCGCACAGGTTCCGCAGCCATTGCATGCCTTCGAGGCCTTTGGCTTGGCAGGAACTCCATTGTACTTGAGATATGGGCGGTTTCCGGGGATATCGGGTTTCCCAATCGTCCCCTTCCCCTCGGATTTCGATGAGATCGCATCTTCGATCTTCCCGGCAATCTCCCGAAGGCTCTTCACGTCGTCATCGTCCGGCCTGCCGGCACCGTAATCGCGGACTATCGAATGCTCGGCAACCGCCTCAACTGCGGCGATGCATGAGAAGGAAGCACCCTCTAATACGTCATATAGCTCTACCAGGGTGTCATCGATCGCCCTGTTGCCAAAGACAGCCACTGCAATGGCGAGAGCACCGTTTCCATGCATCTTAGACAAACGCTCGACTGCAACAGCGGGGACTCTCCCGCCAAACGCGGGAACACCCACCAGGCACACGTCATCGGGAGAAAACGCGAATTCAGAGAAATCGGCAGTCCTGTCGCAGAGGTCTATCTCCTTGTCGGAGCCCAAGACCTCTCCAAGGATATCGACGACCTTTTTCGTTCCGCCAGTTGGGCTGAAGACTATCTTGTAGCAACTCATGCCGAACCCTCTTTCAAATCGATGGTTTCGCGAACCAATTCTTCGGTGCCCCTAGCTTCCATGAAATTACTCCCTGGGCAGGTGTCTCAGCTTGATATTGGCCTCGGCGAGCATCTCCTCTCCGAGCTTGTCGGGATAGGGATTTTCGTAGACGATTTCCTTCACACCGGCGTTTATCAGGATCTTCGCGCATGCGGTGCAGGGCTGATTGGTGCAATAGACCGTTGCGCCGTCGATCGGCACACCATAGCGGGCAGCTTGGATCACGGCGTTCTGCTCGGCATGTGTAGCGCGGCAGAGTTCCTGTTTCTGACCCGAGGGGATTCCCAGCTGCTCGCGGAGGCACCCACGGGTAAGGCAGTGCTCGAGACCCGATGGCGCACCATTGTAACCAGTTGCGAGGATGCGCTTGTCCTTCACGATGATTGCCCCAACATGACGGCGGAGGCACGTCGACCTCTCGGCAACGTCTCGGGTAATCGTCTGGAAGTAATCGTCCCAGCTCGGGCGAGGGTCTTGCTTGTTGAAATCTAGACTCGAATCAGTCATCTACGATGATCCTTTCGCTAATCGCCGGAACCCCATGCGCAGCCCACACGGCAAGAACCATGCGGGCCAGATTCCCAACGTTATCGTGGGCAGATCGCCCTTGTTATCCCAGCTCTGGATAGAGAGGGTGCTTCTTCAGCATATCTGCCACCTCGGCAGATATGGAGTCGAGCACCTTCTGGTCATTGCGGTTGAACACGGTCTTCGCGATGAGTTGGCCGATCCTGTACGACTCGTCGGCGTCGAAACCACGGGTCGTCATGGCAGGTGAGCCGATACGCACTCCGCTGGCAATCGATGCAGGCTGCTTCTCGTTTGGAATCGTGTTCTTGTTGCAGGTGATTCCCACAGACCCCAAGACCTCCTCGGCCTCCTTGCCGGTGGTGCCTGCGGGAGTGAGGTCCACGAGGCAAAGATGGTTGTCTGTTCCACCGGAGACGAGCCGCAGTCCTCCGTCTGTCATGCCCTTTCCGAGCTGGGCGGCGTTCTCCACGACCTTGCCGATGTAGTCCTTGAACTCCGGCTTCAGAGCCTCGCCGAAGGCGACTGCCTTGGCAGCAATAACGTGCATCAGCGGCCCACCCTGAATTCCAGGGAAAATGGCCTTGTTGATGTTCTTGATGAGTTCCTCGTCATCGGTGAGGATGAATCCCCCGCGAGGTCCGCGCATCGTCTTGTGGGAGGTGGAGGTCACGATATCGGCAACTCCAACGGGCGTTGGATGATAGCCGGCCGCAATCAGCCCGGCGATATGGGCCATGTCCACGATCAGATATGCCCCCACATTGTGAGCCACCTCTGCGAAAGCCTTGAAGTCGATGGTCCTGGGATATGCGGAGGCTCCAGCGACGATCACCTGTGGCCTGCACATCTCCGCGATCCTGGCGACCTCGTCCATGTCGATTCGCTCGGTCTCGGGGTCTACTCCATAGGAAACCGAATGGTAGACCTTGCCGGAGAAGCTGACCTTCGCACCATGGGAGAGATGGCCGCCGTTGTCGAGCGCCATTCCCAGAATCGTATCTCCGTCTTTCATGACTGCCATGTAAGCAGCCATGTTCGCACCCGACCCACTGTGGGCCTGAACGTTGGCGTACTTGCTCCCGAAAAGCTTGCACACCCGCTCGATGGCGAGATTCTCTGCGATGTCGACCTCCTCGCAACCACCGTAGTAGCGCTTTCCCGGATAACCCTCGGCATATTTGTTGGTGAGAACGCTTCCCATAGCCTCCATCACTGATGGGGAGGTGAAGTTCTCCGAGGCGATGAGCTCGATGCTGTCGCGCTGACGGGCGAGCTCCTCATCCAATATCTTGGCTACTTCGGGGTCCGTTGCCTTCAGTTCCGTGTAATCCATGGTCCTACAGCCTTTCGTCGTCTAGTGCGGAGATCTTGTCGACCCTTCCCGCGTGCCTTCCACCCTCGAAATCGGTTTCCAGAAACCTCTTGATGATTTCCTTGTTGGTGTCCACGTCCACGAAGCGCGCGGATAAGGTGAGCACATTGGCGTTGTTGTGGGCTCTGGCAAATGGGGCTATTTCTGGATTGGTAACATTTGCAGCCCTGATTCCGTGAACCTTGTTGGCCGCGATGCACATTCCGATTCCGGTGCCGCAGATCAGAATTCCCATGTCTGCATCGCCGGCCATGACGGTATGTCCCACCTTGGCCGCATAGTCGGGGTAATCGACCCTGTCCGAGCTATAGCACCCGAGGTCTTCCACCTCGTGACCCAAGCTCTCGATGAAATCCGACAGCTGGGCTTTCATCTCGAACCCGGCATGGTCGTTTCCAATAGCTATGCGCATCAGCCCCTCCTTGACTTCATCTGCCAGCTCATCTCTACAAAACTTAGCAGAAAGACATCGAGAAAATCGTCGCAACTCATTCTTGCGCGGCAACTACAGATTTTGCCCGTTAGCACCCCTCAAGACAAGAACCAACCGCAACTCATTTCACGAAATCCATAATTTGAGCCGTGGTTATCGAGCCTTCCCGCAGGACCACCG
>JBMNUL010000043.1:0-16294 GCA_050946255.1 Coriobacteriales bacterium | reverse complement strand
TCAAACGCGGTGCCAACAAGGTGGAAGGCCTGCGCGCGAAGTACGACAAGGTCGAGGGCAACGTCGACAAGACGGTCAAGGTGCTGCAGACCCACCAGATGAAGCTGATGAAGGACTCGGCGATGCTGGACAAGCTGTACGACCTGAACCTTGAGTACTACAAGGAACTCACGATGTACATCCTGGCCGGCAAGAAGCGCCTGAAGGAGATCCGCGAGGGCGAGCTGGCCCAGCTGATGGACAAGGCGCGGGAGACCGGCCGAACCGAGGATGCGCAGGCCGCGCAGGACCTGGAGTCCAAGTGCAACCGCCTGGAGAAGAAGATCTCCGACCTGGAGCTGACCCGCACCATCGCCATGCAGACGGCACCACAGATCAGACTCGTACAGAACGGCGAGACGGTGATGATCGAGAAGATCCAGACCACCATCGTGAACACCATCCCACTGTGGAAGAGCCAGATGGTGCTGGCTCTGGGCATCGAGAACTCCACGCAGGCGGTGAGGGCACAGAATGCGGTGACCGACATGACCAACGAGCTGCTGCGCAAAAACGCCGACATCCTGCATCAGACCACGACCGACATCGCGCGGGAGAGCGAGCGTGGCATCGTGGACATCGAGACGCTCAAGCACACCAACGAACAGCTGATCCAGACCCTCGACGAAGTGGTGCAGATTCAGCAGGAAGGTCGCGAGAAGCGTCAGCAGGCCGAAGTGGAGATGAAGCGCATCGAGGACGAGCTGAAGGCAGAGCTGCTTAAGACCCGCAAATAGCGGCGACAGAAGGCCACGCCTTTCTGGATCATTGGGAAACCTTTATGCAGCTCTCGCCTAGACAATGCGCCGCATAGAGGGGCACGTGTCTGATCTCCTCGCCCCCGTCTTCATCTGTCCGCGAGAAATCTCGAGTCGAGAGAACCACGCTGTAAGGCGCACTCGAACGTTCTGTCTCTGTCAACCCCTATTTCCCCGATTTCACAGAGCGCGCTCCCCAAAATCACGGCGGGGAACAAGCTCCGTGATTCCGGCGATTACTAGGCTATCTCAGACAGAACGTTCCATGAACTTGGTGAGCGTGCGAGCCTTTATATTCCGGTCGGACTTCACCTCGATCGGAACGACTCGGCCACGGTCGTCCTGGAGGAGGAAATCGACCTCACCGCGATCGTTCCACGAATCGGGTGGCATCCAATAGAACGTCTGCAAATCATTTGAGGCGAAAGCCTGCATAACGCCGTTCTCCGCCAGAGCGCCTCTAAAATCAGAGGACGGCATTACCAAATCCTGGCCTGCCTCATCGAGCCAGATGTTGGGATTGATTCCCAGCTTGTAGAACATTATTCCAGTGTCGGCCACATAGACCTTGAAGAAGCTCCCCTCATCTTCGTCGTATGGAACCAGGGGGCCGCTACTTGAAACCCGATATGGATGGCATACATTTTCTGTATTTAAAATACACGTATTTTTATTTTTTCGTGTATTTGAAATACACGTTTTTCTTCTTACGATGTAGTTTGAGAAGCAGGAGCTTCAAGATCGGCTTTCGCTCCCCTCGACCACCGATAAAAATCCCACCGAAAAAGTTGCTTGACACCCCTGAAATCGGGGAAACCTGAGAACTGTTGTTGAGAAGGCATCACGAGAAGATGTTGAAAAGAAGGTACGATTTGCCACAGCGAGAAATCCCGGTAATGACTTTGATGGACCCGTCATCCCTCAATCGCTGATTTCCATTTTGCATCGTCTACAACTGAGTTAAAAGCAGCCAATAGAGTCTCGCTCTTCTCCTCAAGATACGCACGTGAGAATTCAAGGGACTCCTCAACACCTGCCCAATCACCAAACTGATTTAAAAACTTTCCTTGATATTCTTCGAAAATAGCAGGATCTGCAGAGTCCCTGTCGTTAAACAAAAATGGATTCGCATCTGACAGGTATTTTCCTATTTCTTCATCCTTACTCTCGTCATATGCTGCATCGAGGGCATAGAACACCGCAACGAAAGCTTCATGAGCTGTTACCATAGCATTTTCCTCTCTATTTAAAAGGATTATTGTTTAGGCCCGTTTCATCATCCCACCATCGTGGAGGGAAATTTCTTCCGCTATTAGTTCATTAGAAAATTTTTTCACCCATTTTTCACACACTTTTGGAATTTCGGACATAAATACAACAAAAGCAGGCCAGAGGAATTTCAACCTCTGAAGCTCAACAACGTCACAAAACAAGAACCCGACCGGCACATCGTCGGACGGGTTCTAACATTTTCGGAGTGGTGCCCCCGGCACGATTCGAACCGCAGGGAAGTTTCGGCCGCCGTCTTGTGATGAATGGGGGAAACGCATACTCCCAGCGAAGCACACCTTGAAATCAGAAAATCAGAAAGTTAGAATATTGAAAAATGGAATTCATGTCGAAGGAGATAGCAATGCTAGCAGAGCTGAAAGATAAATCGCAGGTGACTATTCCGAAATCCGTTGTAAACGAGCTTGGTTTGCAAAAAGGCGATTTATTCGACGTCGTAGTCGAGGGAGGAAAGGTGCTGCTTGTTCCCGTTGTCGTCTATCCCAAAGACAAGGTTGCAAAGCTTGAGGCGCTCGCGGCAGAAGCGGAGAAAGAGCGGAAGAACGGCGACGCAAAGCTTTACGACGATGTCGAAAATTTGATAGACGACCTGGATAATGACCGCATATGACATACACTCTGCAACCGACGAAGAATTTTGCAAAACGATATAAAAGGTTGACAGGTCAAGAGCAGGGTCTGATTAAGAAAAAACTAGAGTGCTTGCCAAGAATCCTTGGCACCCGTCACTTAGAACCAAACGCATCAAGGGTTCTTCTGAGTTCGAAGTCAGCGTGAATATGGATATTCGCATGGCAATTAAGTTCTCGGGAGATACAATCATCCTCCTGCTGGACGTAGACCACCATGACAAGCTTTTAGACAGACGTAACCGTATCTGAAATGGTCAGTTCCTTTGGCATGTGCTCATGCGTCGCTCTAATGCAGTCTGCAACAACTTCATGCCTCTAGCACGCTAGATACGCGAAGTCATTGCAGGCTAGCCCGCATTTGGCTATAAATGCAGAGACTTGCTGCCTCTAGCACGCTAGAGACGGTCTATTTCTGCAGCGGGGCCTGATTCCCTCGATTCCTTGTCAGGTCCCAATAAAAGAAATAGCAGGCCAGAGGGAAATCAGCCCCTGACCTGCGGGTTTGCTGGTGCCCCCGGCGCGATTCGAACGCGCGACACCCGCTTTAGGAGTACCTTTTTCGCAGGTCAACCCAATAAAATCCCCCGCAAACTAAGCAAATCGTAAAGCAAGGCAACGCAATGTAGACATAGGCAATACCAATTTCATTTGCGGGCGATTTGCGGGCAACGAAAGGCAGTAGAGACAGGCGGTTTGCCGCCCATGTATCAGAGGGTAAATTGCACGGAATCAACCAAAGGAGAAAACATGCGCAAAGAGGAGATCATCGAGAAGTTCGATTGCATAGAAGTGCAGTCCAGAAAGTCCAACATCATGTCGCGACTTGTGGAGAACCACCCGAACGGGTTCTTCTACACCGATTGCATGGAAGAGGAGAAGGTGTATTTCATCGACCCCGACATGACGGAGCTGGAGGAGGGCGGGGTTTTCCTGCTCGGCCTCTACGAGGATATTTTCCTCATGGTCTACAGGGAGGGAGACTCCCATTTCGTGGAGGGATTAGGAGACAACCCCGTGCTCGGGCGTTGCGTCTGGGAGTGCAAGTTCCTCACCGAGGAGTAAGGCTCGAAGTAAGAGGGAACCCCCGGGGCTAAGCTTCTCCGGGGGTTTCCGGTACCTCGTACGAAAAGAAGATAATGGGTTCGGCGATAACGCCTCCCTCTCTCACCGCCTTCAGAACTTCCTCGTTCGTTATCCGCCCCTCGCCGTCGATGAAAACGGCCATCTCCTTCTTGTTCTCGCTGTCCGGGAGATTGTTCGTCAGGTCGTGCAGCCTGTCAAGGGAGCCGAAGAACGCCGTGCTCTCATCCCTCCGAATCCCTCCGCCGCTCGTGATCGCCTCGAAACTCCTGTCGTTGACGGCTCTCAGACGCTCTAATTCCGTCTCCAGCGTCCATTGCGCCCTCTTTCTGCCCTCTTCCCTGCCCTTGTCGATGATGGGGGATACATTGGGGTTGTGGAGGAGCCTGTTGGCCTCCTTCGCGACCGTGGAGGGCTTGCCGCACCTGTACCCCGCCTCCCTGTAGGCTTCTGAGGGGTTCATCCCGGATATGATGTTACGGGCGAACGCGAGCTGCTTCGGGGTGGGTTGCCTAGCCAATTTTCCCAGCCTTCCTCCTGCTCCTAGAGAGCTGCTGCCTCGCAACGTCGTAATCCCTCCGAGCTGAATCGGCCTCTATCTTCGCCCTGTTGGCGTCTGCGAGTGCCCTGTAATAGCACCTCTCGCAAACCCCGTACCTTGTCGCGGCCGTCGTGCCCTGAATGACTAGGTTCCTCCCGCACATGGGGCAAACCTCCCTGTTCTCTGATAGCTCTGCTTTGATGTACGCCTCTATATCCGCCATTGAAGAGCACCCCTCGGAATCAATGTTGCCGTCTTAAGTGGATATTACAACGAGGAGAGCCGTTGGGCTTCCCTTCTCTTCCCCCTCTGTTCCAATTCCCTTTCATTGCCTTGTGTTCTCCTCGTTGCCTTCCCTTCTCTTCTATTCAGGCGTAACGTTCCATGAACGTTCAGTGAATGTTCTGTGAACGTTCTCCGAACATCTCCCTCTCAGCCTCGATCTCCTCCTCTGAGAAAACCCGGTTGAGCACGTAAGGGGATTTGTACGGCGTTCCCCTGAAGGCAACGATGTTGCGGGTGACTAGATCGAACGGCTTCCTCTCGTTGGTCTGGACTCCTCTTTCGTCCCTTATGCGCGTCCGGATATCGTTGTTGTTAACGTACCAATCGGCAATGAGGGCACCGCCCCCGAATGCCTCTGCAACCAGAACGAACCCGGAATCAACAAGCTCCTCGAAATCCTCCCCGCTGCAATTGGAGAGCCTGACGATAGCCTTGCTGCTCACGATGTACCCGTTGTTATCGGCGTTCAGGCAGAGCTGGTAATAGAGAGACTGGGCACCGTGCGACAGTTCGAGGAATGAATCCGAACAGCAAACCCTGCTTGAGAAGCAAGTTTTCTCCCTGCTCACTTGGAACCTCCGATAACGTCATCGAACTTCGAGCGTCGAACCTCCACAAGCTCGCCCATGCCGGGAACGCGCCTCAACAAGTCTCTTGCTAGGATGGGGCTGTACTCGTTGGGTAGCCTGAACATCTCGTTGCCGTTGTCGGGAGTGCAGTGATAGCGGGCATCCTCTAAAACCTTTTTGAACGAGAAGTGCCGCCCTCTGCGTACGAGTTCCCTGCACTTGTCCTCCATGTAGCGCATGCAGCGGGGGTTCGCCTCCTCCCATTTCCTGCACTCATCGACCTTGGAACGGAGAAGGTTCTGGTAAATCTCCTCCTCCTCTTCGGTGGTAAACTCCCCTAGGGAAATAACTTTTCCCCCTGTGCCTGCTGGAGCATCGAGTTTGGCGGCTGGAGCTTCAGCAGGTGTTTTCTTTTTCCCAGGCGTTTCACAGGACATTTCCATTCGAAACCACTCCTCTACCTTCTCCCATATCTACCCTGCTTGCCTTTGAACTGCGAACGCCTCTTATAGATCGTGTCGCAATACTCCACGAACCTAGATTTGGAGACATACCATCTGTGCCCGATTTTCACGGCTGGAAGCTCCTTCTCGCAAAGGCTCGTTGCCGTTGCCCTGCAAACCCCCAGCAACCGCCCCAAATCATCGGTGTTGAGCATTTCGGGATAACCCTCTAGCTCCCCTTCTGCGAACACGGAAGGCAGGCTCTCGCTCGCGTTCCCCATGAATGCGCTATTCATCTTGGCTAGCCTCCTTCAGAAGCTCCGAAGGCTCTCCCTCCCAGCTGAGAGCCTTCGCGACTCTCGCCAACTCTCCCGGGTACATGAACCCGTGGACTTCGGCACGGGAAATAGTGGAAGTCTCTACTCCCGACCGCGCGGCAACGTCCAGCTGCGTGTACCCCAACTCCTTGCGCCTCTTCTTCATCTCCCGCATGCTCGATGCTCCTTTCTGCCGTTTTCGCCTAACTTGATTTTTCTTCGGCTTGTGCTTAATCTAAGAGAAGATGTAATGAAAAACAAATCGTATTTACCGTTACATTTTCAAACAGGAACAAACATGGATAGCATCGAGACGACAACGAGAAAGCTACGTGAAGAAACAATCGTTTACGAGAACAGCCCCATCGGGGTTCTATCTTTCTACTGGTATTCCGGCGAGGTGGAGAAATTCACGTGCGGGGAATCAGAAGGGTATTCTTTTAAGCCGTATAAGCCCAAGAAGAACAAGCCCGGGACGGATACGCCCGGGACGTTTCACGATTCGCTACCCGTGGAGTTCTTCAGCCACGAGCTGATGGAAGTTGTCCCGGAAGACGAAACCTCTCTTCGCCGCTTCTTGGAAGGATGGGGCTTTCCCTTCTCGCCTGCTAGGAACAACCCCTCCTCTCTCACTTGGATCAAAGACGAATCGGAGCGCGACACCCTGAGGCGGGGCATGGAGTGCACGGATTCTCTTCAAGGTAAATTCGAGGATGATTCGTTCTTCCTGCACTGCTTCCCCGTGATATCCGAATGCGAGGCCATCTCCACTATCGAGTGCCTTCAGGCTTGCATAAGATCGATGTTCTGGCAGATAGAGGGCGAGGAGTGGGAACGGGCGATATTCCCGAACTGGCAAGGCTTCATTGAAGCTGGGGCACGGCACAATTTGGAAATCACGGCTTATGGAGTTCCCTCCATGAACCCCCCGCGAAGGTCAACGCTCGACTCTTGGGGGCTTCTCACTTCCGCAATCTGCAATCAGGTCATAGACGCTATAGCCGACCCCGCGCCTTGGAGAAAGTGCGTCAACGAGAAATGCGGGAGGATATTCAAGTACACACGCAGCGATGCGAAGAAGCCCCATTGCGATGCTGTTTACTGCTGCAAACAATGCGGTATAGCAAAACGTACCCGGAAGAGCAGGAGCAAAAAGGGAAGGGAAACGGTGCGGGAATAGCCAAACCCCGCCGATTCATGGCGGTTTGGGATACATGGAAGGCAACCGCAAACGAAAGGAAGGAGGTTCGGAAATGTCTAAAGGAGATGGCTCGATTATCAATCGAGGCGCGGGTATCTGGGATGTTCAGATATCTTTCGGGAAGAACCCCGTCACGGGGAAATACGAGAAAGCTTCGAAGAGGGTTCACGGGACGAAGGCGGACGCTCGCAGGGTTCGAGACGAACTCAGGAGACAGCACGAGAGTGGCCTTTCCATTGAGGGGAGACGCGAGACTTTCGGAGAGTTCGCAACCGAATGGCTGGACGGCAAGCGTTCGGCAGGGAAGGTTACGAGAACGACCATTGAGGATTATGAATCGATACTGGAGAAGGTGTTCCCGTACATCGGTGGAGCGAAGATGGCCGATATCACTCCGAAGATGATCGACTCCCTTTACACCGCCTTGCGCACTGAGCACGGTTACAGCGATTCGAGGATTCGCAAATACCATATGTGCATCAATCAGGTGTTCAGGCAAGCCGTGAAATACGATTTGATTATTAGGAACCCGCTCGACTGCGTGGAGTGCCCCTCTCTTGCCGAAAGCGACAGAAGCTCCCTCTCCCTGATGGAGTCTAGGCAGCTGCTCGAAACTCTCGACCGCTCCACGGCAGAAGCCTACGAGATGGCTCACGGCAGGGAAGGTGCCTCTCGTGAAACGTCCCTCGTTGACATCTCGCGACTTCAGGCAGTCCGCATAGCGTTGGGCACGGGCATGAGGCGAGGAGAGGTTCTGGGGCTTGCTTGGGAGGATATCGACCTTGACGGGGGAACGATATCCGTTAGGCACTCGCTGACTGTTCACGGCGAGCTGAAGGAGCCTAAGACCAGTGCGGGGAAGAGGCGCATTTGCATTGACAGCATGCTGCTGGAAGCTCTCCGAGAGTGGAAGAGCGTTCAATCTGGGCTGCTGGGAAACCTTGGCTTGGAGCAGATAGGGGCAACGCCCGTATGCTGCGACAGTATAGGAGGGTTCATCTCAACGTCGAATTTCTCTCGTTGGTGGGCGCAATACCGTGGCTCCATAGGATTCGAGGGGCTGAAATTCCACGAGCTGAGGCACACTCAGGCAACCCAGCTCCTTGCGAACGGCGTTGACGTGAAGACGGTTCAGGCGCGTATGGGGCATTCGAGTGCAACACTCACGCTCAACTGGTACGCCCATGCCGTGCCGGAAAACGACAGGCGAGCGGCTGACCTTCTCGGAGGTTTGCTAAAGCCCAGCGAGAAGATTGTGAAGCTCAGAACAGCATGAAATATATTTCATTTGCGGGCGATTTGCGGTTTTTCGGGCTTGGAAAGCCCCTTGAAAGAGGAAAGGTCAGGGGAAACATGCCCCCCTGACCTGCGGGTTTGCTGGTGCCCCCGGCGCGATTCGAACGCGCGACACCCGCTTTAGGAGAGCGGTGCTCTATCCCCTGAGCTACGAAGGCAGTAACGTCATTTTATCCCATGCGCACCGATAAATCACCTGCAGTCCGCGCACGGCGCAAAGCAAATCTGTTCGAAGAAACCCGAGCTGGAAAACGCAACTGGAACATAACCTAAAACGACGGGAAACCAAGCACTTCACCAGGCCTCCCGCAGTTTCCCCAGCTACTTGCGGTCGAGTGCGAAATCTCCGATGTTGAGGCTCTTGTCGAGCTTCACGTCCACGGTCTTCTCCGCATATCCCTCTGCATTCATCGTGACCTTGTAGTCACCGGCATCGAGTTTCAGGAACCAGAAGTCGCCCAAATCGTCGGAGACGGTCTCGACTGATACCCCGTTCGGTCCCTCCAGCGAGATCTTCGCCCCGATGATGACCTCGTTGTCCTTCTCGTCCCAGACGCTTCCGGCAATGAAAAGCTTGGGGGCATTGAGGTAGTAGACCCTCGGCTTGGTGCCATATTCGGGATGCAGGACCTCGGCCTTCGCGATCTCGTCGGCGAAGTCCTCCTCTTCCCCGAACTTCAGCGCATCGGTGGCGCAAAGGTCCACGCAGTGCGGGATCTCCCCTGCGTCGACCAGGTGAGCGCAGCCATCGCATTTCTGCGGGATGTTGAGTTCATCGTTCCAATAGATGGCACCGTAGGGGCACTCGTCCACGATCTCGCGCATACCCTCGGACTTCACCGGGTCGAGCAGGACCAGACCGTCGTCGCGCTTGACTGCCACACCTGGATGCTTTGCAACCACCGGGCATGCATCGCACTGCTGGCACATGACCGGCGTGTACTCGATCCTCACCTTCGGAACCTGGCCGTGCGTGGTCTCGTGGAGCTTGCACCAGAAATGGCCGAGCTCGGGCTGCGGCTTTTGATACGGCATCCAATCATTGCCGCAATGCTCGTCCTTGCATGCGATTTGGCAACCATAGCAGCCATTGCAGTAGCTGTGGTCGAATACGAAAACCTTTCCCATCTTTCCAAACCTCTCTTGTCCTATCCCCTATCCCGCAACAAGATGAGGGGAATCATCTCTCGGCTATCCTCCAGAGCTAAAGGGCGAGCGCCCAGATGGCATCACACCGTGCAGCCCCGATGGAAAATTTTCCTACTCGTCGATGATGAAGTTCTCGATATCGACTCCCTCATCTGCATGGAACGTGCGCGAGAAGGCCTCGGGATACTGCTTGGCCAGCTCGAACACATCGACTTTCTCCACGCCCACGAGGTATCCGGACGTGACCTCGCCGGCTGCATTCTTCGACGTGGTCTCGAGCGGGGCGATCAGATTGTTGGCTCCTCCACGGTCGGAGACACCCGGCTCGATCGGGTCGACGCGAGCACCGTGGTCCTGAAGCACAACGCCCTCGATGATGCGCTCGGTGATGTATACGCCTCCGAGCACCCAGCCGCGGTCGTTGAAGATCTTCACAACGTCGCCGTTCTTCACGCCGAGCTTCTCGGCATCGGCGGGGTTGAGCCAGGCGGGCTCGTATGCATACCCATCCGGACCGATGACTTTGCAGGTCTCGATCTCGCGCAGCCAGGAGTTGTCATCGAAGTTGGCGTGTACCCTCCAGCGCGGGTGGTTGGAGATGATCAGGAACGGGTACTTCTTCGCCTTCTCGCTCTCGCGGTACTCGTGGAACCTTGGCGAGTCGGCGATGTACTGCACATATGGCCTGCGCTCGTCATCGTCGGGGAAGTGCTCGGCAAGTGCGGTGGAGTAGGCCTCGATCTTCCCGGAAGGGGTCGAGAGCGGATGTCCCTCCGGATCGTTATAGAACTCGCTCATTCCAACTGGGCGGTCCTCCCATCCGGGCTTGATCGGCGACGAGCAGTATCCCTTGTCGATCCACTCGTCGAACCCCATGTGCTCCTTCACGCCGCCCTCTTCCCAGGCTACCTTCACGCAATCCGCTACATTGCGGCCGCGGGTGTAGCGGTTGAAGATTCCCTCATAGCGCTTTTCAGTAGCACCATAGAGCTCCTCGAGCTTCTTGGCGACCTCGCACACGCAGAACCAGTCGCTCTTGGACTCCCCATACGGCTCTACTTCCTGGTCGCAGTGGATCATCGTGGCGAACATTCCGCTCTGCGCGTCGAACGAGACATCCTCCACCTCGTAGCGTGTGTTGGAGGGAAGGACCACGTCGGCGAACTTGGCATCGTTCTCGAACCATGGATGCTGCAGCAGCACGAACTCCAGATTGGGGTTCTGCAGGGACTTTATGTACTCGTTCCCGCCGTTCCAGCAGGTGGACCAGCAAGGCGTGTCCGACCAGATCATGTGAATGGCGCTGCATCCCTCGTGCGGGAATTCGAACGGGAGGAACTGGTCCTCGGCGGGCAGCGAGCAGATAACGTGACCATGCCAGTCGATTGGGTTGTCATCGGTTGCAAGCAAGCCTTGCGGGATCATCGTCTTGGGGATGAAGTCGTCGGTTCCCTCGAGCGGTGCGCCATTGTAAGCGGGAGCCGGGTTGAACGTGTACTCGAAGGAGGGCAGCGGATTGAGCTCGTCGAGGCCGAAGGTCATCCACTCGATGAACTTCACGGAGTTGCGGCCCGGCTTGCCGATTCCCTGCATCGCGTGGAGCATGACCTCCATGCGTGCCGGCTCGTGCGAATAGCAGGAGCGGATGAAGGAGCCGCCGTTGCAGTGAGCGGTGTAGGTGGGTTCCTTTGCCCACTTTCGTGCGAGCGCCTTGATAACTCGTGCGGGAACGCCGCACCTCTCCTCTGCCCACTCCGGGGTCTTCTCGATACCGTCGATCCCTCCCATGATCTCCGACTCCAGCCAATCGAAGCCAACTACATGGGTGTCAACGTAATCCTTGTCATAGGTGCCCTCGGTGAGCCACACATGGGCGATACCCATCTGGAGGGCGAGGTCGGTGTTGGGAAATACCGGAATCCAGCGGTCTGCATGCACTGCACCGGAGTAGTTGAGGTCAGGGGAAATCGACACGCTGTAGATCCCGATGTCCCGGAACCAGAAGCTCAGACGCGAGGGCATCTGACCGGCCCACCCCCAAGTGGTCGTCTCGTTGTCGCAGCCCCAGTAGAGCATCATCTTGCAGTTCTGGGTCACATCATAGAAGAGGTTCTGCATGGGAGCCTGGCCGTAGGGCTCGCCGCCCCATGCGTGCTTGGCTCCCCAATACCAGCCCTCCCAGGAGTCTGGCTGGCGTGCCTGAATTGTGCATCCTCCGAGCATGTAGAGGAGGTTGACCATCGCGCCGTGCGAAGGATGGATGACCTTGGACTCGCCATGGCCGTCCTGCTGGGCCAAAATCGAGCCCATGCCGTACTTCTCGAACTGACGGTGGATTTCCTTGGCGATGATCTCGGTTGCCTCATCCCAGGAAGCACGGCGGTACTTGTCGATGCCTCGAAGCTCAGTATGGCGATCTCCATCTGGATCGAAGTGCTCGCGCACCAATGGATAAGGCACACGGTTCCTTGAAAACGCATGCCTCTTGTAAGCCGCCGAAGTTGGTGGAATCAGATTGTGCATCGGGCACTTGAAGACCTTGCCGTCCTTCTCATAGACCCACGGCTTGAGCTCTTCCTCGGTGTACTCGGCATCGTAGCGAAACGGCCTGGTGCGCAATATCTTTCCGTCCTTGACGTCGATGCACGCCAGATTGGAACCCACGCCAAATCCCATCCAGTCCACGTTGTCGAAAGTGGTCTTGTCGGCGCCGAATCCCTTCTTGATCATATCTAGCACCTCTCCTCGTACCGACTCCGGAACTACCGTTGCCAGCCCGAATCTGCCAGCTCTAAGGGCAAATCCCTAGATTGGCAAACACCCTGGCAATGGAGCTCTGGACCTTTCTCCCTCTTTCCATTTGTCACATGTTCGATGATAGCCAACACCTGAAGTTTATATCTATGCAAATTTTAGAAATCACGTGGGATTTCACCCAGTTCTTGGCAAATAAGCGGATTGGTTTAATAAGGGCGGGCACCTGCACGCAGAAGTCGGCTACAGATTGGCGCTCAACAATCTTAGATTGGCACTCACCAATCTCTTTCGAAGAGTGCTCTGTCAGTGCGCTCGGCAGCCAAGGCCGAGGAGGAGTTGCCGGCGCGGCTCGGATGTTGGCATACAGGACTACAACCATTGGCCGTCAATGTCCAAAATGTGCCAATTGAGGCGAGATAGCATCCCCGGCTGATAAACTGTTTGAAAACCCCGGCGCATCGAGCACGGCGGATGGAAATGGAGGATGAGCATGCTGGAAGACATCAAGCTCCAGGACTTCGAGAACGGTAGCGCAGATATTGGAAGTGGCGAGGAGCTGAGATTCGGCCAGATCAGGCACATCATCTATGTGGCAAACCCGATAATGCCGAGCAGCCAGAGCCTCTCCGTCTTCATCCCTGAACAGTATCTGAGCGGCAGCGAGGTCAATGGATGGAACATCCACACCGCTCCGATATTCATGCCCAACAGAGTGCTGGGGTACATGCCGGGGTACGAGGACGCACCAGGGATTGACCCGATGACCCACGGCACCAACAGCATCGCTGCGGCATTGCAGCGGGGGTTCGTCGTGGTCTCCCCCGCCGAAAGGGGACGCGGCATGAAGGACGATGCAGGACACAACATCGGCGTGGCCCCGGCGGACATAGTCGACCTCAAAGCGGCGGTTCGCTTCATCCGATCACACGTTGCTCCTGTTGCCGGCGACCCCGACCACATCATCACGAACGGGACGAGCGCGGGCGGAGCCATGAGCGCGCTGCTCGGATGCACGGGAAATCACCCAGACTACCTCCCGTATCTTGAGGAAATCGGCGCAGAGGACCAGCGCGACGACGTCTTCGCCTGCTCTTGCTACTGCCCTATAGTCGACCTAGAGCACGCCGACATGGCATACGAATGGGAGTTCAGGGAACTCGACAATTGGAGCCGGATGGACGGAATCCCACCAGAGGACGGGTCGCTCGACATCTCCAAGTTCACTTTCGTCAAGAAGAGCGGAACCCTCTCCTACGAGGAGCGCGAGATCTCGGATGCACTCGCCGAGAGGTTCATCCCATATCTCAACAGCCTGAGCTTGGTCAACGAGAGGAGAAAGCCCCTGACCCTCCAAAAGGACGGGAGCGGCAGCTTCCGCGATTTCATTGAGTCCCATGTGCTCGCGAGCGCTCAAACCGAGCTGGACCGTGGTGTGGACATCGAATCACAGGACGGAGTATCGAGCTGGCTCTACGTGAGAAACGGCCGAGCCGCCTCGATGGACTGGGAGGGTTTCGTGAGGTTCCGCACCCGCATGAAGAGGCCTCCCGCCTTCGACGGGCTGGATATGGACACCCCGGAAACGCAGCTTTTCGGGTCAAGAGACGTGGAGTTCCGCCACTTTTCGGATTTCTGCAGGAGCTACAGCGGAGGTGCGATGGCAGAGCCGGAACAGGTCAAGATGATGAACCCGCTGAATTACATCGGCGATGACCGGGCAACCATGGCGAGGCACTTCCGGATAAGGCATGGCAGCATGGACAGTGACACCTCGATTGCCGTCTCTAATATTCTCTACGCCAAGCTCGCGGCCGCTGGTGCAGACGCAGATATCGCCCATCCTTGGGGAATCCCGCACGCGGGTGACTACGACCTCCCTGAAATGTTCGATTGGGTGGAGAAGGTCTGTCGAAGATGAGGGCCGGCTGCCACGACGGGCACTTCGCCGAACAGTCCCCCTCGCCGTTGACTTTGGCTATTTCCTCCTAGCGAGCCCCATCACAGCAATCACAGCGGGCGCCCCGTCACGACGGACACTTCGCCGAATAGTCCCCGCACCGCTGGCTTAGGCGATTTCCCCATCGCTAGCCCCGCCGCAGCGAACGTTCCGTCACAGCGGGTACTTCTCGAGATAATCCCCGCATCTGCTGGCGAGAAGATGATGGAAATCGTCCATTATGTGCCTGCACCTGATGTTGGGCCTGCTGCGCCTGTTGTACAGGAACCCAATCTGGCAATGCGCCAAAGGTGTTGCCAATGGGGTGTAGTGGAGCCCGTCTGTCGGCATGTCGGGGTCCAGGCAGGAGAGGTAGAAGCCGAAGGAGTCGAAGGTCGCCACGTTGCTGCTGGACGACTGGGCAAATTCCAGCAGCATCCTGGGGCTGGTAACCCCAAGCACGATGTTTTCCAAGGGGCTGTCTGCGAACACCCTCTCGCGAAGTAAAACCATCTCCCTGAAGGTGTTGACGGCAATTGGAACGTGCCGCAACCTCTCGCGGTGGATCACCCTCTCCCCCTCCAGTGGGGACCCATCTGACCACACTGCGCCATATAGGGTGTTGAGCAACGGCTCGAACACCAAATCGGGGAACTTTTCGATAACCTCTGCGGATCCCGGGTAGACGTCCACGAAGCACACCTCGGAGCCATCGGAGGCGGCTGCGCGTTGGACGACCTTGTCGAAGGGCTCCTCAATGTATTTGACCTGCTTCGCCAGATCCAGGAAGCCCAGAATTCCCGCGGCGATCTGCATAGGGTAGTAGGTGACGTAGACCGGGATCCTCGGCTCATCATCACCCTTCTCGCTGTCGGATTCGAGGATCTCGTCGATCATCTCCTTGTATTCCTCGAGGAGCTTCTTCGAGTGCTTGAGGAAGATCTCGCCGTCTCTCGTGACGCTGACCCCCCTGCGGCTGCGATTCAAAAGCTTGCATCCCAGTTCGTTTTCCAGCGAGGTAATCGCCTTGTTCAGTCCCTGCTGGGAAATTTGGAGTTTCTTGGCGGCGCCATAGAACGAGCCTGCATCTACAAGCACGGTGAAGTACCTCAGACTCTCAATCTGCATTGGTCCTCCTACAAGCTCTCGACATGCATCGGAATCCGACCAGACAACGGCAGCAACGAAGCAGCAACTATGCAATGAACAGGATATATCAAATACACAACTTTTGGTTGAGTATTTAACTCATTCATTGCTGCAACACGGTCCAGATAATCAAATCTAAGATGAATCTGATGTTGTTTGGGAAAGAGAAAGAACAACAAATGGGAGAAGGAGGAGAAATGGCAGGAGAAGAATCGTTTGTCTACACCTCGTGTCCCGGCTGGGGCGACCACGACTACTGCGTGCTCAAGACCATCGTCAAGGATGGCAAGATCGAGCGCATGGAGCCGGTAACCTACTCCGGTCCGGAGGTCGTTGACGGGCATATCTGCCAGAAAGGATGCCTCGCAGGAAGACAGCCCTACGACCCAACCCGCCTGAAGAAGCCCCTGAAGCGCGTTGGCGAGCGCGGCGAGGGCAAGTGGGAGGAGATTTCCTGGGATCAGGCTCTCGACGAGATCGGCGCCAAGCTGAACGATATCAAGGAGAAGTACGGTCCACAATCTGTTGTCATCTGGAACCTCAGGGCAGGAGTCCCGCCAGCGTACAGCATGGAGGCGCTGATGCCGGAGAGGTTCGGAAACGCTTTCGGGGCGACATGCCCGATGGCCTCGATCGGATTGGACAACGGCCCGTTCTACACGGAGTTCTATCTGGTGGGGTCCACCGCACAGCATGTTCTGATCGACCCCAGAATCCTCGACGACACCGACCTAATATACATCTGGGGATGCAACCCGATCGAGAACCAGATGCGGTGCGCACAGAACCTCGTGCGAGCCCGCGACGGCGGGGCCAAGATCGTCGACATCGGACTGATCTTCGACGGCAGCG
>JBMNUL010000042.1:0-17261 GCA_050946255.1 Coriobacteriales bacterium | reverse complement strand
CTGATCGACAACGGGCACAACGTCGCTATCATCGAGATAAATCCTGCGACTGCCGCGCGTCTGACGAAGGACCTGCCACCATCAGCCCTGGTCATCGAGGGCGATGGTTGTGACGCTGCGATTTTAGAGGACGCCGGAAGCGCCACGGCTGACATGTTCGTCGCGACTACCGGACGCGACGACGACAACCTCGTCTCCTGCGAGCTCGTGCAGACGATCTTTGATATCCCGAGGTGCATCGCAAGGGTCAACAATCCCAGGAACGAGAGAATTTTCCGCAGGATGGGCATCGAGTCCGTCTCATCCACGACGGTCATTTCCAGGCTGATCGAGGAAGAGGCGCTTGCCGGAACCTTCAATGCCATGAAGGACTTGAGGAACAACGATGTCTGCATGATAGAGATGCGAATTCCAGGAGGCGGTGATGAAACGCTTGCCAAGAAGGGCATCAAGGTTGGCGACATCGAGCTTCCCCGGGGCAGCCTCGTGGGCGCAGTGGAGAAAGACGGCAACCTCGAGGTGGCAACGTTGGACATGAGGGTTTTCCCGGGCGACAAGGTTATCCTGCTCAGCCAGATGTCCATGGCAGAAGAGGTGCGCGAGCTGCTGCGCAACCTCTAACGAGAGCGTGGGGTAACGACTGGGCAAATGTGATAGAATTCAAAGTCGCTATTGCGAATGCGGGTGTAGCCAAGTGGTAAGGCCCCAGCTTCCCAAGCTGGTATTCGCGGGTTCGAGTCCCGTCACCCGCTCCATTCGAAATCAAGAGCCTCCCTGTTCGGAGGCTCTTTTTGCTGTTGATGAGGCTTCGGCGTGTGACGGCTCCGCATGAGATCGCGGTGAATTGCGGTCATTGTCAGTGGCGTTTGCGGTAGAAAAGATGCGGTGGAGCGCGACTCCAGTAAAGAGACAGTCCTCCAGCCTAGCCCCTCTTCGCGGAAACGACGGCATTGGCGAACTCAACCCATCCGTCACAGCATCTGAGGGTGGTCACGAACTTGCGGGTCTCGAGCTTCTCGAGCTCCTCCGCGCAGCGCTCGTTGTGGAACCCGTTTACCATGAAGACGAACGACCCGGTATTCGCACCCATCAACACGTCCCCGGGTCCGTCTCCAATCGAAACGGTCTCCTCTAACGAGAGGCCCCTCTGCTCAATGTCCTTCTTGACGCTGATTGCCTTCGAGGTCCCAGCAGGCACGATGTGGTATCCATGGACTTCCGGGCATTTTGCAAGAGACTCCGATTTGGAGAAGAGCATCCCGTTGTCTTCGAATTCGAGGGCATAGCCGTTGTCGGCCAAGAACTTGTCGACCTCTTCCACATCGACATATCCCCGCATCGCATGCGTGACGTCACGGTTGAGGCATCTGGGGAAGTTTGGCTCGAGCATGCCGGGATAGCGTTCCATCAGGGCCTCCACGGCACCCGAATCTGCAATGGCGTCGTAGGGGGTGGCATAGCGTTCTGGGTTCCATTTGAACTTGCCCGTGTCGTATTGGATATCGAGCATTCCAGCGCCGCGCTCCTGCTTGATCGTGCCCATCTCCCCAATGAACGCCTTTGCATCGAGAAGGCGCAGGAACTCGTTTCCCTGGAATCGGCTCCGGCCCGTGACGATGATGATCTCCACCCCTACCTTGCGCAGCCTAACGATTGCGTCCGCAGTGGAGGAGGAAGGCTCTCCAGCGTAGTTGGCCAGCAGTTTTCCGCCTGGTGCCAACAGCGTTCCGTCGAGATCTGTATACACGGTCGTGACCTTGGAGAACGTTTCGCGGGCTTCTGGTCCATCTAGCTGGAGAAGGTTTTCGACAGCTTCCATTTCGCCCGCCTTTCATCGCATCGAGTTGCTGCTTGACCGGTTTTCGAGTATAGCAGTGCGGACGCATCCCAAGGCCGTCTTATCCTTGCGTTGTATAATCGAGTCCGCACGTGAATTCTTCCGCGCGGCAACTGTCTACTACTTGGGATTGCAGGCTCGATTACAGGTTCAGGACCTGCCGTCCAGATGGATATAGAGGGAAAACCCATGCTCGAAGAGAGAACCCTTTCAAGGGTCATGGCAAAAATCAATGAGCAGAAGCTCAACTTCAAACCGGCGTCGTTGCAGTCGCTTCCGAAGCCAAAAGAGGGGCAGCATTACATGCTCTACATGCATGTGCCGTTTTGCGAGAGGCTGTGCCCCTATTGCTCGTTCAACCGCTTCCCATATGCAGAGGATAAGGCCCGAAGGTACTTCGCTTCAATGCGGCAGGAGATGCGCATGCTGGCAGACCAGGGATATACCTTCGATACCGTTTACGTCGGTGGTGGCACGCCCACGATCCTGATGGATGAGCTCGTGAAGACCCTCGACCAGGCAAACGAGCTTTTCGACGTTCACGACGTGTCTTGCGAAACCAACCCCAACCATCTTGTTCCCGAGATTCTCGAGCAGCTTGAGGGAAGAGTTCAGCGTTTGAGCGTTGGTGTCCAGAGCTTCGATGACGGTCTGCTCCGCCAAATGGACCGCTACGACAAGTACGGTTCATCGGAGGAGATTGTGGAGAGGCTGCAATCTGTGAGGGGGATGTTCGACAGCCTCAACGTCGACATGATCTTCAACTTCCCGCTCCAGACAGAGGATATGCTGTTCCACGACCTCGAGACCGTTCCGCGCACCGGATGCACACAGGTCACGTTCTACCCGCTCATGGCCTCTCCCTCAGTTCAGGAGAGCCTCAAGCGCACTGTCGGCACCGTGGACTATACGCGCGAGGAGCGTTTCTACAGAATCATCGACGAGGTGCTGACCGGCGGACCGGACCCGAAGTACGAGCACAGCAGCGCCTGGACGTTCAATGCCAAATCCGAGAAGAGCGAGATGATCGACGAGTACATCGTCGACTACGAGGAGTACCCGGCGATTGGCTCTGGGGGAATTACCTATCTGGACGGCACTCTGTTCATCAACACGTTCTCGTTGGCAGGATATAGCGACAAGATCGATTCTGGCGAGCTGTCCGTCATGGGGTACCACGATTTCTCCAAGCGCGACCGCATGCGCTACCGCTTCATGATGCAGCTCTTTGGAATGAGGCTCGACAAGTTACAGTGGAGACGCGACTTCGGTTGCTCTGTCGAGCAGGGGCTGCCCGCTGAAGATGCCTTCATGCGCATGGCCGGTGCATATGACGTGGACGATGGCCAGCAGATCACTCTAACCCCAAAGGGCCGCTACCTTCTAGTTGCGATGATGCGCCAGTTCTTCATCGGGGTGAACGGGCTCAGGGACCAGGCCCGCGCCGCTCTTCCAGAGGACGAGCGCCAACTTCTGTTCGGGAGCGGCGTGCCGATCTGCTCTCAGGAGAATTAGGAAAGTGCTGGATTTGTGCATTTTCTCTACCCTCTGTTTCAGCACAATATAGTCGCTACATGACAGATGTATAATGGTCAGACCTTTTCAGAAAAGGCCCTTGCTTTAGAGCCGGGGCAGGAGCCGGGATTTGATTTCGATGCCAGTTTCCGGCGTGATGTATTTGATGCGGTGCGAGCCTTTAGGTCTTGCATGCGCTGACCTTTCGGAGGCGATTGTGAACATGGAACAGCACGAGATAACCGAAAGGGGACTCCTCCTCGATCCGGATGGAACTCTGAGGGAACCCGGTTGGGCAAAGTCCCTGATTCTAGATTACAACCGCCATTCCATAAGGGAGAGCAAGTACAGAATCAAGGAATGGGACTACTACATGGTCAACGACGACGAGTACGCCGTTGCCTTCACGCTCTTCGATGCGGGATATTCCGGGATGGTCAGCATCTCGGTAATAGACCTGCTCGGGAAAGACGAGACCACTACCACTGTTCTCGTGCCCCTTCCAAGTGGGAAGATCAAGCTCCCCACCACTTCCAAGTCGGGAATCAGTTTCTTCGAGAACAAGAGGGTCAAGGTCATTTTCGAGGCCGAGGAGGACAGGCGGATTCTCGATGTGATGATGCACAAGTTCCGCGGGCTGGAGACGTTCGTCGCCCACATCGAGCTCGACAACATCCCGCAGGATTCAATGGTCATCGCGACTCCATGGCGCGAGCAGCCCACTGCGTTCTACTACAACCAGAAAATCGTGGCCATGCGTGCGCGCGGCGATTTCTGCGTCGGCACCAAGGTGCACCACTTCGACGGCCTAAATTCCTTTGGCCTACTCGATTGGGGCAGGGGAGTCTGGACCTATGACAACCGCTGGTTCTGGGGAGTTGCCCAGGGCAGGCAGAACGGTCACGTGGTGGGGTTCAACCTCGGGTACGGGTTTGGCGATACCAGTGCAGCCAGCGAGAACATGTTCTTCCTCGATGGCGTGTGCCACAAGCTCGACAGGGTGGATTTCGGAATTCCGATGAATCCCGACGGGAGCTTCGATCTGATGGACGATTGGCACATGAGGTCGAACGATGGCCGCTTCACGATGGAATTCCATCCTTCGATCGACAGGTCTGCATATATGAACTTCGGCGTGATTATGAGCGACCAGCATCAGATCCTCGGGAAGTTCGATGGCACCGTGGTGCTCGACGACGGCACCCCGTTCGAGATCAAGGACCTCTTCGCCAGCGCCGAGGTCGTGCACAACAAGTACTGATATTCTTTGGCTAGGCTCGGGGGGTTGTCTGCATGAGCTGCGGTTTCGATATCTCGGGGATTCTCATTGGAAACGCCCAGGACGAAGAGGCTGGAACTGGGTGCACCGTCATCCTCGCGCTCGATGGAGCTGTTGGGGCCGTCGATGTGAGGGGAGGCGGTCCTGCGACTCGCGAGACCGACCTGCTCCGTCCCGAGAACTCCGTTCAGTCTGTGAATGCAGTCGTGCTGAGTGGTGGCAGCGCCTTTGGCCTTGATGCCGCAACTGGTGTCATGAGCTTCTTGGAGGAAAAGGGCTCGGGCTTCCCCACAGGTGTGTGCAACGTTCCGATAGTCTGCGGTGCATCGATATTCGATTTGGGTATTGGTTCAGCCACCGTGCGTCCAAATGCGAACATGGGCTATGCGGCCTGCAAAGTGGCAGCCCCTCTGTCTGAATGCGCCGAGGGGAACATTGGGGCGGGCACCGGTGCCACTGTCGGGAAATTCTTTGGTCCCGACCGTGCGATGAAGTCTGGGCTGGGAATAAGTGGAATCCAAGTTGGGGATCTCAAGGTCGCTGCGGTTTCGGTTGTGAACGCCGTTGGGACTATTGTCGATGCCGATGGAACTCCCATTGCCGGTGTGCTCTCGCCAGATTTGGAGCAAGTTATGGCTCCATCTGATGTCATGGAGCAGTTGGCAGGGCTAGCGATGTCGGGTGCCTTTGGCGGGTCATCTGGAGCTGAGACATCTGCAGGAGATTCCGGCTCGATCGAGAACACGACCATCTCATGTGTTGTCAGCAATGCCAAGTTGACCAAGGCCCAGTGCACGAAGGTCTGCGCAATGTATCACGACGGATATGCGAGAGCTATCAATCCGGTTCACAGCAGCTTTGATGGCGATACGGTGTTCATGCTGGCCACCGGAGAGGTGGAGGCACCGCAGGATATCGTCGGCGCGCTCGGAGCGAACATGGTGGAGCAGGCGATTCGAAATGCCGTGGAGAAAGCTCAGCCAGCATATGGATTGAAGGCCGTTTCCTCTCTGTGATCTCTACCCGCTTGTTGACAAGTCCGACTTGCCTTGTCCTAATGAAAAACTTGCAACAATAACGATGGCCGTGACGAATGAGGGTCTTCGACGAATGAGGGTCTCATGATGTGGGGAAACCTCGCGTTTCGAGCTGAACGGAAGACGTTCCTCCTTAGGCAATGTCGGGCTATTGACATCGACCCAACTCATGAATAGCATGGGTGTGTAAGATCTTCAGGGCGGGGTGCAAGTCCCCACCGGCGGTATAGCCCGCGAGCCAACAATGGCCGATCCGGTTGAATCCCGGAGCCGACAGTATAGTCTGGATGAGAGAAGATCGCGTCAACCGAACGTGCGCATTGCGCATTGAGTTGGTGGTTCGCCCTGGAGTGCGGTAGCATCCGGGGCATTTTTATTGCCCCAAATGGAGGCAATGTTGTTCAGCGAGCAGGACAAGCAATACATGGCCAGGGCCTTGGAGCTGGCCGAACGTGGCATGGGATTCACCAGCCCCAATCCGATGGTCGGGGCAGTAATCGTCAAGGATGGCCGGGTCATTGGCGAGGGCTGGCATGAGAAGTTCGGGGAGCTCCATGCAGAGCGCAATGCGCTGGCAAACTGCACAGATAGTCCCGAGGGGGCCACGATTTACGTATCCCTCGAGCCCTGCTGCCATTACGGGAAGACCCCTCCGTGCACAGAGGCTCTTGTCGAAGCTGGAATCTCACGGGTGGTAATAGGCTCGTCTGATCCCAACCCGCTTGTTGCTGGCAAGGGCATCGAATATCTCCGTGAACATGGGATAACGGTCGAGGGCAATCTTTTAGAGGAGCAGGCGCTGGCTCTGAACGAGCCCTTCTTCCACTTCATCACCACGGGAAAGCCTTTGGTGGTTCTCAAGTATGCGATGACGATGGATGGAAAAATTGCCACCCGGACCGGCGAATCCCGCTGGATTACCGGCGAGGAGGCACGTGAGAGAGTCCATCGCGACCGCATGCGCTATGCCTCGATCATGGTTGGAGTTGGCACCGTGATTACAGATGACCCGATGCTGACCAGCCACATCGACGGTGGACACGACCCGATCCGCATCGTTTGCGACACCATGCTCCGCACTAGTCTGGACAGCAAGCTGGTGCAGTCGGCTAGAGATGTTCGCACGATTATCGCCACTTGCCAGGAATCCGAGGAGGCGATTCGTCCCTACGAGGAGATGGGCTGCCAGATTCTGCAGCTGCCGGAAGTGCCTGTGGATTACGCTGGCCGCTCTGGAAGAGTCGACCTCAAGGTGCTCGTTGAAGAGCTCGGGAAGATGAACATCGACAGCGTGATGATCGAGGGCGGTGCCACGCTTGCCTGGTCTGCGCTGGATGCACAGATCATCGACAAGGTGCAGACCTACATTGCCCCCAAGTTCTTCGGTGGAGCAGACGCCCCAAGCCCAGTCAGCGGAGAGGGAATCTCACATCCTGACGAATGCGTGAGGCTCGTGAATTCCAAGATGCAGCGCATCGGCGAGGATTTTCTCATCGAGAGCGAGGTGGAATATTGTTCACGGGAATCGTAGAGGAGACAGGCCGCATCAAGTCCATCCGCGGAGGTGGGGACTCGGAGATACTCGAGATAGAGGGCAACCTGATCTTCGATGACCTGAAGCTCGGAGACAGCGTCAGCGTCAACGGGGTTTGCCTGACCGTGACATCGCTCACCTCCAACACCTTCACCGCAGACGTCATGCACGAGACCCTTGACAGATCGTCGCTCGGCGCGATTGGAGTTGGCGGAAAGGTCAACCTCGAGCGGGCGATGGCCGCAAATGGAAGGTTCGGCGGGCATATCGTTTCCGGGCACATCGATGGCACGGGAAAGATCGTCTCCATAAAGCGTGACTCCAATGCCACATGGTACGAGATCGAGGCATCTCCCAAGATAATGCGCTACATCGTGGAGAAGGGCTCGATTGCGATTGACGGAATCAGCCTGACTGTCGCCCTCGTTGCAGAGAATACGTTCTCGGTTTCAATCATCCCGCACACCTCCGAGGAGACAACGCTTTCCACCAAGAGGGTCGGCGACGTGGTGAACCTCGAGAACGACATCATCGGAAAGTATGTCGAGAAGCTCATGACTCTCGGCCCTGTGGATGCGGAGGCAGATGGCAACCCGGACGGCGGGGAGATAACTTTGGAGTTTCTTGCCAAGAACGGATTTGCGTGATGGGTTCGGGCAGCTAGAGCGTTCGCAAAGAGGAGGCTCAAGAGGTTTTCCGTTAGAGCAGAGACGGAGGAGCTGCCGAATGAAGATATGTCAATAAAGGTTGGGAGCCGAAAGGCTCCCGATGTTGGGGCCAGAGCCCTGATAGGAGGTCAAAATGAGCAACGGATTCAACACGATTCCGGAAGCACTGGAGGCGCTTAGAAACGGCGAGTGCATCCTGTGCTGTGATGATCCCGACAGGGAGAACGAAGGAGATGTCATCTGCGCAGCTCAGTTCGCCACGACTGAGAACGTCAATTTCATGGCAAAGGAGGCCAAGGGCCTTATCTGCATGCCCATGGGAAGGAAGTACATCGACAAGCTCAAGCTTCCACAGATGGTTACCGATAACACCGACAACCACGAGACCGCATTCACAGTGTCGATCGACCATGTTGACACCACTACCGGAATCTCCGCCGAGGAGAGAGGCTACACTGCGCGCAAGTGCGTGGACCCAGACTCCAAGCCCGAGGATTTCCGCAGGCCAGGCCACATGTTCCCGCTGCTGGCAAAGCCGGCAGGAGTGTTCGAGCGCAACGGTCACACTGAGGCCACGGTCGACCTCTGCAGGTTGGCAGGGCTAGAGGAATGCGGACTCTGCTGTGAGGTCATGAGAGACGACGGCACGATGATGCGCCGCTCAGAGCTCATGGAGATGGCCAAGAAGTTCAACCTCAAGTTCATCACGATCAAGGACCTGCAACACTATCGCAAGGCCCACGACCACCTCGTGGAGCAGAAGGCCTGCACCAAGCTCCCCACCAAGTACGGAAATTTCCGTGCTTATGGCTATGTGAACAAGCTCAACGGCGAGCATCATGTGGCTCTCGTGAAGGGAGAGATCGGAGACGGCAAGAACCTGCTCTGCCGCGTGCATTCCGAGTGCCTCACCGGAGATGCTTTCGGTTCGCTGCGCTGCGACTGCGGGCAGCAGCTCGAGGCTGCATTGAAGCAGATTGAGAAAGAGGGCAGGGGAGTGCTGCTCTACATGAGGCAGGAGGGGCGCGGAATCGGTCTCATAAACAAGCTCCGTGCATATGAGCTGCAGGACGGCGGAATGGATACCGTCGATGCCAACATCGCGCTTGGATTCGAGAGCGACCAGCGCGAGTACTACATCGGGGCGCAGATTCTCCGCGATTTGGGAGTCAAGTCGATGAGGCTTCTCACCAACAATCCGGACAAGGTATACCAGCTCGCCGATTTCGGCATCGAGATCATCGAGCGAGTCCCGATTGAGATGGAGCCAACGCCCAACGACCTGTTCTATCTCAAGACGAAGCAGGAGAGGATGGGGCATATCCTCGACTTGGACTAGGCGTGTCCTGTGGGATGCACCCTCTGGAAACCGGAAAATTCCGAGCCATCCAAGAACTGGATGATATTCCCGTGAGGGTGCCAGACCAATAAAGAAGAGAATGCTCGTGCGAACGAGCGCTGGAACGGATATAGAGGCAAATGCAGAAAATCGCCGTCAACACCGCGGTGAGTTCGAAAGGAGAACTGGATATGAAGACAATGGAGGGCAAGCTTGTCTCCGATGGTATCAAGATTGGAATCGTGGCCTCGAGGTTCAACGAGTTCATAGTCTCGAAGCTGATCAGCGGAGCTCTCGATGGGCTCGAGCGCCGCGGCGTCAAGGACGATGACATCGAGCTGGCCTGGGTTCCGGGAGCTTTCGAGATTCCGCTCATCGCCAAGAAGATGGCAGAGAGCGGGAAATACGATGCTGTCATCGCGCTTGGAGCTGTGATCCGCGGGGAGACCGGCCATTACGAGGCAGTTGTCTCAGAGGTCTCGAAGGGAATTGCCCAGACCTCGCTTTCCTCCGGTGTTCCAGTGATGTTCGGAGTTCTCACCACCGAGAACATCGAGCAGGCCATCCAGCGCGCAGGAGCAAAGGCCGGCAACAAGGGTGCCGAGTGCGCCGAGGGTGCAATCGAGATGGTCAATCTCATCAAGCAGATCGAGGCGTAAGTTACTCAGCTGCTCGAACGGGGGATGAATCAGCAGGCATGGCCACGCTTGTTCTCGACTACGACGGGACCATCCACGATACCAACAGGATCTACGCGCCGTCGGTCAGGCTCGTGTACGCAGATCTGGTTGGCCGTGGACTCGCCCCGATGCGCAATTTCACAGACGAGGAGATAGCCAGCTTCATAGGCTGGAAGGCCGATGAGCTGTGGGGTGCGATGGTCCCAGACCTGTCCAAAGACCTCCAGGTCAAGAGCATAGAGGCGGTTGCTCGCAACATGGGCTGTCTCATCGAGTCGGGCGAGGCCAGGCTCTATCCCGGTGCCGAGGAAGCTCTGGATGAATTGAAGAAAGCAGGGCACGAGCTGATATTTCTCAGCAACTGTCTGCATTCATACATGGAGATGCACCGCAAGGTCTTCGAGCTGGACAGGTTTTTCTCAGGCTTTTATTGCACCGAGGACTACAACTACCTCTCCAAGCCGGAGATCTTCGAGTATGTGAAACGCGACTTCGGTGACCCATCCACGAAAACCTACATCGCGATAGGAGATAGGCTCCACGATATCGAGCTGGCAACATCAGCCGGACTCTTGTCGATAGGATGCCTCTACGGTTTTGGACGTCCAGGTGAGCTGGACCCAGCGACCATCAAGATCGACGACGTCAGGAAGATGCCGGAGGCGGTGGAGGAGCTGCTGGCTTAGGTGTCACCGCGCATGCTCCCAGCTTTGCTTTTTCAGTGCGACTAACCTCTGCTAGATGGGTCTAAATGGGATCTCTTGGGCTTTATTGCGCGCGAGCTACCAGCTTCGTCTACCCAGTGCGGTTATCCCTTGTTCGATGGGATCTCTTGGGCATTTGCCTTTGGTGCGCGAGCTACCAGGGCGACTACCCTGTCCGACCTCATGTTGGGAGAGAACCCGACTTTTTTCAAAGTGCCATCGGGGTTTCTCCTCAAGTAGTCCTCGTGTTCGATGACCCCGCCGTTCTCGTTGACGAACGTCCTGAAGTCCAGAAGGGTCATATGGTGGATGTCTGGCGTGTTGTACCACTTGTATCCACGAGGCGAGATTGCTGGCATCTTGCCCTTGAACATCAGGAAATTGCGAGTGCGCCAGAATCCGTAGTTGGGGAAGGTCACGATCACTTTCTTCCCAACCCTGAGCATCTCCTTGAACAGCTCTTCCTGGTTCTTTATCTGCATGAAGGCGAGGGAGAGGATCACCACGTCGAAGGTGTCGTCGAGAAACATCGGGAGTCCCCAGTTGAGGTCGTGCTTGATCGTGGGAATTCCCCTCTTGGCTGTGGCTATGACGGCATCGTCTTCGCAATCGATTCCGAACGGGGTGCAGCCCTTGTGCATCCTGAGCCAGTCGAGCAGCAGGCCGTCTTCACACCCCAGGTCGAGAACCTTGCTGCCCTCTGGCACCAAGCTCGTGACGCAGACGAGGTCGTTCCTGGTGTTTATGGAATTGCGCGTAGATTGGCTCAGCCGGAAAACTCCCTGCGATTTTCTGCTGAGCGCGGCTTCAACAGCATCTTCTGTTGCCTGGCTATCTTCGGCTTTGCCGGCGAGTTCCTTTTCGACGCTTGAGGCAGTCTCCCTGATTCCAAGGGAAAGCAGCTTCTCCTTTCCACCCTTGAGGAACGCCTTGATGTACTCGCCCTGCTTTTCGCCGTCGAACAGATAAGAATCGTGTCCAAATGGACTGTTCAGCTCGGCAAACGTGACGTCGACCCTCGCCTCTGCAAGGGCGTAGAGCAGCTCGCGCATCTGGCTGGTCGGGAACAGCCAGTCGGTATCGTAGCTGATCAGCATCATTCGAACCGGTGACCTGTGGAACCTCCTCACGATGGCCTCGTTTGAATGGCACAGCGAGAAGTAGTCCATGGCTCTCGTTAGGTAGAGGTACGAGTTGGCGTCGGACTTGTCGTCGAAAGTGTAGCCCTGCTGCTCGAGGTACTTTTCGACTTGGAAGGCACTGTCCATCGTGAAGTCGAGCTTGTTCCCCACCAGTTCTCGGCCGAACCTGCGGTTCATCGAATCCTCGCACAGGTATGTGATGTGCCCTATCATCTTGGCGGTGGCAAGCCCATCTGACGGGCGTTTCCCATCGTAGTAGTTGCCATCGTTGAAATTGGGGTCGCCGATGATCGCGCGACGTCCAACTTCGTTGAATGCTATCGACTGCGCGGATGTCCTCCAGGTTGTGGCCACGGCGATGCAATTGCCCACCATCTCTGGGAACTTCTTGGCCCACATCAGGGCCTGCATTCCTCCCATCGAGGGGCCGATGACCGTGGAGATCTTCTCGATCCCCAGAACTTCGAGCAGCTGCTTCTGAACGCGAACCATATCCTTGATCGTTATTACCGGAAAGCTCATTCCATATGGTTTGCCGGTCTCCGGGTTTATTGAGCTCGGGCCCGTGGTTCCCTCGCATCCTCCCAGGACATTCGAGCAGATCACATAGTAGCGCTCGGTGTCTATTGGAAGGCCTGGCCCCACGATTCTGTTCCACCAGCCCTCGTCGAACTCATCGTTGTCATATGAGTCGGCTACGTGGGAGTTGGCGGTGAGTCCATGTGTCACCAACACTACGTTGGAACGGTCGTCGTCCAATGTTCCCCAGGTTTCGTAGAAGACATTCACTTCGTGGAGGATCTGACCAGATGCCAGATGAAGGTCGTCTGGGAGTCTCACTGTGCTCTTGAAATGTGGAATCGAATCTAATCTGTTTAGATATTCGGGGTCTTTTGAATTGGAGTTGGAACCTCCACCATGTGTTTGGAATGTGCTCTCCGAACCGTCGCTAACGTCGAAAACGTTCTCTTCGTCAGAAGTGGAGGTGCTGCCACTGCTCCTGACAGAGCTGCGAATGCCACGCTGACGGTCATTGCGGCCATGCTGACCCGACTCCACGCCAGAAGCCCATCTCTTTCTTCGATTGGCAGCAGCACGGGATGGTCCCATGCCCCTGTGTTCCGATTGGGTGGACTTCCTCACCGAAGTTCTTCGCTGCTCCTGTGCAGAAACGCGTCGATCACCGATGCCGTTCTTTGATGTGCGGCTGGTTTCGTTTTCCGGATCACGTAAGGTTGTGTACCCTGATTCGTGGTCGTCTGGCATATTTGCAGTCACCCTAGCAAACTCGAAACTCAAAACTCATATCTAATATTATGTGACCTTAATTTCCGCATGACGCGCGTCTCGAGTCTGTTTGTCTGCCGGGAGGTGACTCTAAACCACCCAACCGGATATTGGACAGATTTTGCTGCTGAGATTTTTCCAGTTGCGATGCTGGGTTGAAAGCCTGCAGTTCCAAAATGTGCGGAAAAGTTTCGACTCGCGCTCTATTAGAGTCGGACCGTATTTTTCGGTGTCGAGCTGTTCGGTTGGAGCTATGAAGCGCATGTGGCGATTCCGCCAATCTGCAGGCTCACGGTTTTTCGCTTCGCAGTCGATGCTCATGCAATTCT
The DNA here is from genome assembly GCA_050946255.1 of Coriobacteriales bacterium. Taxonomy (GTDB): domain Bacteria; phylum Actinomycetota; class Coriobacteriia; order Coriobacteriales; family CADBOM01; genus JBMNUL01. The sequence continues at coordinate 3,910 of JBMNUL010000042.1, read as the reverse complement.
AAAAAACTTGACATTCGCTGGGGGTATAGGTGCATAGAGCGCTAATCGCGCATGCTATCATAGAGAACATGAACACGTGAATCTCGGATTCTAACATTCACGCGATCCGAGGCAGACATTCGAGAGGTGATATTAGCAATGTCCGACGCACCGCTGGTTGGCATCATTTTGGGTTCCAAGTCTGATATGGAGGCAATGGAGCCTTGCAAGAAGACGCTCGAGGATTTTGGTGTTCCTTATGAGCTGATCGTGGCTTCTGCCCACAGGGCACCAGAGAAAGTGTCAGCTTGGGCGAAGGGTGCAAAGGACAAGGGGATGAAGGTCATCATCGGCGCTGCCGGAAAGGCCGCTGCCCTTCCAGGCGTCGTGGCTTCCCACACCACATTGCCCGTCATTGGGGTTCCCATGAAGACCAGCGATCTCGGTGGCCTGGACTCCCTGCTCTCCATTGTGCAAATGCCGAAGGGCGTGCCGGTTGCCACTGTTGCCATCAATGGCTCCATGAATGCCGCATTGCTGGCAATTCAGATCATTGCCGTGTCAGATGAGGAATATGCGAAGAAGTTTGCAGAGTACAAGGAAAGCCAGGCACAGTAACCATGGACAAGCAAGAGCTTCTCGATCAGATCAAGCAGGCAATGAAGAGCGGCGACAAGGTTCGCCGTGACATCCTCCGCCAAGTTCATGGCGAGGTGAAGAACATAGAGGTCAACGAGCGCAGGGACGTCACCGAAGAGGACGTCAACAACATGATCAAGAGGGTTCTCAAGCAGACCGGCGAGACCCTCGAGGCCTCCATCAAGGCCGCCAACAATGACGAGCGCACAGCTATTCTGCAGCAAAAGGTGGACATTCTGAAATCATGTCTGCCCAAGCAGATTTCGGGCGAAGAGCTCGAAAAGCTCGTTGAGGACACGATCGCCGAAGTCGGGGCCAAGACCAAAAAGGAGATGGGCAAGGTCATGGGAGCGCTCAACTCCAAGACCGGAGGCAACTTCGACAAGGCGGCTGCCGCAAAGAAAATCCAGGGAATCCTCAAGTAGGCAAGGCTAGAATGAGAGAACTCCCCAAGAACAAGCTCAATTCAAAGATAAAGACTGCATGGCGCAACATCTCCTTTGTGAAATTCCAGGATGCTGGCACCATGCAGGATCTGCTGCTCTGCGTGCGCAATTTGGAGGGCGCAAGTTTATCTACTGCCATGGGATTCCATAAGGTCTCGGGACTACCCTCGAAGGAGGCGGACGAGCTCGGGAACAGCATGGTAGCTCTTGCCATGCTCGCTCGGGAAGATGTCTGATCCTCTCAGTATCGGCCCCGCCAGAGCGGGAGGCCAATCGTCCAAGAAAAGTGATTCTGAGAAAGCCGACGCTGGCTCGAATGGAGCTTGCGACGGCTCGAGAAAAGTTTGCGTTGGTTCGAAGAGAACCCACGCCATCGCATGCTGTTTCCTTCCTGCCGACATTTCTGCCTGCACCCAAATCTCATCGGATGAGGCCTTTCTGCTGTCGGCGGAATCTACATTCGTCGCAACCTCGGTCCCATGCCTTTCTCTAGGCAGTGGGCCACATCCTCTTTTTCCGCGAAACCCAAACGAGAATAAGGAACCGCGCCAACTGTTCTGCAACGTTTCTTGTGGATGGAGTGCAACATAATCATGCTGACATTCATTTGCATCTTGATCACAATCTTTCTCATCTTGTTGAATGGCTATTTCTCGATGGCAGAGATGGCCATGGTCAACGCGCGAAAGCCAAAGTTGCAGGAGGCGGTGACAGAGGGGAAGCCAAACGCCGAGCTGGCCCTTTCGATTGCGAGCGACACGGACAACATGTTCGCTGCAATTCAGGTGGGGATTACGCTCGTTTCGTTCGTGACATCGGCAGTTTCCGCCACGGCGATATCGGATCCAATAGCAGCATGGCTCGCGAGCTTTGGAATCGATTGGCTCGTCGACTGGAGCGGCTTCATTGCGGTTGTCTTCATGACGCTCCTGACCGCATACTTCACGTTGCTTTTCGGAGAGCTGCTCCCAAAGCGCATCGCAATGGCGGATTCCGAGCGTATTGCCATGAAGCTCGCCAAGTCTCTCAGCGTGTTCGAAAAGAGCATCAGACCGCTCGTGCATTTGATGTCATCATCGACGAACGGGGTGGCGAGGCTCTTCGGGGTCAAGTCGAGCGATGACCAGTCCCCGGTCTCTGAGGAGGAGATCAAGATCCTGGTCAACGAGCAGGACTCGCTGCTCGATGAGGAAAAGCGCATGATCGGCGAGATCTTCGATCTTGGCGATACGGTGGCCCGAGAGATCATGGTTCCGAGGGTCGACATGGTGCTGGTCGAGGACAACATGACCGTGAAACAGGTAGTGGAGCGCATGCGCGGGACCGGGTTCTCCCGACTCCCGGTGTTTCATGAAGACCATGACAAGATCGTGGGAATCGCCACGGTGAAGGACCTGCTCGTGCCCCTCATGGACGACCGCGAGGACGACATCATCACCGAATACATGCGCGAGCCGGTCTTCATCCCCGAGACGAAGGACATTCTCCCGCTGCTCTCCGAGATGCAGAACGAGCATCATCAGCTTGCAATCGTTGTCGACGAATACGGAGGGACCGCAGGTCTTGTTTCCGTCGAGGACATAGTCGAGGAGGTTGTTGGAGAGATTGCCGATGAATACGATCCCGACCGCAAGTACATCACGAGGCTTTCGGATAACGAGCTGCTCGTCGATGGCAGGCTTCCCGTTGATGACGCCGTCCGAGAGGGCATGAAGATCGAGGAATCCGATGAATACGACACCGTTGCAGGTTGGCTGATGGACGCAATCGACTTCATTCCGATGCCCGGAGAGGAATTCACGATTTCGAACATGAACATCACAGTGCAATCGATGAGGCGCAAGAGGATCTCGTTGCTGAGGGTCAAGCTTCTGGAGGAACCAGAGGAAGAAGAGCAACCCGAGGAGAAAGATGACGAGTAGGGCTCATCCCGGTTTCCAACCTGAGCCTTCGAGCGGGGATTCTGCCTTTGACGGTGGAGGCAGCGCTTCTGCTGGGCGGTTTGGCAGGTCAGACATGAAGGGCGCGGCCAGCGGGGGTCCGGCCTCAAGCGAGCAGGGCAACTCCGAGTTTCGGCCAATCGAGTTCTGCGGAGGCAGAATCGCCCTCATAGACGAGCGTGTGCGGGATGGAGCAATGGACTTCAAGTTCCGATTCGATGCGGGCGTTCGCATGGCCAGCCCGGGTCTGTTGCGCTGGGCATTCGAGCAGAGGCCGACATTGAGAGAGCATGCCTGCACCGACGACCTGGACCCCAACCCGACCACGCTGGCCCATCTCTTGGAACACCTTGCCATAGATCTTCTCGTTGAGCTTCACAGAAGCAGGGGAGAGGAGACTTGCTTTGCCGGATATTCGGCTTGGCTCGACAAGTCCCGTGGTTTGGCGAGGATCACCCTCACCAGCCTGGATCCAAGTGAGACCGAGTCGGGAGTGATCAGGGCATGCGAGATCGTTGAGGATTATCTAGCTTCGAAGCGTTGAGGATTGGGACTGTCGGAATGCAGCGTGCCTGGCGGTTGCCGATTCTTATAGTTTCGGTGCACCGGGATTTGTTCTGTGCCGGATACGGCGAGCCCAACAGGTTCCAGGTCACCTAGTCCAAAGGTGTCTCGCGGGGATTTTCGGGGTTGCCGACTCCAATTCCATGCTCGCGTCTCTCGCTGTTCTTGGGCTCGATCGTCGGGAGAATCTCGTTCAGAACAGCGGCTGAAGTCTTGCTCGCATCTGGAAGCGCGCGCTGCTTGTTCTTCTTCAGACGCTTCTTCCCCTTCTTGGAGTCCTTGTTCATGTCTTCCCGGCTGAACGTCTTCGTCCTGTTTATCAGCACGGCGCCGATTGCAAAT
>JBMNUL010000041.1:0-17850 GCA_050946255.1 Coriobacteriales bacterium | reverse complement strand
ATCACAAGATATCGAGAGCACCCACGCTCTGCGGTGCATTCTGCAAAATGGACAAGCAAGCTGAGTAGCGGCTGTTCCCGCAAGAATTCTCGCAAGTTAATCATCCATGTATTCCAGAAAGGCCTTGCCAATTGAGATGAAATCCCCAACAGGGTGCTGTTCCCCGCGGGACTTGGGATCTATCCCAGATGCTTCGAGAATCCCATCGACCATTTCCGGATCCATCTCCTTTGCGGACATATAGGCCCGCATCGAGTTCCGCACTGTCTTCCTGCGCTGGAAGAACGCGGCGTCGGCCATCAGGCAGGCAGCGTTCATTACCTTGGAATCAACCGTCTCGATCCCAGCGGGCCCCTCTACCCTATTAAGCTTTATGACCTTGGAGTCCACGCGGGGAGGTGGCAGGAAGCTGGAACGTTTCACGGGGAATGTGTCCCCCGGATTCGCGAGCAGCTGCAACTTCACGCTATAGGCCCCGTAATCGCCAGACCCAGGTGAGGCGCTCATGCGGTCTGCCACCTCGGCTTGCACCATGACGCAGACCTCGTCAATCGTTTCGAGGGTCTGCAGGTACTTGAGCACTAGAGTCGCGGCCACTGCATACGGGAGGTTTGCGACGAACTTCCTGGGCATCGGAGCTCCGCCGAGCTCTCGCACTGCACCGCTCAAGGCAGTCGAGTCCAAATCCATGGCGTCCATCTCGATAACCTGAAGCTTTCCCGGGGAATGTCCGTCAGCATCACCGACGAGCCTCGCATTGTCCTCGAGAACCGGGATGAGGTCCGAATCGCACTCCACGGCAACCACGTTGCAACCGGCCTCCATCATGGCAACCGTGAGGGTGCCGATACCGGGACCAACCTCCAAGACGGTCTCGCCCGGAGTCAGGCCCGCAAGGTCGATGATGTTTCCGACCACGTTGTCGTCTACGAGAAAATGCTGCCCCATCGACTTCTTGGTGTGAAGACCCCAGGCCTTCAGGACGTCGATCGTGGCAGATGGCGAGGCCAGGAAAGAATGACCGGGCATTTCAGCTTACCTCGGATTGTCGGCGTGGCTGGTTCCCGACGTCTCGTTTTCATCCTTTGAACCGGCAGATGTGTCGAGAGCCCCCATCAAGAGAAGTCGGCCGAATGCCCTGCCTGCCTCCACGGCACGGGTGCGGAACTCCTCCTGCTTTTCCACTGCAGCCTTGCGGACTGCGATGTCATGGTGGCTCATCTCCGCCATTTCCTCTTCCGTAAGAGGCTTGGGGGAATCTTGGGGGGCGAGATACCCCACGAAGTTGTTGATCTTGTCCAGTTCGAAACCGGCGATCTGGAGAGCGCTCCTCGATATCGTGATAATTGGCTCATGCCCGTGGGGGTCTCCACCGGTTCCAACTATGAAGAGCTGAGACGGCCTTCTCTTTGGGAAGGGCTGGCCGAGGACGTACTTCCTTGCCCAATAGGGCTGGAACCTGTCGTACAGCGCCTTAAGCTGGGCTGTGGGACCAGAGAAATAAACCGGAGCCACGACTGCGAGGCCGTCGGTGCGGTCAAGAAGGCCTATCAGCTCGAGGTAGTCGTCGGCGAATGCCTTGCGGTCGCTCGTTGTCTTCCCGGCGAACACGCACGAGCCCGTCTTGGTGCAGGCGTTGCATCCAATGCAGGGGTCGATCCTCTTCTCGCAGAGGAGGAACCTCTGGGTGCGCACCCCTGCGTCCTGAGCTCCAGACTCGATCAGGTCGATGAGCGAGACGCTTGTGTGCTTTCTGGGAGACCCGCTGATCAGGAGCAACGTCGGTGCGGATTCGCTAGGCTGCTTTCGGGGCTCTAAGACCTCGCGGACGGGTATGCGCCTCGAATCGACCTTCCCGTCATTGTCCTTCTTCGCGGCGCCGCGGGCCTTGACCCTGGAATCCACCTTTTCCGTCCCCTTTTGGACGATACCAGTGCGGTCGGCTCCCTCTCCACCAGACTCCGTGTACTTGAATGGCACGACGGATGGTTTTTCATCCGACTTCTCGGAATCGGACGCAGCGGGCCCTTTCCCGTCAGATGCAGAACCCGAATTTTCCTCAGTGCCCTGGTTGTTCAGCTCATCGTCATCCAGCAAAGCAGCTCCACCCTCCAGAAAATCGCCGGGATATCCGGCTAGGACAACATTTCTCGACCATCATACAACAGATGCAAACCTCAAGACCCTTCCACATATGAAGCTCGAAGATGGGCGGGCGCCGCGCCATCGTGTAAATTGCCGCCTAGGACATCTCCTTGCCGATGTTGTAGAACTTCATCGCGTTGTCGAAGATCGTGCCGAGAAACGCTGACTTGTCATCTCCGGTCAATCCCCTGACCTCAAGCAGCCTCTGGGCGGTGAAGACCGTGTATTCCGGAGAGCAGGTGGTCCCGCGAAGTGGAACAGGGGCCATGTACGGGCTGTCGGTCTCTGTGAGGATGCGATCTGCCGGTGCCAATTTGGCAGACTCCCTTATGGCATCTCCGTTGTTGAAGGTCATGGCCCCGCCGAAAGCCACATATCATCCATTGTCGAGAAATGGCTGCATCACATCTGGTGCAGAGGTGAAGCAATGCAGGAGGGCCCCCGCTTCCGGATACCCCTCCTCCTCCAGAATATCCAACGCATCTTCGTGGGCATCGGTCTTGCCAGCGCTATCGCGGACATGCATGACAATGGGCTTCTCTACCTTGTGCGCGAGCTCGATTTGCCTCTTGAACACGTCACGCTGAACAGAGTGCGCGGCTCCCTCATAGAAGTAGTCCAGGCCGATTTCGCCCACTGCAACCGTGAGTGGATGGCTCATGCACCTCATGATCACAGACTCGAGGTTGGAGTCGTAGGAATCTGCGTTCTGAGGATGGCAGCCGGCTACAACCTTCACCAGGGGAAGCAATGTGGGAGCACCCCAGTCATCTAGGATTCCAGACGCCTCGGCCTCCCAATCTGCCAGATTGTCATAGGTGACGGCCGGGGACTCGCAAACATCCACGACGGTCACGATGAGCATGACGTTGTGGTACGAGCATCTGGCAAGGGCAAGCCCGGGGTTTCCGAGCATCTCGAGATGGCAATGGGTGTCGGCCACCATGCCACCGAGGGCTGGCGCCTCAACGGCCTTCCCCTTCGAATTGCGAAAAATTGGGTCGAGTATCGACTCAAAGGGTTGCTCCGACATCAGAGGTTCCTTCTATCAGACGACGTTCTCGAATGCTGTCCGCTTCCTAATTCAAGCTGAGCTCGTCCAGGTTCAGCCTCGGGAACATCGGCGGGCACTTTGTCACGAGATTCCCAGCGGGGAGTTTGCCCCACACCAGCTGGTCCTCAAGGTCGGTTATCGCGGTCACATCGCCAAGTCCCAAGCTGTCGAATGCGGTCTGTGATGTGACAGGCATCCAGGGGGCATAGCAGATGGCGATGATCCTTATCGCCTCCAGAGTGTTGTAGATGACGAAGGCGAGCTCGTCTGCCTTGGACTCGTCCTTGGCGAGGTTCCAGGGCGCCGACTCCTCGATGTATGCGTTGGCGCGCTGCGAGAGCTTGGCCACCTCTGCTGCGGCACCGGAGAAGTCCACGCTTCCGAAGGCCTTGGAGTATGCATCGTAGAGACCATCGACGATCTCGTGCAGGGGGTTCCCCATCTCTTCCTCCAGCTGTGCATACCTGGCAGCATCGATTTGCGGGACCTTGCCGTCGAAATACTTGACCGCCATGTTGAACGCACGCGAGCAGAGGTTGCCCCAGGTGTTGGCAAGGTCGGCGTTGTAGACCTGAACCATGCGCTCCATCGAAATGGAGCCGTCTGCACCAAACTGCACGTCGGTCATGAAATAGTAGCGGTAGGCATCGATTCCAAAGATCTTGACGAGGTCTGCTGGAGCCACGGCGTTTCCTGTGGACTTGGACATCTTCTCCCCCTTTGTGAGGAGGAACCCATGTGCGAAGACCTTCTGGGGAAGCGGAAGCCCTGCCGCCATCAGCATCGCAGGCCAGATAACGCAGTGGAAGCGGATGATGTCCTTGCCCACGAAGTGGTACTGAACGGGCCAGCGACGTTTGAACTCCGCAGCCTCTTCCTCGGTGCCGCCGTAACCCATGGCGGTGATGTAGTTGAGGAGAGCGTCGATCCAAACGTAGGTGACATGGCCCTCGTCGAACGGCAGCGGAACTCCCCAATCGAAGGTCGTGCGCGAGATCGAGAGGTCCTTGAGCCCTCCCTTGACGAACGAGACCACCTCGTTTCGCCTTGTGGTGGGCTGGACGAAATCCGGGTGCTCGTCGTAGAACTTCAGCAGGGGCTCCTGGAACTCTGACAGCTTGAAGAACCAGTTCTCCTCGCCGTCATCGTTGTAGCGGAGAGGCCTGTGGCACTCGGGGCAGCACTTCTGCCCATCGATCTCCACGACCTCGGATTCGGTGTAGTAGGTTTCCTCGTGCACGCAATACCAACCGGAGTAGGCGGCCTTGTAGAGCCAACCCTTCTCGTAGAGGTCTGTCCAGAACGCCTGGACCCCGCGTATGTGCCTTGGCTCGGTAGTGCGGATGAAATCGTCGTTGGTGATGAGGAGGTCACGCCAGGTCTGCTCGAACTTCGGGGCCATTATGTCGCACCATTCCTGAGGCGACATCCCGTTCTTCTCGGCAGATTCGGCCACTTTCTGCCCATGCTCGTCGAGTCCGGTCAGGAAGAAGACGTCCTTGCCGTCCATTCGCTCGAATCTCGCAAGCGAATCGGCGGCGACGGTGGTGTATGCCGTGCCCAGATGAGGTTTGTCGTTCACATAGTAGATGGGAGTGGTAATAGAAAAGCTTTCTGCCATCGTTTCCCCGTTCCCCCTCGATGCTACAAGGGAATTTTCAAAGACGGTTTTCTCGCGGGCCCTGTTCTCGGTCCGGCTTTCTCTGCTCCGCTTTGAGCTGCGGATATGTCGGAAGGGCTCTCTGTCTATTCCTACAAGGTCGGCTCTCGCCCGGTTCGATATTGGCCTGGCTCCAAACTCGGCCGTTTAAACATTTTACAACCTAGCTGCCCCGCCTTGCGTTTCTATTGCACGAGCGAGCCACTTCATAGGCCTCATCGCGGGATATCCCGAAAATGGCGACGAGCTGCTTGGCGATCTTGGGACTGGTCATCCCTTCCTGCAGAGAGAGTTCCCGCGCCTTCTCGGTGATAGCCTCCTGAAGGCTCTCGGGGTCGATCTCCCCCTCGACCTCAACCGGCGGCTCTATCACGAGCACGACCTCACCCTTGAGACCTCCCTCGCGGGAGTCGACCATGTCCGCAAGTTCTGCTGCGAGCATCACGGCGTATTCCTCGTGAACCTTGGTGAGCTCGCGGGCCATGCAGACCCGCCTCTTGGGAAACACCTTCGCTATCGCCCTGAGAGTATCGGCGGTGCGATGGTTGGACTCGTAGAAAACGAGCATGGCGTCGAGGTCTGCCAGCCCCTCCAGCACCCGCACCCGCTCTCCGGCTTTGCGCGGGAGGAACCCCCCGAAGTAATATGCCTTGCCCGGAAACCCGCATCCTGCCACGGCAGTAACCGCAGCCGATGCCCCGGGCAGCACCGTCATCGGGAGCCCCCGCTCTCGAAATGCCGCGACCAGCTTCTGACCGGGATCGCTGATGCAGGGCATCCCCGCATCGGAAACGAAAACCACCCTCTGTCCGGAGAGCACCCTCTCGCAGACCTCAGGGACCTTCTCCGAGATGACGTTCTCGTCGCATCTCACCACCGGAGAGCTCATGCCGAAGTGAGACAGGAGCCTCCGCGCCACCCTGGTGTCCTCGGCATATATCACGTCACACGAATCGAAGGCGTCTAGGAGCCTTGAGGTGACATCGCCCAGATTGCCTATTGGTGTGGCGCAGATCAGAAGCTCGCCAGAACTCCCATTGGCGGCGTTTCCACTAGTTGTCGAGGTAGTCATCGGAGTCGTCGTATGAATCGTACATTCCGTCGAGATAGTCCTCTGCATCGGAAATCGCCTGCTCGTCGATGTGGGACGAGTTGTCGCCCGTTGGGAACGTCTTGCCCTTCACGGCCGCATCGTAATCTCTGAGGGCGTTGCCGATGATCTCCGCACCTTCGATGAACTTGGTGCTGTGCTTTGGGTTGCGGGAGCTGATTCCAAGCACATCCTGGAGAACCTGGATCTCCCCATCGCAATCGGGACCAGCGCCGATGCCGATCGTCGCAAACGGGAAGGTGAGCGTGATGTGCTTTCCGAGCTCGGCGGGGATGCACTCCAGCACTGTGGCCTTCACACCGGCTTCGACATAGTGCTCGCACGCCAGGAGGAGCTCGGCTATGTCCTGTGTCTCCTTGGCCTGTGTCTTGTAGCCGCCAAATTCGTTGACCGACTGTGGGGTGAGGCCCAAGTGCCCGATCACCGGGATCCCGTGGTCCACGAGCTCCCTGATGAGCATCAGAGTTGCCGGAGTCGCACCCTCGATCTTCACGGCATTGGCTCCCGCCTCCTTCAGGAAGCGCGCCGCATTGTGCATGCCCTCCTCGAAGGAAGCCTGATAGCTCATGAACGGCATATCGGCGACGATCAGGGGTTTCGTGGTTCCCCGGACCACCGCCTGAGTTGCCCTCACCATGTCGTCCATCGTCACAGGCAAGGTGGAGTCGTATCCGAGCATGGTCATGCCTATTGAGTCGCCAATCAAGATGGCATCTATATCGGTAGTGTCCACGATTCTGGCCATGCTGTAGTCGTAGCATGTGACCATGGTTATCTTGCGGCGGTCCTTCTTCGCTTTGGCGAAGATGTCCATAGTGTTCCTGCCGGCCATGCAAATCACCTCTGATTCAGACGAAGCGGGCTTCTGAAAATGCCATCGCAGCCTGCTCCTAAGTTTAGGTTATTCGAGAGGTATTGGCCACGGAATTGTAAATCGCCAGCAATCCCCATGCCCAGATTGATTTATATGACGGAATCCGAGTCGAGAAGCCGCTCCAGAATCTTCCCGTACTGCACTCCGTCGCTCACGACCCTTTTCCCATCCGCAAGCTTGAAGCCTCCAACGGAGGCATCCCCTTCTGCGCGGTTTCCGGGTTCTGTGACATTCTCGGAGAACACGTACGGCTCCATCTCGTCGAGCATGAACTGCTCCAGCTCGAGGATCGGGGTCACGGTGAAATCGCGTTCGAGAATCCTCGGATGAGGAAGTATCAGCCGCGGGTCGTCGCTCACGACACCCTGATAATCGAGCACATCCAGGTCGAGGGTGCGAGGGCCGTTGGGAATCTTCCTCACGCGGTGGAACTCGTCCTCTATCTTGAACAGCTCGGTGAGAAGGTCGTCGGGCGAGAGCTCGGTCTGCACCCAGACAACCGAGTTGGCGAATGTGTCCTGATCCTCGTAGTAGGCGGGCTCGGTGCGGAATATCGAGCTGGACCTGATGACCCGGGTCTTTGGCATCGAATCGATCTTAGCCGTGGCCTCGACGATGTTTGCCACCGGGTCGCCGATGTTGGACCCGAGGGCAACGATTGCGCGCTTGCCAGGGAGCATCGTTGAGAACCCGCCGTCTTCTTCTGCAAACTGCGCAAAGGCTGCATTGGATGCGACCTTGAGCTCCTCCACGGTCTGCGCAACGTCGTGAACGCGGAAAATCCTTGCGCCACCGCAATAAGACAAGACCGATGCCGCCACAGAGGAGAGGATCCTGTCGGACGCCTTCTCGACCCCGGTAACCTTGCCGAGCGAGGTCTTGCGGGAAAATGCGGCTATCAGCGGGTATCCCAGCGTGGAGAGCTGCTGCATTCCCGCGAGTAGCTGCATGTTGTGGCGGACGTTCTTCCCAAAGCCCGGGCCCGGATCGATGCATATGCGATCGCGGCTCACACCCGCCTCCTCGAGCTTGGCAGCCACGTCGAGCAGGTAAGAGCGGATCTCGCCCACGGCATCGTCGTAGCGTGGGTCCTTCTGCATGTTCTTTGGGCTTCCCGCCATGTGCATCGGGATCACTCCGGCACCGCTGTCGGCAGCAAGCTCGATCATTCGCTGGTCGGAGAACCCGGATATGTCGTTGATTATGAGCGCCCCGGCATCGAGGCATTCCGCAGCGACTTCTGGGTGATAGGTGTCGATCGAGACGCAAACACCCTGGTCCGCCAGCTCGCCGACCACGGGAAGAACCCTCGAAAGCTCCTCGGATACCGAAACGGCATCGGCACCAGGCCTCGTGGACTCTCCCCCTACATCGATGATGTCGGCCCCCTGCTCTAGCATCTCGTGAGCAAAGGCGATTGCATCCGGTGCCTCGTTGTGAAGACCGCCGTCTGAGAACGAGTCTGGGGTGACGTTCAATATCCCCATGATCTGGGGACGAGAGAGCACAAGTCTCCTGCCGCCTGCATTCCAAATCGGTGCGGACGGTCTGGTGAAGAGATTTCCAGAAATCATCTATATCGCTTTCTTACACGAGCCTCTGACCGTAGATGTGGTTCATGGCCTCGGCCCTGGTGGTGGAATTGGTCTTGAACGTGCCGCGCACTGCGCTAGTGGTGGTAGTGGTGCCCGGCTTCTTGACGCCGCGCATGGACATGCACATGTGCTCGCATTCGATGATGACCATGACTCCAGATGCATCGAGGACATCCATGAGGGTATCCGCGATCTGGGAGGTCATCCTCTCCTGGACCTGCGGACGCTTGGCGTAGCAGTCGACGAGTCTGGCGATCTTCGAGAGGCCGCAGACCTTTCCCGAGTCTCCAGGGACATACGCGACGAAGGCCTTGCCGAAAAACGGCACAAGATGATGCTCGCACATCGAGTAAACCGGGATGTCCTTTACAAGCACCATCTCCTGATGGTTCTCATCGAACATCGTCTCGAAGTACGAGGCAGGATCCTGATGCATACCAGCGAAGACTTCCTCGTACATTCGAGCAACCCTTGCGGGGGTCTTCTTGAGGCCTTCTCGATCGGGATCTTCCCCGATAGCCTCGAGAATCATCCTCACTGCCTTCTCGACTTTCTCGTGGTCTACGTACTCCTGGGTATCGTTGTCCATTTTCCTAGTCTCCTGACACACCTAGCGGCGGTCATCCGAATCGTCATCCGATTTGGAAGAATCATCGATGGTTGGGGAATCATCGAATGAGCTCCCGTCCTCCGTTGGCATTTCGTACTGACCGTCTTCCTCTGGCGAGCTTTTTCCCTCGCCCTTCTTCCCCTTGTCATCGATCTTGCTGATCGTGTAACCGTCATCTACTGGCCTGCCGTCCTCTGGAGGAGCGAAGGGCTCGTACTCTCCACTTGCCTCGCGGATCTTGCGGGCCTGCTCCTCTGCCCTGCGCTCGCGCGGGGCCTTCCTGGCAGTTGGCCTTCTGGTGCCCCTGGACTCATCCTCGATGGTCTGAGCCTCGGCAGCTTTCTTCTTGGCCAGTATCTCGTCCTCATGTGCGAGGTACTCGTCCCATTTGTCGTCGAGCAATGCCTTGACGGCCTCGCCCTCTACGGTCTCGCGCTCGAGGAGGACCTTGGCCATAGTGTCGAGCTGCTTGCGGTGCTCGGTGAGGATCTTGTAGGCCATGTCATGCGCATTCGACATGAGCTTGGTGACCTCGACGTCGATCTTGTTCGCAGTCTCCTCCGAGTAATCTGGGTTCGCGCCGTAATCGCGGCCGAGGAACACCTCGTGGTTCGCCTCGCCGTAGACCTGGTGCCCCAGCGCATCGGTCATGCCGTAGCGGGTGACCATCTGCTTTGCCATCTTGGTCGCGCGCTCGAGGTCGTTGCTCGCACCAGTGGTGATGTCGCCGATTGCAACCTCCTCGGCAACACGCCCGCCCAAGAACATCGCAAGCTCGTCGATCATCTGGTTCTTGCTCTGCAGGAAATGGTCCTCTTCTGGGATGGACAGCGTATATCCAAGAGCCTGGCCGCGCGCGATGATCGAGATCTTGTGCACTGGATCGGAGTGCTTCAGCATGTGCCCGACGAGAGCGTGCCCGGACTCGTGATATGCAATCGTCTTCTTCTCCTGGTCCGTCATGATCCTGCTCTTGCGCTCAGGGCCTGCCACGACGCGCTCCATGGCCTCGTTCATGTCGTCGTTGGTGATCGTCTGATGGCTTCTCCTGGCTGCGAGAAGGGCCGCCTCGTTCATGAGGTTCGCGAGGTCAGCTCCGGTAAAGCCAGAGGTGAGCTGTGCCATCTTGGAAAGGTCGATGTTGGATGCCAGGGGCTTGCCCTTGGAATGGACCTTGAGGATCTGCTCGCGGCCCTTGAGGTCCGGCCTGTCGACTACGACCTGTCTGTCGAAACGTCCAGGACGGAGAAGTGCCGGGTCGAGAATGTCAACGCGGTTCGTTGCCGCGATCATTATCACGGCCTGATGGTCCTCGAAACCGTCCATCTCGACGAGCAGCTGGTTCAGCGTCTGCTCGCGCTCATCGTGGCCACCTCCAAGACCAGCGCCACGCTGACGGCCCACGGCGTCGATCTCGTCGATGAAGATTATCGAGGGAGCTGCCTGCTTCGCCTGGTCGAACAGGTCGCGCACACGGGAGGCACCCACACCGACGAACATCTCTACGAAGTCGGAACCCGAAATCGAGAAGAACGGAACGCCGGCCTCGCCTGCGACGGCCTTGGCAAGAAGGGTCTTACCTGTTCCCGGAGGGCCTACCAGCAGAACGCCATGGGGAATCTTGGCGCCCATGCGCTCGTACTTCTGAGGACTGGCGAGGAAGTCTCGGATCTCCTTGAGCTCCTCTACCGCCTCATCGATTCCAGCGACGTCGGAGAACTTGACCTTGGGCCTCTCCTCTATGGCCTTGCGGGCCTTCGTCTTGCCGAACTGCATCTGCTTGTTGTTGGCGCCTTGCATCTGGCTCATGAAGAACCAGAAGACCACGATTATGATGATGAGCGGCAGAATCGTGGTGAGAAGCGTTATCCAGACGCTGTTGGACGATACATCGACGTTGTACTTGATGTTCGGATGCGCAGCCATCAACTCGTTGAGCGATTCCTCGCCAACATACGTCGACGTGAATTCCACTGGAGTCGAGGTAGAGGAGGAGCCTTCCTTGCGATAAGTTCCGTTGATCACTCCGGAACTCGCCGTATAGTTGACCTCGACTGCCCTATCCTCTTCCACAGCAGCGACAAACTCGCTGGTGGACAGGCTCTCCGTCTGCGGCGTGCTGGCATTGAAGAACTGGAACATCAGCACGAAGATAAACGTCAGGATGAGGATCGTGTAGATGATTCGCGACCTGTTAGCCTTGTTGTTTTCCAATTTGCAACTCCAATTTTCAAATCTGTACGTGACCGGATGCGCTTGGCGCCCCTCGGCTACGAATAGACCTTCTCGTCCAAAATTCCTATATACGGGAGGTTCCTGTACCTCTCGTTATAATCCAATCCATATCCCACCACGAACTCGTTGGGGCAAACCATGCCAACATATTTGGGCATTATTGCCGGCTCTTCTCCAAGGTCCTTCCTCAACAGAACTGCCGCCTCAACGGAGTTGGGATGACGGGATTCCAAGTTCTTCTTGAGATACTTCAGCGTGAGCCCGGTGTCCATGATGTCCTCGACCACCAGAACATCCTTTCCAGAGATGTCCTGCTCGAGGTCTTTCTTGATCCTCACGACTCCAGAAGATTTTGCAGAGGAACCATAGCTCGACACCACCATGAATTCCATCACGACGTCGAGGTCGAGCTGACGCACCAAGTCGGTGAGAAAGATGCATGCGCCCTTGAGAACGCACACCGTCACGAGTTCCTTCCCCTTGTAGTCCTCGTTGATCCTATAGGCCATCTGCCTTACAGTCCGGGCGATGCTCTCCTCGGAGTAAAGAACCTGCTTGACGTCCCCAGGGTTCATTTATGTGAAATCCTCTTCCTTTTTCCGTTGGAATCAAGCCTATATATACTATCTCACTTTACAATTCGGGAACCCTGATTATTACTCAATATTCCACTTTAAAGAGTCACATTTACGCAGCCGATATAATCATGCTCACAGGCGGATTATCGGTCTTCACCCATGATGGCCTTGAACGGGGCCGACACGATCTGCCCGGCGAGATAGGTTTTGGAATTCTTGAACTCCTCCAGCTCGCGTCTCGCATTCATGAGGTCCCTCTGGCATTTTGTCAGATCTGCCAACGCATCTACCGGATCCTTTGCGAACGCATTCGCAGCCTCGTAATTGTTGGAGAGGTAGAAGAAGTCGGGGGAATCGAGCGGGAGCCTGGGAAGCACAACCTGGCGGATCTTCTCCAGAAGCCCCTTTCTGGACTCGGAATCCAGCGTCTCGAAATTCCACACCGAGAAATCGATCAGCCAGTTGAGGAAGCTGCGCCTGAAGAGTTCGGTGAGTCCCTCATCGTCGATTCGCTTCTCGATTGCGAGGGCCGCCTCGATGGCGTTGTCCCATGACTTTGTCCTCGTCCGCTCGAGCGATGTGGAGATCTGCGTTCGATGGTTGACGAGCGACTCGTCGACGAACGCAACCTTGTTCGCCAGCATCAACGCGCAGAAGACGAAGTAGGCGTCGTTGGTGGTCCTCAAGGCCTGAAAACGCAAACCGTGGCGTTTCACGAAGCTCGTGCGGAACATCTTGTCCCAAGGCCAACCGGCGCAGAACCTGAACATCAGGTCGTGAAGGCTCTCCCTGCTGTAAACCCTTCCCATGTCCACCAGATCGAGACCGCTCTCCAGGGGCTCTCGCTCCCCCGTCTCGGTGTAGTAGAAGTTCGAACGGCAAACCACCACGTCGCAGGAGGTTTCGTCCATCCTCGCCTTCATCTTGCCGAGGAGGTCGGGCTGGATGAAGTCGTCGGCATCCAGGAAATAGAGGAACTCCCCGGATGCGGAGTCCATCCCGTTGTTCCTGGCAACACCTGCGAAGCTGTTCTCCTGCGAGATCACCTTGACCCTGGGGTCGTTTGCGGCAAAGGCCTCCGCAATCTCTTTCGTGGAGTCGGTCGACCCATCGTCCACGACTATGAGCTCGAAGTCCGAAAGATCCTGCATCAGGACGCTTGCCAGGCACTCGCCGATGTAGTCCTCGGCGTTGTAAGCGGGAACGATGACGGAAACGCGGGGCATATCAGGCCACAACCTCTTTGTCGACGGGAGCTTTTTCGTCCTCCGCTGCCTTTTCGGTTCCCTCTTCCGTGTTCTCTTCCACTTCGGCCTCGTCCTCTTCACCGAGGAGGTCGCTCTTGACGAGATTCCCGCTGTACTTGTCTCTCACATACAGCACCGTTCGGGTGAATGCCGCCTTGTCATCATCTGAGATCTTGGAGTTCCCGCCCAGGAAGTAGAGCTGCTTGATGCCGCCGTGCCTCTGGTCGATGAAGTCAAACGCCTTTGCCGTCTCATCTAGACTCGATGGCGCAATCAGGAGGACCTGTGCTTTCTTGTTCGCCGCGAAAGGACCGATGAAATACGTGTCGATGGGGTTGTCGAGCGTGCTGACGACGAGACGTTCCGGCAGCTCCTTGCCCTCGCTGGCGTCCTCCATGTCCATCCAGTCGTCTATCTGCTTGTTCAAGATCATGGGGTCGTCGTCCGAGAACCGGACCACTTCCAAATCCATTTCCGAGATGCGGTTCATGAACTCTTCCGGCAGGGATTCACCGTTCTCGACGACGATTACCCTCTCGAAACCCTGGGAGAGGATGTCCAGGATTTTGGAATTCACGTCGTCATCGGTTGGGCTGACGTAGAACACCGGCATCTTTTCAGAGCAGATCCTCGGCAACATCGTGAGAATCCCAGCATCGCAATCCTTGTAGACCACAAGCGCTGAATTCCCCCATTTGCGCTCGCCTTGCATCCCATACTCGTACACTCTAAAGCTCATCTCATATGGGTCGGAGGTGTCGAACCTCACCGGCTCGACTCTCGTCTCGTCCTCGACATCGTTTTCGATCCTAGGTGCGAGGATATCCGTGCCTCCCATGATGAAGACCTGGTCTGGTTCCAATGAACGGATTGCCCCCGCGGTGGAGTTCTTGAGCCTTTCCGAATCGCAGTTGAAAAGGGCCCCGTCGACTATAGAGGTCAGGGAGCTGGCTGTGGCGATTATCGGAAGGTTGTCACTTGGGGCCAGCACCACGGCCTTCTTGCCCTCCATGTATTCTTTGGCAACGCTCACGCAGGTGGAGTACCTGTCTCGCCCGGTGGGCTTGCTGTAATACTCGTTGATTTCCTCGGAGCGGCGGTAGTTCATCATCTGGATAAGGCGCTTCTCCGATTCCGGAGAGCCCTCTCTTCCTCCAACGACCCTGTACGCGCTGCACACGTCCTTGGCCGACCCGATCATGCGCATGTGGCCCTTCTCGATCCACATCGCCTTGTTGCACATGTTCTCGATCTGGGCGTTGCTGTGCGAGACGATCAGGACTGTGACGCCATGGTTCTCGATAAGGTCGTTGATGCGCCTCTGGCACTTCTGCCTGAACATGAAGTCCCCAACCGAGAGGACCTCGTCGCAGATCAGGATGTCTGGAACAACGGTGGTGGCTATTGCAAATGCGATTCGGGCGATCATTCCGGAGGAGTAGTTCTTGAGGGGCATGTCCATGAACTGCTCTATCTCTGCGAAATCGATGATCTCGTCCATGTGGTCGTCGATGTACTCCTTCGAGTACCCCAAGAGCGCGCCGTTCAGATAGACGTTCTCGCGTGCGGTCAGCTCCTTGTCGAACCCAGCGCCCAGCTCGATCAGAGGCGCGATCTTGCCGTGCACCTCGCAAGTTCCCTTGGTGGGCTCCAGAACCCCGGCCACTATCTTCATCGTCGTGGACTTTCCAGAGCCGTTGGTCCCCAACACTCCGAAGACGTCTCCCTTCTTCACCTCGAAGGAGATGTCGTCCAGGGCACGGAACTCCTTGAACCTCAGCTCGCGACGTGCGATTGCGATGAAGTATTCTTTCAGGCTGTTGAGTTTCTGGTTTGCGACATTGAAGATCATGGAAACGTGGTCGACCTTGATCATCGTCTCCTTGCCCTCGTCCTCGCTGGGATCGAGGGTGTTTCCCAGAAAAGATGTGTTGAGTTCATCGAACATCTGCGAAAGCTCCTGATTGCATGGCCTTTTTCGGCCACATTATGTTCCAAAACTTCGGACGGGCTTCCAGTCCGCCTACACAGCTTGGGTCATGCCACGGCTGGCAACATGGTCCCAAGCTAAGCCTGGATCACGTTGCAGCTGGAAACATTGCCCAAGCGAAAATTCTACCAAACGTTATTTTGAGATTGTATGCACTGAAGTTGCAATATCGATCATCTCACCTTGCTCGTTGGCAAATATTGGCAGCACGCGGCGAAAAGCGCCGCCAACTCTATACAATCTTCACACTAATGCGAAGCATCTGGCTGCCGGCATCGACCTTGAACCGCTCGTCCACGACGACTCCCACGACCCATACTATCGACTCCCCCGCCCTGATCACCAGAGCATCGTCGCGGGCCGAGCGCCGCACCTTCTTGTCCACGAAGACATCGGAGAGCTTCTTGTGCGCGCCGTTCATCCCGAGCGGGCACACGAAGTCTCCCTCTTTCCTGTGGGTAATCTGGAGGTTGATGCGGTCATCGGCCCCGTTTCCACCGGTGTTGTCGTGGCAGGCGGCCTCGAGGCGGGCGGCATCGACGAAGATGGTGTCCGAGTCCGAATGCTCCCTGACATAGCCAAGGGCGTCGTCGTACTCGGAAGGGTCGACGTAGGAAACCTCGACCTTCACGTCGTTTCCGATGAACACATGCCCCGGCACCGGGAGCTCCACGTTGTCGGAATATTCGCGAGAATCCGAACCGTAAGCGCCGGAGCGGGCTTCCCGGCTGTCGAACACGAGCTTGCCGTACTCGTTTCTCACCCTCGCGCCACCAGGAAGGTCCATCGAGAAGTTCGGCCGGGAGTAGGAGGACAGGATGATGTCGATGTGCCGTTCCTCGATGCGGTCGCTGATCGGCAGGACCTCCTTGCAAAGCCTGTATACAACCCTGCGCTTCAGCGGAACCTCCAGCTCGTCAAGTGCGTCTACCTGCAGAGACACCGAGCCTTCACCCATCTCCGCGGAATCCTCGATGACCTTGTCGACCATTCTCTCGAGCATGTCGCTCTCGTCGGTGATCAGGTCGATCGTGCGGCTCAAGGTTGTCCCGAGAATCGGGTTTCTCTCCCTGGCCACCGGAATCAGCCTGTGACGGACGAAAGAGCGGAATCCGGTGGTGTCGTAATTGGTGGAGTCCTCGCGCCAGTACCCGTGCGGAGCCTGTGCCACCACATCGTCGTCGAGATGCCAATGGGTCTGCTCCATTCGGAGGCAAATGTAGTCTCGGAGCTGAATTCTCGTGGTCTCGAGCAGAGGACGGACGATATTGCCGTTTCGATATCTGATGCTCGCGAAGCCTCCGGGGCCAGTCCCCACGATCGCGCGCATGAAGAAGGTCTCGACCCTGTCATCCTGAGTATGGGCGACCCAGATCCGGCCATCCTCGACATCGACCCCCGCCTGCTCGCACAAATCCCCCAAGATTTCCAAGGCCACCTCGTACCTCAGATGGCGTCCGGCGCTCTCGACGTTTCCACCGAACTGGTCGAGGTGGGAGAAGATGTCGATGTACCTCAACTCATAGCGAAAGCCACAGTACCCCGCCAGCTTCTCCACGAAAAGGGAGTCGTTGTAGGAATCGTTTCCTCGCAGGCCGTGGTTCACGTGCAAGACGGTGATGGAACCTCTGTCCAGAAGCCCGTTCGTCGAGAACTCCTCGGCAAGAAGGCACATGGCCGTGGAGTCGGAGCCTCCGCTGACCATCAGCAATATGGGAGTGGGAGATTCACCAGCAGGACGCTCGACCACAAGATTGTGCTCGAATATCGTGCCAATCGCAATGTCGGGGACCTTGCGTCCCTCCGACACATCGTATTCGTCAAGCTCCCCGCGTTCTTCGCCAGCCTGAGCCAATGGTAGATACCTCCGCGAAATCCTTCAATTTCCAAAAGCGCGATGTTTGCGCATGTCGACCGCGGTTGATCGCGCCGCGATTTCGTTCCCCGCCCCGAGAAGGACCCTGCTCCACGTGATGTCGGTATCGCCTCAACCCAGGAGCAGGAATCCGCGTGGCAACGAGCCTATTCCACGTGAGAACGGTATCTCCTCTCGAACTCCGAACGTGCCATGACGACCTTGCGGCCGCATCCTGTGCACTCGAGTCCGATGTCCACGCCCACGCGGAAGACCTTCCACTCGTTGGCGCCACAAGGATGCTGCTTCTTGAGACTGACCACATCGCCCACAGATATCTTCATGATTTCGCCTGCCGAAAGTCCCAGGAAGGCCCGGCCGTGTCGAGGAAACAGACCCCGGACCCCTTCGAGCGGTAAAGAGAACGCCTGTATTTTAACGCAAGGACAGACTCGCCCGCATTTGTCGTATACTTCTTGACTGTCCAACGAAACAATCCAGCTCGCCGTCAGTGAAACTGCCAGCGTGCCATGAAATTGGAGGGAAACCCATGAAGACAAGCGCCGTCGTCTCAGTCCTGGGAAAAGACCGCACCGGAATCGTGGCAACCGTGTCATCGACTCTATACGAGTGCGGGGCCAACATCGACGACATCCGTCAGACGATTTTGAACGACATGTTCTCGATGACCATGCTCGTGACACTCGACGAGGACAAGTGCCCGTTCGAGCAAGTGCAGGACAAGCTGGAGAAGGACGGCGAGGATCTGGGCCTGCAAATTCGCCTGCAGCGCAAGGACGTCTTCGACTTCATGTACAAGATCTGACCGCTTCGAAAATCAGACGGAAAAAGGGGCACGTGCCGTCTTCGGCACGTGCCCCATCGTTTTGCACAAA
>JBMNUL010000040.1:0-17959 GCA_050946255.1 Coriobacteriales bacterium | reverse complement strand
TCGACTACGACGGCACGCTGGTTCCGTTTGCGGCAGATCCGTCGTCCACAATCCCCGATGCCGAACTTCTCTCGATTCTGAGCGACCTCTCATCAGACCCGCACAACGAGCTTGCAATCCTATCGGGCCGAGACAAGAACACACTCGAGACCTGGTTCTCGGGTCTCGACATCGACATGGTCGCAGAGCACGGTGCCTGGCTTTGGGATCACAAATCGCAAACTTGGAACACCATCGTTCCTCTCGACAATTCGTGGATGCCCCGCATACGCCCAATCTTGCAGGCATTTGTCGACCGCACACCAGGCTCGCATCTGGAAGAGAAGGACTTCTCGCTCGTTTGGCATTACCGCGCGTGCAGTCCCGAGCTGTCCGAACGCCGTGTGTCCGAGATTCACGCCGCGCTGGCAGATGTTGTCGTCGACCTCGGACTCCAGCTGACGCTCGGCAACAAGATCATCGAGGTGAAGATGGCCAACGCCGACAAGGGATCTGCCGCCTACAGGTGGTATTCGAAGCCGGGAGTTGAGTTCACCCTCGCCGCTGGTGATGACCAGACCGACGAGGACATGTTCCGAACAGCCCCCGATAACGTCTGGACTGTGAAAGTCGGGGTCGGTCCCACTCAGGCTCGCTGGGCCGTGCGCGACTTCAGGCAGATGCGCGAGCTGCTGTCGAGCTTGCGCGATGCTGGGAAGCAAGGAGGTCTGGGATACTCGATATAACCTGCAAGTGGGGAATCCGGCGTTGGAGGTGTTGGAAGCTCCATGCCGCCAGACAGAGAGGTCCAGGCTAGACTTGAGAAATCTAGGCTGGAGACTCGAGCTGCCTGATGGGAGACCCAGTGTATGCCGCCCGATGCCGAGAAATCCAGGCTGGATGCTCGAGCTACCAGACAGGGACCCAGGCCAGGCTCGAGAAATCCGGGCTGGATGCCATTTGAAATATGGGGATCATGAGCAGCTAAATCGACGTCCGTTTGTGGGCTTTTTCCTTGCGCCCTCGTATTGCGAACTTGAAAAGACGGCGTGCTTCGCTATACTCTCTTTGTTGCCTTTTTGGGGCTATAGCTCAGCTGGGAGAGCGCATGACTGGCAGTCATGAGGTCAGGGGTTCGATCCCCCTTAGCTCCACCAATAGAACTTTAGTCGAACCCTTCCCCTTCCCAGGAGAGGGGTTCGATTTTTCATTTCCGCAGGTCATCCCTCAAATCTGGATGGGCCTGTTTTAAATGCCCGATTCAATCTGGGATTCAATCTAAATTCAATCTCGATTACCCAGAGATGGTAATTTAAGCTGATTTCTTGCTGCTGCTTCTATAAATGCCGTGGCGTTTTCTTCGCTCATTGGTAGGGTATGAGCACTCCCGTACAACCTTCCATGCAACCTCCGTGCAACCTTCTGCCCTGCAAAAAAGGTGGCTGCACATGCAGCCACCTTTCAAGTCAATCAACGGCATCTAGCAGGTGCTCATTATTTTTCGTCCCGCTTACGGCGATGCCCAGCTATGCAAACAACGCCGGTCCCAGCCAATGCCACCATTATGACTACGAGCGCAATGGAGGGATCGCCAGTGCGCGGCATCGTGGAAGTAGTAGTGCTGGAAGAGCTGGTGGTAGTCGTCGTAGTTGTAGTAGTCCCCGTGGCATCATCGGTGACGATGAGCGTGGTCCCATCCACCTCGACGGCGTTCCCGTTGGCATCGTCAACGGTCAAGCTTCCGTCGGAGCTCACCGTGAAGGTGATGTCCGTCACAGCCTCGTAGCCGTCGGGAGCCGCCGTCTCACGGAAGGTGTAGGTGCCCGCCTCAAGGCTCACGGTCTGGTTCTCGCCGGTGCTGGTCCAAGAGGCCACCTCGTCGCCATCGGAGTCCAGAATCACTATCTCGGCACCGGAGAGCTCGTTCCCATCGACGTCGACCTTGGAGAAGTCGATGACAAACGTATCGGTCGTGGAGGCCTGGTCGGTGACGATCAAAGTCGTCCCATCCACTTCGACTCCATTTCCATTGGCATCGTCCACCGTCACGGACCCATCGGAGCTAACAGTGAACGTTATGTCTGTCACAGCCTCGTAGCCGTCAGGCGCGGATGTCTCGCGGAAGGTATAGGTGCCCGCCTCCAGAGTCACGGTCTCGGTCTCACCCGAGCTCGTCCAGGATTGCACAACGTCGCCGTCGGAATCCAGAATCTCTATCGCTGCTCCAGAGAGCTCGTTCCCGCCGACGTCGACCTTGGAGAAGTCAATGTCGAACGTCTCAGTTGCTTGGTCGGTTACGACCACCGTGGCCCCATCCACCTCGACTCCATTTCCATTGGCGTCGTCTATCGTCACAGTACCGTCGGAGCTCACCGTGAAGGTTATGTCGGTCACCGCTTCGTAACCGTCTGGGGCAGAGGTCTCACGGAAGGTGTATGTGCCCGCTTCCAAGCTCACGGTCTCGTTCTCGCCCGTGCTCGTCCAGGATTCCACCTCGTTGCCGTCGGAGTCCAGAATCGTTATCGCAGCTCCAGAGAGCTCGTTTCCGCCAACATCCACCTTCGAGAAGTCGATGTCGAATGTATCTGCGGATGCCTCGTCGGTGACGATCAAAGTCGTCCCGCTGACCTCGACACCATTTCCATTGGCATCGTCCACCGTCACGGTCCCATCGGAGCTCACCGTGAACGTGATGTCTGTCACAGCTTCGTATCCATCGGGTGCAGAGGTCTCGCGGAAGGTGTAGGTGCCCGCCTCAAGGCTCACGGTCTGGTTCTCTCCAGTGCTGGTCCAAGAGGCCACCTCGTCACCGTCGGAGTCCAGAATCGTTATTGATGCTCCGGAGAGCTCGTTTCCACCAGCATCCACCTTGGAGAAATCGATGTCATAGGTATCCACACCGGTGTTGGTGAATTGCCACGTGTCTGACGTCACCAGAACCGCGCTCAGCATGTCCTGATAGGTGCTGTCCGAACTCTCGTATACCGTGAGAGCATATCCATCCGGAGGAGTTGCCAAAGTGACGTTCTCAGTATTGTCCTCGCCGATCAGAGCATAGAATGCCTGCTGCATGTCGGTAGAAAATTCTGAGGGTGCGGTCGACCAGGTGTCTGGCTGCACATACCTCCACACCGCCGCCTGGGTGACTTCCTTGAATTCCGTATCTGTAAGACCGTAGGTGTCTTGGATGCCGGCCGCATCGGTGGAATAACCATTGTAGATGACGCTAAGAAGGTCGTCCTTCAATGTGGAGCTCGAGCTACTCAGCAGCGACTGCAGCTCATCGTTCATCACATTGATGACCTTGGAGCTGTATGTGGTGTTGTTCGGCCATGCCTTGGTGGGATCGAGGCAGTACACAACGGTGGCTTCCTCATCGGTGATAGTCGCGTCGTAGAAAGAGCTGCCGGATATTTCCGTAGCATCACCTATGTAGCTGCCTTCTACCGTCGTGGATTCATCGGTGTATGTCGTTGCCTCCTGAGTGTCGGTCAAATCCCAACTACCGCTGTCCGTGGACTCTACGACAGTGTAGGTGTAGGCATCGCCATTATCATCAGTCTTGTCAAGATTGGTGAACACGCCATGCCAAGCCGAATCCTCATACTGATAGGCGGAGGTGTTCGTATCGGCGGTACCGTCAAGAGAGAGGACACGGCCCGTGCTGGTGCCATTCTGGTAAAGCGTGAACTCGACGGTTCCTCGATCATCAGTATCGACGTTGCTCCACACCTTCTGGACAGATATCGAACCTGTATCTTCAGAAAGAGCGGTCAGGTTGATGCGCGCATGTAGCGACTGATATTCAGGAGTGAACTTGAACACTGACTGGCTCATCTCTTGCCCGGTCTTGTCAGTAGACGAGGAAGAGCTGGTAGGGTCGTTTGCACGCACGAACTCACGCACAACCCAGTGTCCAGTCGTCGAGTCCTGGTAGAGATCGTTGGAGTTGACGAATGTCTTCGCGACGGTCTTGGTCGAACCGACCGCAGTGAACAGCACGTCATCGCGCAGGATGTTCTCGTCCGTCGTCGCCGCTGATAGCTCAATGGTATCGGGGAAGCTCGAACTATCCGAGAAGGTATACGTGGTCACACCGCTGTCATCTGTCGAGGTGCTGCTCGGGGTAACACTTTCCCCGCCATTGGTCATGGATTCGACGGTAACCCCGCTCGGGAACTCAAACGATAGACTCGAGACGTTCGTCGTATCGGGCTTGACCGTCACGGTCGTGGTGCCATCTGCTCTTGTGACATCGCTTGTCGTCAGATCGAACGTGGCGTTTGCATTCACGCTGTCCAGCAGCCCATTGTCACGTGCGGCTTCGGCATAAGCCACCAAAATACGAGCCATCGCACGCGCGCCGTAAGTGCGGGTGTTATTCTCGACAAAGCCCAAAATTATTCTATTTGTACCACCCTGGAAAACGTCCATGCCGTCCATGGGCCAACCCTGGAGGTAGCTGAGGAATGCATACTCGATGCCCAGGACGCTTACATGTGCCGCCTCCCAATATCCAGTGCTAGAGAGATCGGGGACGTTGTCGGCAGAGTAATCGTCGGTCTGTGCAGTTATCGTCTGCTCATAGATGGTTCCCTCGGCGATTGTGCCGCCCTCGAGGAGAGTCATGAGCTTATCGTGCAGCTGACCATACGTGATGTTGGGGTCGAGCGCGGTTTTCTCAGTTGAGCTGCTGCTGGCGCTCAGAGCCTTGATGTACTCGCTGCGGAGAGCCTGGTAGGCAACCTTGAGGTTGGGAAGCCCGGTCGTGCTCGAATGTGCTTCGGCCTCAGTGTTCGTATCATTCAGGCCGGCGTTCTCGAGCACCGTGTTCATGAGGTACATGACCTCTTTGCCGCTGTCATACTGAGTCTGGGGAGACAGCTCGAAGGGCAATTCGTAATAATAGCTGTTGGTCATGGGAGCGGCTGCAGTGGGGTTGGTGCACCAGTACCAATCGTGCGTTGCGTTGCCATCCTCGTCTGTCGTGTCAACAGGCATCAGGTACACCGTGGCGGTCCCGGTGCTGTCGAGATAGCTTTCATTTAGATCGGGACCCTTTTCCGAATCGGGGTCGAACCGGTATGAAGGGCTCAGGTTCGATTCACCTAGCGACAAATAGGTGCCAGGAGCAGTGGTGGAGCTCCCCTCCCCCGGTTCCACAAACGAGAGATTCTCATCCACGACATAGCGGCTCACGCCCTCAACCGAAGGCTCGTCTCCCGCGGGGACGATCTCGGTATGTCGGACATAGTAAGGCAGGGTGCCGCTGTCTGTCTTGATTATGAGCTTGCGGAGCTGGGTATTGTCTTCGTTCACGAGGTAGGTGTCATCTATGTTGTCGACATCGCCCCTGATGTCGAATCCCTTTTCCAAAGCCTGCTCATCGGTCTTGGCAAACACGTAGTTACCGCGTTGCACTTTGCCATCAGCAATCTCGTCGAGGACATTGAGCCGAGTGCTCGAGGGCGAATTGACGTGATAGGTGGGCTCGATGCCCAATCGTTCGATATAGTCATCACCCGCATTGTAGTTCGGGTATGGAGCTTCTGAATTATTGCTCACATCATCATCTGCATACGCAGTATTGGTGGGCAAAGCAATCCCCAACAACAGAACCACTGCACAAAATACCAGAAAGACTTTGTAAAAAGCTGCACCTATCCTTCCCCGCAGATGCTGCGGGACAAATGTACTCCCCATTGCAACCCCCACATTCAAAAACCGTTCAAAAGAAAAACTATAGCTAAGAATAAACTATGGCTTACTGGATTATAACAAAA
This sequence comes from Coriobacteriales bacterium, assembly GCA_050946255.1. Taxonomy (GTDB): domain Bacteria; phylum Actinomycetota; class Coriobacteriia; order Coriobacteriales; family CADBOM01; genus JBMNUL01. Next base: position 12,197 of record JBMNUL010000040.1, on the reverse strand, counting down.
TAAATGTAATGTTCTATAGATTTATTTTTTCAGCTTTTCGATTACCCCAGTAAATGCTACTAAATAAATATGATTATATTTATTTACCTGTTTATATTGGAGAAATAGCTGGAATTATCATCGCGCTTATACAAAGAAAAAACAGCGCTCTCACCTGCGGGTTTTCCATAGCTACGCTATCATCCCAGGCCGCACTCTTCCCGACATGTGGGCTTGTAGTAGCTACGGTGACGCCAGTCGGAGCGCGCTCAATCCCCCGACCTGCTGGCCTAGCGTGGCTGTGAATTTCAAGCCTGGTGGCATACCCTTGCTGCGCTGTCATCGGATAAGCCGCGCTCAACCCCCACCTGCCGACCTAGCGTGGCTGTGGTATAACCCAGTCGTGCATTACTCGAACCCGACCTGCAGGCTTGTAGTACTACGGTGGCGCCAATCGGAGCGCGCTCAACCCCCCGACCTACAGGCCTACCCACAGGCCCTTTCCAATATCCAGTCTTGCACTGAAAGAAAGAAAATTAGAAAGTCGATGCAAGCCTAAGTATCTCTATCTGCGTTCCACTTGGAGAGGAACAAAACAAGGTGAGATCCCAGTCACTTGGGTCATCGTCGACCGTATCCAATTCTGATGCCGGCAGGGTCTCCGCAGCAACGACGAAGAAGTTGTATGTGCGGTTCTCCATATCAGTGAACGAAATCGCCTGCTTGTCGGGAATCGTCTCTATTCCACCGAACACCCCGTTAAGATTCGGACCTCCAATCACCAAATCGTTGTGACTTGGAGTTCCAGAGTAGACCCCAGGCGATAAGTCTCCATCTACCCAGGCGGCTTTAACCGGAAGCTTCGAGTTGGACCATGGTATTTCGAGCACTCCAACAAACGATTCACCGTTCACATCCACGGCAGTGAGCGGACCAGAATCAGGATCCCATGTGGGCAACGAGGCAGTACTCGGCATCTGAGCCTCCACCAGCTCGAGAATAGCGGCGTTCTCGCTGCTGGCCTGGTTGGAGAGCACTACCCACCTCACAAGCATCACAAGGCCCGTTATAACAATCACGGCGAGCGCCGCACCGATTACCAGAATGGCGATTCTAACCGCCTTCCTGACATGATGCGTGCGCCCGCCGTTTTTTCTCTTGGACTCGCCAGAACGCTTGCCTTCCGCGCCTTTCTCCTGCACTTCGGCATTCGCGTTTGACGAATCATCCATTGTCTCTACCTTGCTTCCGCTTGTACAACCCAAACCCTGCTACGCCCATTATCGCCAGACCACCGACGATGAACGGTACAATTCCGAACGAACCTGTGCCTGGAAGTTCACCGGGAAGTTCCTCTCCCGCTGAATCGGAGAAGAAATCGTCAGCCGCATCAGAGCAGGGGTCTCCAGGATAATAGCTGCTGGTTTCCCTAGTGATCAGCTTCTCCTTGGTTCTGGATATAGAATATCCTTCTGGCGCCTTGAGCTCCTTGACGAGGTATTTCTCCTGCGTCAAATTTTCGAAAATTGCGACAGGAAATACTGTCTGATTAGTGGTTCCGTTATTGGTATGATTTGTTTTGTCAATCTTGTAGAGGTAATAGGTCGTCCCATCTCTCTCGATTGTCATCGGGGCATAAGTTTTGTCCAAGCCATAGTTAGCAACATAGCTGTCGTACTCATCTTGAGACATCTGTTCGCCAGAACTTGGCGAATACAAGCCGATAACCGCCTCGCCGAATACATCCACATGGCGGTACGCATAAATGCCCGCGAGCATTATCATACGTTGATCCGTGGTCTCCGCATGTTCACCGTCTGTGCCGTCGTAAACTTCTCCAACTCTTACGACATTGCCATATTCAAGAGTGTCAAGGTCGGTAACTACTGTCTGCGGAATCTTTCCAATTCGAGCAATCCACGTGTTGTAGACCCTGGCTCCCGCCACTTCAGAATCTCCATAGTAGCAATCCCCATCATCTGTCGTAATGGTGTATCCGAATGAATTCCAAGCTATTCCAGTTTCCTGATATATAGTTGGGACCTCTGCATCGAACAGCACACGGACCTTGGAGACGTTATCTGGCAAATTGTTTACATGCACATAGATGGAACGTGACCCACCGGTGATGTCGTAGTAATACATGTATTTGTCAGAATCCCTAGTGGCGGTGACAGTTGTGGAGGTGGGGGAAGAGTCTGGTTCCGTGTCAGGCGCAGGGTTTTTATCGGGATCTGCTTTCCATTTGTAATATGTTAGCCAATAATCATAATCGGTCTCAGTACTGTATTTAATATCAACATCAAATTCATCTGTACCGTAGTCACTTTCGTCGATAGTTACCCAATTTCCCGATGAATCTTGGTATTTAATCCTAACATTTGGATTGCTGGCAAACCCAACGGTGATGTCGCTGTTACGGAGCAGACCATTAAACAAATAGCTATCGTATGTGGCCGACGAACTATCATTCTCATAGCTTGGCAAAGCATCAATGAAAGTAAACCCACTCATGCCCTGAACATCTGATACGTCTGCCTCCAGCGTGTATGTGAACGTCTTGTTGGGATCTATATCCATGTAATTGTTCGCCGAATCAGAGGAGGCAGAAGCAGTATCCTGGGAAATTGTCTTGTTTGAAGTCACGACGGGATCGCTGTCATAGACGGTCAATTTGTCCTCGTCTATAGCCGCATAATATTCATAATCCTTACTGGATTTTCTATGCACCAAAGAACCGCTGTGTCCATGTACAAGACCCTCTGTATCCATTCCAACACTGAGTGGAGTCACTGCGCCGTAGTTGACGACATGGTTCTGGATATGCTCACCGTCTGTGCCAGTACCCGTCGACAGATTATCGGTGGCCTTCGTGTGCACGATGAGCTGAGGCTTATTGTCCTCATCGGTAAGGTTCTCATCTAGTGTCTCACCAGAAGGCGTTACATCAATAGAGAGGTAGTCACCATAATAAGTTTTATTAATAGTGTCATAATCGCAGACTTCCCTAAGGCTAGTCCTGTTGTTGAAGACAATCTCAAATTCCTTGGTATCTTCGCTATTCTCTATGTTGACACCCGTAATCGTTACCGCATTATCAAATAGGATATACTTCGACCCAGTGAAGCTATCACTGCTGGGGTCATATCCGGTTTTCACTATGGCTTGTCGAGTCGTCTTATTTGGAGAGTCGTAAGGAAGAGACATAGTAGATGTCCAAGTGTTGAACTGCAATATCCTGTATGTTTTTCCATCGCTCGATTTGTAATCCAGATTTCCGACGAAAGCATAGTTAAGTGGGGTGACATCCGTGATCGTGAAGCTGGTGATTGGGACTTGCCCGTCATTTGTCGCGGTAATCGTCCACTCCACGGTGTCACCTGGAGCAACGTAATCCGGATTCTGGGTAGTAACTCCATCGTGTGTCTTGGCAGTAGCCTCCTTGGTCACGCCGGGAATAGTCAACGGACCGTTGAGCCCCACACCGGAAACAAGATAGGTGTTCGAACTCGAAGTGGTAAGACCCAAATCATCTAGATAACCATTTTCTGTAGAGTCGTTGGGGTCCTGAACCTTTACGGTATATGGCAACGTACTACCTGTTAAGGCAGCGCTGCCAATGCCTACACCGGCAACCTTGATATTGTCTCTATCGTCATCGTTGGCATTCTCACCGTTGAAATCAGTGGATATGACAGACACCTCTGGAGCATCGATGACGTTGAGGTCGCTGGAAACAGGCATTGCCACAACGTTTGCCAAATTTGAATGCTCGGCGTTGTTGGATAGTGCCACATAGGAGAATCCAAGATACTCTCCAGGTTGTAGATAATACCCATTGGTATCATGGCTGAGGGCTCCGTCCTCACCCGTGTGATCTTTCTGGTCTCCACCAGGAGCACTTGAATAGGTGTTGTCGATCTTGAAATAGATATGGCCATCGGACCCTGTGTACGCATGAACTCCGCAGTTCTTTGCAGTGTATGAGTCCATTGACCCGATAACGGTAAACGGAAGGTTGCCAGTACTTCCCCAATCAGAGTAGGTTTCATCATTGACTGACGTGACGATGGTGCTGCTGTGCCCGTTGGAGTTCTCTCCAACGTATCCACCGAGGAATTCGAAACCTCCCGTAGTGACATTACCAAAGAACTCGGTGCCACCGGTAACCTTCATCACATCAGAGCTGTAACAAACGTCCTGAATATCGCTCAAATAGAGATTATCGCTACCATCGTTGACAAGAGCAACGTAAAAGACCACATACGTTTTCTCTGTGCTGTTCGCGGTGGTGTCCTTGGGAAGCAAAAAACTCTCCCTGCCGGACTGGTCATCGTTGGAAGTGACGGGAACCTTGGTGACCCCATCAGTAGTGCTAGCTTTATCCGTGAAGTATGTACCAGTCTCCACAACGCCTTTTCGAAGCGCAAACATGTTCTTATCGCTATCATGAACGTTCGTCGTAGCGGTGGTGTCGCTGAGCGTGCTGGCGTATGTTGCAACAGAAGACTTGGCAGCTGAGGTCGTGGAGCTGACTCCGCTCTCTGCAGAAGTGTCAGTGGTATCAGTGGAGCTCGCCTCAGTGGCGGTTGCATCTGTGGAGGTATCCGTGCTCTCATCGGAAGTTGTGGCATCCTCGGTCGTGGCACTTTCATCAACGTGAACCGGGCTCACGGTCCAAAGGATGTTGCCACCATCAGCCGCAAAGCTCTCGCGGGTCACCTTTCCATTGGTGACCACGATAACCTGCATTCTGGCAGAACCAGATTCGTTGGCGTCGCGCTGCGCGACGTAGTTGAGTTCTGCATCCTCATCGGCAGTCGGGGCCTCGGTACCAGGCTCGGCGATCAGCTCGACTACGCCGATATTATCGCCACTCCCGTCTCCATCGAGGTCGAGCACAACGAAGCTGCCAACCGTCGGCATCGTGCCATCGCCCTCAGCGACGAGGGTGCTGTCAGCCTCGGACACATTGGAAACCCAAGCATCTATGCTCTCGTTGATGTCGGGGGCAGGCACGTCCTCGTCCTGCGAATAGTAGAGTACGAAGCTGATGAACCCTTGCGGCTGCGATCCATAAGGATCTCCCGCAAAGGCGCCATAGCGGCTCCAATGCCCCTCAACGCCGTTAGCTGAAGTCCCTGTATCGCTCTCGACCTCGGAAGTGCCGTACTGGCTCTGAGCCACGGCGACCACGTCATGGGCCGGATCGTTGAGAAGCTCGACGTCTGCGACGGTCTTCTCCCACTCCTCCTGAGTCTCGACAGCCGTGCTGGAGTCGGTCTCATCGGAAGTGGTTGCACTGTCACTAGCGTTGTCCATATTTATGGTGGCGCTATCGTCAGTGGTTGCACTCGTATCGTCTGTAGTGGCGCTGGTATCGTCGCTCAGGACCACGCCGACCTCATCGGCTTCTTCGCCACCAGTGAGAGTGAAACCAGAGGCAGCGGTTCCCACAAGCGTGCCGACCAGCACGAACGCGCACAAGACTCCGCAAATCTTCGCGATTTTCTTCCTGCGCTTGCTCTTAGATATGATGTCGCGAATGTTTTTATTTGGTACCTTCTTCATTTCATTCGCCTCGATTCATCATATCGTCGTCGTTGTCTTCAACAGCATCATCCGTGGCGCGACGCCTCCTGACAGCAGCCGTGATGGGTACGAATGCCACGCAGAAAATCACCATCGCGAGCACTATCATCGAAATCCAGGCGTCCATTGTCTTCGGAAGCCAGGAATTCGAAGTGGTGGTTGTCGTAGTGGTAGTGGTTCCCGGCGGAGTTTCGGTCTCGTTGTAGGTGTTCGTGATCACGAATGTTCCGTCATCTCCGGTTGTCACGGAATACGTATAGTTTTCGTCCCCGATAGTTTCGGAGACCGTCCACTCGTAACCCGTTTCAGTCGTCCATGAATAGGTCCAGTCGTTGTCGCTGGACAGTTCGACAGTGGCCCACTCCTCGCCGTCGCGGGCAATGGTAACCGTGACGCTGGTCGGCCTAGATGATTCATAGCCAGAGTCATCCCAGTGCTTGACAACGCTGTACTCGGTGACATCCACATTGGGTGCCCACTTCGGTGTAACGACGACGTTGTATTCCAACTCGCCGCTGTCATTCTCGGTGGGGATAGACACTATCGATGGACTGAAAGTTATCGTAGATGTGGAGGCATTGGCATCTACTGGCACGACAAGATAAACTGCCGGATCGATATCCTCAAAGACAACGACACCCGTATCGTCAACGTCCTTTTCATCAATGGTGGGAACATCGTTTGTGACAGCATAGTTGTACAGCGAAGCCGCCAAAGTACTCCACTTGTCGTGAGAATCTACTCCTGGGAAAGTCTCAGTTCCATCATCGCTAAGTAGAGAAACCCCAGATTCAGAGAATGGCGAGATCAGCTCCGTTCCATTGCTGGTGAACTCCGCAATCTTCCAGACGCGGACAGTCACACCATCGAATGCAGCTCCAGTGTCTACGAATGACATGGTCAGAGAGCAATCGGTGCTCATCACATCGATTTCAGTTGAATCGTCACTTGTTCCCGAGGCCAGCGCGTTACCGGGCACTGCCAGTGCGAATGCCAGCACAAACGAAATCGCGAATGCCAGCACAACTCTATTGACCGTGCTCTTTACCATCGTCTGACCTCCCTTCTGTCTTGCTATCATCTGCGCCCAACTCAAACGTCTCGCTCTTTGAATATGTGATGGAAATAGGAAAGAGCGTGTCTTCAGGAGCTTCATCTGCAGGCTTATCCGGATTGTCGCCTGCACTTTCGACTCCCACAGCCGATCCAATTTCCACTACTTCTTCAACGGCGCCTCTATCTTCTACTTCCTCATTTGCCTTCTCGGGCTTCTCCTCTTTGGAAAGGCTCTCGCCCTCATCGGGCCTCGCGTCCTTACCTGAACGCTTGCCTTTCCTCGATTTGCCGCCCTTTCCGGCTTTCTTCCTATCGGCCTTCTTAGACCCCTCGACCTTACCTTTTCTACGCTTATTCCCGGTAAGGGCGAATACCATCACCGCTATGAAGGCCGGTACCGCAATGATCGTTGCCACCAACAGCGGATCGATTCCCACGGCGTCTGCAGCTATATAGTCGCTCTCTGGGTAGTCGACCCTGTGCCCGCGAACCAACAACCTGTGCGAGTTAATTCCGTACGGCGTGCAAGTGACCAGAGTGCAAAGATCCTCGCCAGGGATGATCTCGAGATCCTCAACATCGTTCGGAAGAACAATGCGGATTTGATCCACCTTGTAGGCGCAGGTCCTGTCGAGCGTGTAGATGAGGAAGATGTCCCCTTCCTCTAACTGGTCGAGATCCGTGAACAGCTTGCTCGTGGGGAGCCCGCGGTGCCCGGAAAGAACGACATGAGTCGAAGGTCCTCCTCCTGGGAGCGATGAGCCCTCCATGTGCCCGACGCCAAAGGCAAGCACGTCGTCGGAAGTGCCGTGGTAGATGGGAAGGTCCACACCAATCTTAGGAATCTGAATGTGTCCCATCATCCCGTTGCCCAAGATATCCGCTGTCTCCAGATACTGGTTGTGAAGCTCAGTATTTGAAGAAGTGAAGTAAATCCCCATTCTCGCAATCTCAGCATTGTAGGCGTCTACCTTGGCCCACTCCGCATCGAAGTCCTCCGGGGTCATCTCGGCAATCTTTGCATCGTAAGATGCGACCATCTCACTTTGCCTGGATGAGTTGTAGAGGTTGCTGATTGTCGGGTAGAGCAGAATGAGAAGACCGATCACGAATATGAATATAAGAAGCATATCGCCACCACGGCTGCGCTTCTTCTTTTTCGGCTTCTCGGTTTCCTCCCTGCCTTTCCCGGTCTGCTTTTCGTCAACAACCTTTGTCTTGGATTTGTTGACGAATCGCTTTCTGCCAGTCACCTCTCTACCTTTCTGAACTCATCCCCATCTTCCAGGCACTGTCCCCGCCCTCCCGGAGATTCCCGGGAGGGCGGAAGGCGGGATACCAGGGTTCAGCACCCCGCTTTCGACAAATACCTATTCGTTTTTCAAACTACAGTGCAATTTCAAAATTCCTATTGACAGAACTAGTCGCGATCTGCGCTCTTGCGGCGACGGCTCACATAGGCGCCACCAGCAATGGCCATGATTGCGATACCGCAGATCACGAAGATCGTGGTGCCCATTCCACCGGTCTCAGGCAGGTTACCAGACTTGTTCACGATATTGGTGGTGACAGTAGCATGGGAAACGGTGACGGTGGTACCGTCGTCATTCGTAGTGGTGGTGGTGTTACCGGCCACGTCGGAACCCGCGGTGCCACTGCCGTTGTCATCGATTTTCATCGTAAGAGAATCAATCTTCGGATTAGAGGCAATTCCATCGTTGTTGGTGGCAGAGGTGCTCGCCACGAGGTGGAACTTAATCGGGTTCGTGAGGGTGTTGTAACCGGCAGGAGCCTTGGTCTCCTTCAGGTAGTAGTACACGGTCTCAGTGCCGTTAGATGCATCCAACCCGATGATGTTGAACGTGCCATTGGTGCCAGAGGAGATCGTCTTCGTCTCGCCGGTTCCCAGCGTGTAAGTGCTATCAACCCACTTCACGAACTTGTAGGTGCCGTTGCTCACTGTGAACACGGCCGTCTTGGTTTCATCGATGCTTCCGTTGCTATCAGGATGCAGCTCGAACTCAGCGGTGTCAGTGGTAATGGCAGAGCCATTGGCATCGACCTTCGTGAGGTCAATCTCGAACGTGAAGGTATAGGTATGATCGTCAGGCGTGGTGCCCTTGTCACCGTTCTTGTTGCTGGTGTGGGTCACGTTGAGGGTATTGGGAATGCCAGTATCGCTGACTGCAGAAGTATCCAGCGTAGCCTTGTAGGTGATGACGATGGCCTTTGGCGTAACAGTGGTGGTCTCGCCTACTGTTGTCTCCGTGGCATAGTACGCTTCAATTCCGCTGATGTCGGACGCCGTGAAGGTGACACTCTGCCCACTGACAGTGGGGGTAGCAAATCCAGCAGCTGTCTGGGTCAGCGAAGTCATAGTCGAAAAGTTGGGAGTACCATCTGTTGTGACATCCGCCACATAGTACTGGACAGAATCAGAATCGAAAGTCAGGCCAGATCCCAGAGTATCGTTGAAGGACACATAATAACCCTGGCCGTTATTTGACGTCTGATAATCAGCGAGGTCGGTGGGAAGGGTAACCCAGATGCGGAACGGCACGGAATCGCCGTTCTGATAGGTCGCGGTGTCACCATAATCGGTTACTCCATCGCCAATATTATCGTCGTCAATGGTGAAGTTGTCGTTGTTCTGCTCTTCCTTGCCGAAGTTGATGGTCTTGACCTTGGCCGTGACGGAAGCAGCTCCCACAACCTGCAGCATCGTGCTGGAAATGTGGTCGTACTCGAGGTTGGTCCCACCAGTGCCGGTATTCGTCTCGTCCTTGATCACATAGTAGCCGTAGTCAACGCCGGTAGCGGTGTATGTCCCATTGGCTTCATTATAAACGAGATCTACCTGTGTGCCAGCCTCCGTTGTGCCGCTAACATATTTGGCTGCAATATCCGCGAACCTCTGCGCAAAAGTCGCATTGTCCTTATTCGCAGAGAGCACACCGGCCACAGCAGATGCGGAGGGTTCGTTGGTCCCAGTCGTGCTGATGTTGTAGAAAGCGTTGGCAGTTCCAGTGCCGAACGTGGAGTCTCCCTTCAACTCATTGACGAAGGCCTTCTGGTTCGCTGCCGTAATCCCACTGCCCCATCCGGTGACATCAAATGTATTGTTTGTGAAAGTCCCATCGAACAACTGGTAAGCGTTAAGATCATGAGTCTCCGTCATGCCTTCAGAAGTGCTCACGGTAATGGAACCATCCTCTGCATATGCCTGTCCTGCGTTCACCCCCATCATGGACATGACGAAGATGACGGACAGAACTACTGAAAAAATAGCTGATATCCGACTCTTAGTCTTAGTAGTATCCATTTTCTCACACTCCTTACTTTCTTGCCCCACTAGCGAGGGCATGCCCGTGCGGCATACGGCTCTGCGTGCCCCCGCCGCTGTCCCTATAGACACGCATCCTTCCCTACTGGACCCTTCGTCAGCTAATTGCCCCGAAACGGTCTAGCGGCCAAACGCAGAACAGGACTTTGCCAAGGACCTGCTCTTTTTTCACCGTGCCCACTGCACTCGACCTGCTATCGATGGACACGCTGCGATTGTCACCCAGGACGAAGTAGCTGCTCTCCGGTACCTGGTAGGGAAAACTAATGTCGGTGTTGCCAAGCGCAAGGTCGGCAACGTAGTCCTCGGTGAGCTGGGCGCCGTTGACGAAGACGTTCCCCTCGTCATCGATGTCCACCCAATCTCCCGGGAAAGCGATAACCCTCTTGAGGAGGATCTTGTTGTTGTAATAGAAGGCGATGATGTTGCCGGTATCGAAATCGGTGGACCGGTCAGTGATTATGATCTCGCCCTCGGTGATGGTCGGCTCCATGCTCGTGCCGCGGATCTGGAGGACCGCGAGCAGCGTGTTGGAGATGATGATTGCGGCTGCGGCCACGACAATGATCGTCCCGAACACCACGAAGGCTGCATGCCTTCTCGAGCTGTTGCGCTTGACCCTGTCATGCTCACGGTCGATCTCATCGTGATCGTAGTGCACGTTCTCCTTGTCAGAGGACTTGCGACCGAACAGGCCCCTCTTGCCCTGTGCCTTATCACCGGCATCAGAGTTGCTCACGGTCTCGAACGTCCCAGTCTGGGAGAACTCGAGAATTCCGAGGTTGTTATTTTTGACGGCCTCGGTCAACGTTATTCCTCCCCAGACTCACAAGTATTAGTAATAATGAAGAACCCGGAGCGCTCATCGATCGTAGATGTGTTGATGAATCCGAAGGAGATTTGGTCATCTTCGACTTCATTTGAATCTGGAGTCTCATTGGATTCGATGTCATCGGAAGCCTCGGGCAAATCTGTCACAACGGTCTCGATCTTCGGAAGCGCTTGAAGAGCCGAGGCGATTCTCGCTCTGCGAGCTGTCTCGGTCTCGACAACAGGCTCGGCCTCTGTAGCAGCCTCAATAGCTGCCTCGGACTCGGCAACCGGCTCTGCGGCCTCGTCGTCGAGCTCAGCCTCTGAAGCCTCAGTGGCGGGCTCAGCTTCGGCAACCGGCTCGGCCTCAACGGGAGCCTCAGTCTCGGCAACCGGTTCTGCGGCCTCAACGGGCTCGGACTCTGCAGCCTCAGTATCAGTCTCTTTATCCTCAGCGGCCTCGGTCTCAGCAACCGGTTCAGCCTCAGTATCAGTCTCTTTATCCTCAGCGACCTCGGTCTCAGCCTCGGCAGCAGCGGTTTCTACAACGGAATTAGCCGATTCAGCAGAATCGGCCTCAGCAGCTTGAATGGACTCGGGATTGCAAACGCTATCAGAAGCTGCGTCAATAATCTCCGCAGCCTTCCTATAAGCATCGGTGAGGATTCTCTCGGCCTCAATTTTCGCGCAAGCATCTATGGCCTTGGCGTTCTCCAGGTACTGGTCCGCAGCAGCCTGTGCATCGGCGAAATACCCATTGACAGCTAAAGCAGCCTCAGCCAAGCTACCTGCATTCTCTACTGCAAGGAGCTTGTCCTGGAGCTGCTTGTTGAGATTATCAACCTCGGACTTCAGGCGATCGTTCTCGTTGCTCAACGCCGTAAGGACCTCGAGCAACTCGAGCCTGTTGAGTTTCCTCAATCCGTTATTGTTATCTTGCTTTGGGAGTGCTGTCATCTTTTCCACTCAGCTCTCTAACGAGAGTCGGTAGCGATCCACCAAGGCGTGCCCGACAGCGAGCACAAGTGCATGCGGTGAATCGAACCCCTTTCTTAATCCCGTTACCCTACAAAACAATATCCACCCTGTCGGATTACAACCCCCCAATCGCAACCCGACCAGAAAAAATCATCGCACGATGCGCATCTCTCAAATCCCAACCATTTTTAGCCCTGAGAACAGACCCAAAGCCAACTGGACGCACATCAATTTTCTGTTCAACGAGGTGATATCATCCAAAAACTGTGCGAAATTTCTCCACAAGTGTCCTTTCCAATCAATATTTATAATAGTTAGTTTTTTAGATTTAAAACAACTTGTTTCTAGAATTTTGTTGATTTACTTTTTTATAATTAACGTATTTTTCAGAAATTAATAAACTATTGTCTGAAAGAATTTTCAGTAAACGGTATACGCC
>JBMNUL010000039.1:0-17993 GCA_050946255.1 Coriobacteriales bacterium | reverse complement strand
CCATACCGACTTTTTTGTTTTGTTGCAACCGCAGCCAAAACCAACCAAGCGGAGGGGTGGCAGAGCGGTTGAATGCGGCGGTCTCGAAAACCGTTAGGCGGGAGTTCCCCGTCTCGGGGGTTCGAATCCCCCCTCCTCCGCCAGATACGAAAATAACGCCCCGGAATAATGGGGCGTTTTCTTTTTCAATAACGTCTCTTCATATTTTTCACCCAATGTTGGATATACAACCGATTTCTAATTGCCGAATCGGGATAATAGTTCAGTTAGGTGCAGAGTCATTGTTGCGATGAAGAAACTTGGCAGTCCGGGGAACAGCCTCGTCTCCTCGCGCAAAGTAGATAACTCCGCGCAAATGGGGATTTTCTCTATTTCTTACGTTATTGCTTGCGCAAGAACCATGCGAGAAAGCTTGAATCGGGGATGCAAATGAAACTCAACAAGAAAATCACCAGACGCCAGTTCGTCGCCTTGGGAGCAGCTGGAACTGCCGCTTTGGCTGCAACCTCGCTGTTGGGAACCAGTCCTGTTGGAATCCCTGCGGCAAAAGCCCTCCAAGAATCCACTCCGCCAGAAGGAAAGTGGGTTCGCACTACCTGCGCTCCCAACTGCACTGGTTCTTGCGGAATGAAGGCTTTCGTGCAAGACGGTCAAATCAAGATGATCAGCCAAGCTGCGGACTATCCATACGATGCTTACAACCCAAGAAGGTGCCTCAAGGGCCTGTCAATCAACACTCTCATCCATGGACCTGAACGCATGAAGGCACCGATGGTCCGCAATGAGAAGACCGGGGAACTAGAAGAGACCGACTGGGATACCGCATTGTCCACAGCAGCGGAAAAGCTAAATGCGATAGCGGAGAAGTACGGCCCGGATTCAATCGGGGTCATCTGGCAAGTCCAGGGGACCGGCCATATTCAGAAGGGCGCGCTGGTAAGGCTCACAAACATGATGGGTTGGTCGGCAATCGGTGGTTATGAGCTGAACGGAGACCTCCCGATGTTCTGGCCGGAGACATTCGGATGTCAGAGCGAGGAGCTGGAGTCTTATTGTTGGGAGGATTCCAAATACACGATGATCTTCGGATCCAATCCCATGGTTACCAGACTCCCCGACTCCAAGTTCCTCAACCGCTCCCGCGAGGCAGGCGGCAAGGTGGTCTGTTTCGATCCGAACTATTCTGCCACTGCAGAAAAATCTACAGAATGGGTGCAGCTCAAACCCGATACCGACGCTGCATTTGCCCTGGGGATCTGCCAACACATTGTGAACAAGAAGCTTTACGACGAGAACTTCATCAAGAACTTCACCGACCTGCCGATACTCATTAACACCGAGACAGGCAAGCGAATCTTGGCAGATGAGGTCGAAGGGCTCTCCAGCCCAGCTGGAATTCCAGATTACAGGGAAAGCTATGTGGCAATTGATATTTCATCTGGAAGCCTGGTGGCAACAGACCCCACGAAGATTGGCAACACAAGTAATTATTCATTGGAGGGAAACGTCGATGTTCCACTGAAAAGCGGTGGAAGCGTCAAGGCAAGAACTGGATTCGAGCTCCTCTGCGATCTTCTGGGAGATTACACTCCGGACAGCGTCTCTTCGATTTGCGATGTCCCGACCACCACGGTCATGAGAATCGCCGAAGAATGTTCGTCTATCAAACCGATGCACATTATCTTCGGCGGATCTGCTATGCAGTGGCATCACGGCGACCTAAAGGGCAGGGCCTGCGCGCTGATTGCCGCGCTGACTGGGAATATCGGCACATTGGGCGGTGGAATCTCAACCTATGTTGGTCAGTACAAGACCCGTTTCAGCACAGCGTCCTGGTTCGTTCCCCCGCGCGCCAAGAGAGCATCCGCGCCCTTCCACTACGCAGTCAACGGACGCACCAAGACGATGAGCGCGACATTCCCCAAGGCTGGATTGAAAGCGTTGGTAGTTGGATGGGGAAATCCATTCGAGCAGCACAACGTGGCAAACTGGCTGCGGGAGGCAAAAGAGTCTGGCGAGCTGGAATGCGTGATTTGCTTCGAGTTCCAGCACACCAAGACCGTTGATTACAGCGACGTGACGTTTGCTGCGGCGAGCTGGTATGAGAAGACAGAGCTCGTGATCACCCCACTGCATCCGTGGGTTCAACTCATGCAGCCAATGGTTGATCCACCTGGAATCGCACAACCGGAGATTTGGATTTGCAAGGAATTGGCACACTATCTGGATCCATCGCTCGACGACATGTGGCCCGACTTCGACCAAGAGGGTGCGGAGAAGGCTGCAGAGGATGTATTGGCAATGCTGCTCAAGAACGGCGGCCCCACAATCAACCACCTCACCGTGGAAGATCTGAGAAAGGGCCCCGGCAAGCTTGCCCACACCAATCCCGGCGAGAAACATATCCCGTTCTACGAACAGATTCACGATGGTGAGCCTTTCCCGACAATCTCCCGTCCCAACGACCTCGAGAAAACTGCCAAATTCGTGAAAACCGGCCGAATCGAGTTCTACAAAGACGAGGACATGTTCCTGAAAATGGGTGAGCAACTACCAATCTACAAGCCAGCATTCGAGGAAACCGAATGGGCTAAAGATCCTTCCTCAAAGGAGAAGTACCCGTTCTCCTACCTCACCCGCAACAGCGTCTATCGCGTGCATGCCACATACGGAAACAACCCCCTGATGCTCGAACTCCAGGACAACACCCCGAAGGTTTTCATGAACCCCGACGATGCCGCGGCAAAAGGACTTGAAGAGGGCGATGTCGTGGAAGTGTTCAACGGCCGCGGCAAGACAAACGGGGCATTGATCTGTGACCCGGGAATGTATCCAGGACAGGTGATTTTCGACCAAGGATGGTGGAGCAGGTACACGCGGGACGAAAGCTTCAACTCGCTCATTTGGCCGTGGATCAACCCAATTCACGAAATCTACTACGTCTCGAGTGTGTGGTCCCCGAACATGGCGTGGAACGAGTGCATATGCGATGTGCGCTTGCTCGAAAAGGGCGCCGCTAAAGACAAGGTGAACTCATGAGATATGGAATGGCAATAGACCTCAACAGGTGCATCGGTTGCCGCACATGTGCCGTGATTTGCAAGATTCACAATGCCGAGCCAGAGGGGATTTGGTGGAACAGGGTTTTCACGTCGGGCGCCCCCAGCTATGGGACATCTGCAATTGTAGACGGGAAACCAAGAATGGAATTTCTCCCGATCAGCTGCCAGCATTGCGAAGACGCGCCATGTGAGACTGCATGTCCAACACAAGCGACCTATAGAGATGAGGAAACCGGGACAGTGCTCGTTGATTACGAACGATGCATAGGCTGCCGTTTCTGCATGAGCGCATGCCCATACGGGGTTAGGCAATTCAACTGGAGCGCTCCCAAATATCCAGAGGAAACCGATGGCGGGGAATACCACTATGGGTATCCGTCAGATTATCGCAACGATGGACATTTGGTCTACACCCCTTCCCGACCGGAAGGCGTTGTGGAAAAATGCACGTTCTGCGCCCAGTACACAAGCCAAGGCATTGACCCGGCTTGTGTTTCGGGATGCCCAGCAAGCGCACGCATCTTCGGGGACATGGACGACCCCAACTCCGAAATCTCCAAATACCTGTCAGCACACGAGACCTTCGTGCTCGGCGAAGAATACAACACTCATCCAAGAGTGTTCTACATTCCCTCAGAGCACGGCACGGAATAGATTGAGGGTGCGGGATGATGACTGTAGATAGGAAATCAATTGCCAACAACGTTGAGCCTGGCAATGCCACGGCCGGCAAGGGCGGCAAAGTTGGACGCATTGGAAAGTCCGAGCGAAATCTCCTTCTAGCCGGGCTGGCATGTGCAGTAGTTGGTTTTGCGGCTTGGACGATACTGCTCACGCAGGGATTGTTGGGGAATACCGGCCTGAACAACGGCTTTGTTTGGGGAATGTTCATCGCAGTGTTCGCGTTCTTCGTGGGATTCGGTGCTGGTTCTCAACTTGTGTTCTCCTACATCGTGCTCTCAGGACGAGAGGAATTGAAAGGGTTGGCAAAGTCTGCAATTGCACTGGCGCTGGCGTGTGCAGCTGCAGCTGGAGTGGCCATTCTAATCGACCTCGGCAATATCAGCCACATCATGGCGATGATCATCGGCACGAACTTCAGGTCTCCCCTATCTTGGGATATGGTAGCTTTGAGCCTCTTCCTGGTGGTGGCATTGCTCGAGTACATATCACTCATTGCAGGATGGAGATTTACCCGCAAACTTGCAGTATTGGGAATCATCACCGCAGTTGCCCTGCAAATTGTAGAAGGATTGCTCTTTTCGCTGCAGAGCTCTCACGCTTGGTGGAACACCCCGATCATGCCGCTAGACTTCCTAGTTGTGGCATTCGTTTCAGGCTTTGCGCTGATGTTGCTGGTCGCTTACGTTAGAAACGTGAACTCGGCAATCCCTATTCTGGCAAAGTGGACTGCGATCTGCATTGCGGTTCACCTTGTTCTCTCGGTTTGCGAGTTCGGGGCACTCTTCATCGAGAACACCCCGACTTCTATGGCCATCCTGCAAGCTCTTGGCAGCATGTGGTGGCTCTACGGAACAGAACTCCTGCTGCCCCTGATTGCCATGGTGATCCTCTTCAGAGCAGGAAAGACCGTTCCCAGAAAGACCGCTCTGATCGCGTCGGTTCTCACCATCATTGGTTTAATTGCCCACAGGCTGATGCTGCTCTACCCATCCTATAACGCACCATCGCTGTGGACCGGAATTTCCAACATGGATTCCGAAGTCTGGGGCTATCCGATTTCTACTGGACAATTTGCAGCAGGCGGAAATACCTTTGCCGTTGTTCCGGGATATGTTCCCGGCCCACTCGAATGGGTTGGCTCGCTGCTTCCACTTGGAGTTGCGCTTGTGGCAGTGGTGATTCTCTGGTTAATCGCAGATAAGGTGAAAGCCTCTAAGGCAAGAAAAGCTGAAGCTGCAAAGTAAGCAAGTTGGCGCCCGAGTAATCTACTCGTTGACTCTCACAGAAAACAGGCAAGATGCCTCGAATGACGAAGCATCTTGCCAAGATCAGCTTTATCCAGTGCTAAAAACATGAGCGATAGGCTTGCAGCACAAAGCCAATCGCCAAATCGCTCTCTACAGCGCCTCGCAGACCTTCTCCCAATCTTCCTTGCCCGCGCGGGAAAAGGTATCGACGAGTACATCCATTACTTGTTGCTCATCTGGGCCATCGACATCTATCTCCACCGGATCGCCCTGGTCAATGTGGTAGTCGAGGGTAAGCAGCATATTGATGGCTTTCCCATTTGCCGCATAACCACCGCCGGTAATCTTCACATTGCTCTTGAACATGTTCGTGCGCATGTAGATGTACATGTAGAAATGCGGGGTTATCTGTCCTTTTACCGTCTTGCTGATGGTTTGCGATAACACTGTTGCCAGCTTTCTCCTCAATTGTTGGATGTATGTATGTTACCCCACGAACCAAAGAGAGGAATCGAGGAAGAAGCATTTGTCTGTGTGAAGAGCTCGTCATCCGACCCCACCGTACCGAGCGGCGTGCCGACAGGTCAATTATGCCTATCGGCAACTGCGCGCGCATGAAATACATGCACGCTCAAAAAGGAAACCCGTAACCCGCAGCGCCTTGCCGGAAGTCAAATGACCCGCCGGCAAGGCGCAAGTAAAGGAAACCAGAGCGAAAGCACGAACTTCCCCTTAAGCCAGGAGCTTCTTCAAGTCCTCCTCGGGAGTGCTGGTAGCTCCAATGTTGTAGTTCTCGACCAGCACGTTGAGCACATTGGGAGAAATGAATGCGGGCAGGGTTGGGCCGAGCAGGATGTTCTTGATGCCAAGGGAGAGAAGCGTCAGCAGAATGCAAACCGCCTTCTGCTCGTACCAGGACAGCACCATCGATAGCGGCAGATCGTTGACTCCGCAACCAAATGCATCTGCCAATGCAAGTGCAATCTGTATTGCGGAATAAGCATCGTTGCACTGACCGCAGTCGAGCAGCCTGGGAATTCCGCCAATCTCTCCTAGGTCGAGGTCGTTGAAGCGGTACTTGCCACAGGCGAGGGTGAGCACGACGGAGTCCTCTGGAGTCTGCTTGACGAAGTCGGTGTAGTAGTTGCGCCCGACCTTGGCACCATCGCATCCGCCAACTAGGAAGAAGTGCTTGATGGCACCACTCTTGACCGCATCGACAACGGTATCGGCAATACCTAGCACGGTGTCGTGACCAAACCCGACCGTGGTGCCATGCCCTCCATTGATGCCAGTGAAGTGCTGGACTTCCGAGTAACCTCCGAGCTCGATGGCCTTGTCGATCACCGGGGTGAAGTCCTTGTCATTACCGATGTGCTGAAGCCCGGGAAAGCTCACAACCTCAGTGGTGAACACACGGTCCTTGTAGCTGTCCAAAGGTGGCATCAGGCAGTTGGTGGTGAATAGAAAGGCGGCAGGAACATCGGCGAATTCCTTGCGTTGATTCTGCCAAGCGGTGCCGAAGTTGCCCTTGAGGTTGGAGAACTTTGCCAACTCGGGATATGCATGTGCAGGGAGCATCTCGCCGTGGGTGTAGACATTGACTCCGCGTTTTTCTGCCTGCTCGAGAAGAAGCTTGAGGTCGCGAAGATCGTGTCCGCTGACGACGATGAATGGCCCTGGCTCAACATCGAAGGTCACCTTTGCTGGCTGAGGCTTGCCGAACGTCTCGGTGTTCGCCTTGTCGAGCATGCCCATGCACTTGTAGTTGACCTCCCCGACCTTCAGCACGATTGGCAGGAGCTCGTCCATTCCATAGTCCTCGCCAATTGCGAACATTCCCTCGTAGAAGAAATCGTCGATCTCGGGGTCGGTGTAGCCAAGGACCATCGCATGGTAGGCGTAGGCGGCCATCCCACGAAGTCCGAAGAGAATGAGGGATTTGAGAGAACGGATGTCTTCGTCGGCTTCCCACATCTTGTTCATATCGTAATCATCGTTGCGTCCGCAGGGGTCATCGCAAGTGTCGCACTGGGCAACCAAGCGGCTCTTCTCAGCATGGACCTTGTCGATCATCTCGCGAACAGTCTCATCATTGAAGTTAACGTTGGTCACTGTGGTGAACAAGCCCTCAATCATCACACGAGCTGTCTGGTCATCGGGTTTGGTCCCATCGGTAGCTCGGGCCAGACCCACGAGGGCTCCGGTCAGCTGATCTTGAAGAAGTGCGGTGCTTGACTGCTTGCCACAAACTCCCATTTTCCCGGTGCAGCCGCTGCACCCTGCCGTCTGCTCGCACTGAAAGCAAAACATCTGCGTGTCCATTTCCATATCTCCCATCTGTTTAACTAGTTGCTCAGTTGCCTATTTGCTGCTCTCTTGATGACCGAAAATTTGCTAATCGTCTGCTGTTTGCATGTCTGCTGCTCGTTGTTGACCTACCCCTGGCACAACTGCCAGTAAGTTATTAGCTGCCCAATCTCAGCATCTAGTTGGCCAAACGTTCTTTGAAATCTCGGTTGTTTTTCGCTGGAAACTCGCTTCGACCAACACTTAGGCCATAGCTTTTTCTGCTTGGACTCCCTCACGCTCGTATGCTGGATTCGACTCGTCGACGATGGTTCCGTCGAGGTCTATGGTCACAACGTTTATTGGGATATTCTCGCCGCTCTTCTCGATTGCACTGCGGACCATATACTCCAGGCCACCGCAGCATGGAACTGTCATCCTCGTGAGGGTGATGCTCTTGATGTCGTTGGTTTCGAAGATTTGGGCAAGCTTCTCTGAATAATCGATGTTGTCGAGCTTGGGGCAGCCAACCATCGTCACGCGACCGTCGATGAACCTGTCATGAAAATCTCCGCGAGAATACGCCGTGCAGTCGGCGGCAACGAGAAGATTGCAGCCATCGAAATACGGGGCGTTGATGGGCAGCAGCTTGATTTGAACAGGCCAGTTGGAGAGACGGCTCTTCGGGCCTTCGAACTCACCGGTTCGATTTCCCTCCGTTTGCTGCATTTGTCTGAGCCTGGAACCAGGGCAGCCACCTCCATGGTGCACGCCCGCCTGCCCTTCAATTTGGCCTTGCCCAGCCTTTGCAGAATCAGATTTCGAATCCTTATGTGCGGCTACTGCCTTCTCGTCATATGCAGCTGCCTCGCGCTCCACGAACGTAATCGCTCCGGTGGGGCAAGCTGGCAGACAGTCACCCATTCCATCGCAGTAATCGTCGCGGAGAAGCTTTGCCTTGCCATCGACGATTCCAATTGCCGCCTCGTGGCAGGCATTCGCGCAAATACCGCATCCGTTGCATTTCGACTCGTCTATTTGAATGATTTTCCTCAGCATTTTGTTTCTCCTTGACTTCGTTGACAGCTTCAAAATAATATCTGGGAAGGTTGATATCTGTTGTATTTACAACGAGACAATAAAGACAGGAGAAATTTCTGATGAAGGACGACTGCATTGCTGTGCTGGCAAAATCCACGCTGTTCGGAAACATCGAACCCGAGAATATCTCCGCAATGCTGCAGTGTCTTTCTGCAAGGATGCTGAAATATGAGAAGGGAGAGTTCATCCTCCACGCAGGAGACAAGGTGAACTCGGTTGGAATCGTTGTGGACGGCAAGGTCAACATGTTCCGCGAGGACTATTGGGGAAACCGCAACATCATGGGATTTGCCGAGAAAGGAGACCTGTTCGCTGAGGTATATGCGTGCAAGCCCGAAACGACGATTGCCGTGAGCGTAGAGGCAGAAGAGGACACAACCGTGATTTTTCTCAACGTGCGGAAAATCCTAACGACCTGTTCGTCGGCATGTCGGTTCCACACGCAATTGATTTCAAACTTCATCTCCGTGTTGGCGCAGAAAACCCTCAGGATGAACGAGAAGCTAGAGCATATGAGCCAGCGCACTACAAGGGACAAGCTGTTGTCATATCTGTCCTCGGCTGCATTGCGCGCAGGTTCTCCCACATTCACGATTCCATACAATAGACAGCAATTAGCAGACTATCTTGGCGTGGACAGGTCTGCGATGTCCAATGAGCTGAGCAAAATGCGCAAAGAGGGCATCATCGATTTCGAGCGGAGCACGTTCAAGCTCCTGAAATAACTGGTTGGAGTGGGATGCGATTACCTCGACGGGCTATTACATCACCGTACCCTCGGACACGTCGATTCGGATGCAATCCACCTCATCCCCTGCGAATTTCTTCACTCCACCCGCAGGTATGTCTATAAAGCAATTGGAATGTGAGGTGGTCCCGATCAACGCCGAGGACTGGTGCGCCAACGGCGTCGCCACATATGCTCCGTTCTCATCGGTCTTGAGAGAACCGCGCAGGAAATTCCTGCGAAGTCCCTTGGTCTTGGCATCCTCGGTGAGCGTTGCCTTGACCTTGGGACGGAAATAATCCCTGAAGCCCATTGCCTTGCGAATGGCCGGGCGAATCAAAATCTCAAATCCGGTGGCGCTGGCAGCGGGATTTCCAGAAAGGCCGAACATCAAGGTCCCGTCTTTTGCAACCGAGAAGGTTTGTGCCTTTCCGGGCTTCATGTTGATGAACTCGAACTTCACTTCACCTAGCTCACCCAGAACCTGCGTGATGAAGTCGAAGTCTCCACCACATGCGCCGCCGCTGGATACGACTATGTCGTTGTCCTTCACTGCCTTCTTATAGGCCTCGGCGATTGCCTTGGGGTCGTCCGCAACGATTGGGTATAGCGTTGCCTCGGCGCCAGCATCAATTGCCATCGCAGCCATGGTGTATCTATTTGAATCTCGCTTGCAACCCTTTGGGGGAACCTGGGTGGAATCCACGAGCTCCGTCCCGATTGACATGACAGCCACGCGCGGCTTCTTGTGAACCTTGACCCTGCAATTTCCAGTACTTGCCAAAAGACCCACACCTGCTGGGTTCACCACATCGCCTTTCTTGAAGACGACATCGCCCACATGGGCCTCTTCCCCAGCCTTGCGAACATTCTCTCCAGAAGCCAGCGGAGCCTTGAAGATCACGGTATCTCCGACTAGACCTTCGCCGGTTACCTCAATGTCCTCGAGCTTTGCGTTGGCATCGGCGCCATCGGGCATTGCTGCGCCTGTCATGATGCGCACTGCCTCGCCAGATTTCAGAACTCCCTTGTAAAGATACCCTGCACCAATGACATCGACGATCTTGAGTGAAATCGGATTGTCCTCGCTCGCATCTGCAACGTCGGAGGCGATGAGCGCAAATCCATCCATGGAAGCATCGTCGAAGGCATTGATCTCGATATCGCTGGTAAGGTCCTCAGCTACGGGACGCCCCAGAGCATCGAGCATGAAGACTTCCTCAACTGGGGTTTCCTTTACGTTGTCAAGCACAATCTGAATTGCCTGCTCGTATGGCATTAATTCTTGCATGTCGCATCTCCCTTGAGAGTTCGGCGTTGTTAATCAGTTGGCAAGTGCATGCACGTTCAGTTTACAAATCAGACCTGCTTTAGCTTGAGATAATTTTCTGCTGGACAAGCAGATCCTGAAATTACCTCGCTGGCCGATAAAAGTTTAGCCAGTTGTTGAAATTAAAATGCAGGCACACCGCCCAATATATTGATGCGAGAGTTGATTTCAGTCAATCGAGTTTGGGAGTTTTTACGGCAGAAAAATATATAACTGGACATTAGTTTTACATTGGATTGTCAGGTGTTGAAATACTGGAAGCCTGTTGAAAATTTGATATGCAGAACATCATGCTGAACTCCAAATGAGATGTGCGAAAAATAGGGTCGGGGTGCAACGAAGTGCAACCCCGACCCATCACTGTTAATGTATCTGCGAGCTTTCTTCCCACGGGTTCTTCGCCCGCAAGTCTTCTGTTTTCGGGCTCTTCACCAGTGGGCCTTCCACCCAACGGGCTGTTCGCAAGCAAGTTCTCCACCCGGCGGGCTCTCCACCCGTGGGCTTTCCACCAGTGGGAGCGGCACCAGCGGGTTCTTCGCTAGATCCTCCCGATATCCAGTGCAGCCTGATAGGCCTCCTGGTTGGCGCGCTTGATGTTGCGAGCTGCCACGCAGTCGCCTACCGGGTAGAACTCCTTTGCGCACTTTGCGAGCTCGTTGGTCTCATCGCGCAGTGGACGCATCCCCATAGCCGTGACAATTGAGCCTGCAGAGAGCTCCAGCTCTTCTCCGTCATCCTTCTCGACCAAGATCTTGCCTTTGTCCGCATAGATGCTGGAAACCTTGGTGTTGAGCATGACCGGCACGTTGTAGCGCTTGAGCTCAATGCTGATTGCAAGACCTTGGAGAATGTTGCCGCCGTCGTTGAGCTGTGGAAGCATCTCCACTACCGTGCATTTCTTGCCGAGCATCGAGAGGTAGATTGCGAGCTCGGTTCCAGCTAGCCCACCTCCGAGAATGGCGACGTTGTCGTCAAGAGCGTCTGGTTTGATGTAGGCCTGAACCGCGTTGAGAACTCCTGGGTCCTTGATTCCGGGAATCGGGGGCGTTGATGGCAGGGCGCCGATAGCTGCGACGATGGCATCTGGCTCGAGCTCGAGCACATAATCCGGGGTTGCAGCCTGACCAAGCCTCAAATCGATGTTGGACTCGGTAACGTATCTCGCCTGCTGATCGATGTACTGTGCGAGATGGCGCTTGAAGGGGACATCATGCTCGCAGCGCAGAACTCCTCCCAGATACCTGTTCTTCTCCAGGAGAATGACTTCATGTCCGCGCTCGTTGGCCTTGAGAGCTGCCTGCATTCCACCGATGCCACCACCTGCGACGACAACGCGCTCCTTGCGCTTGGGCATTGCAACACTGCGATAGTCAATCTCGTTGTTGTTCTCGGGATTGATCGCGCAGGTGCAGCGCAGATGCGTCATGTGGTCGGAGAAACAGGACAGGCAGCGGAGACATTGACGGATATCCTCCGGTCTTCCCTCGCGTGCCTTCGTGGGCAGGTCGGGATCGGCCATGAGGCCACGTGCAATTTCCACGACGTCGGCTTTGCCAGATGCGATGATCTCCTCCATCTGCTCTGGGTCGGAAAGCGAGCCTACAGTAGCGACCTTGGATTGCTCGACATGTTTCTTGATCTCGGCAGCGTACTTGACGTTGACACCATCCTCCCAGAACATCGCTGGGTGGGTGACCGTGAAGACTTCCATCTTCTCGTGGCTGCCAGCGGAAATGTGAAGCAGGTCTACCTTGCCGTCGAGAGCCTTGGCGATTGCAACGCCGTAATCGATGTCATATCCACCTTCGAAGACCTCGGAGCCGCTGAGCCTGATCTCAATTGGGAATTTGGGGCCCACTGCTTTGCGGATTGCCTCGCAAACTGCAATCGGGAACCTCATGCGGTTCTCGAAGGAACCTCCCCATTCGTCCTTGCGGTTGTTGCTCGGGTGCATGAACTGATGGATGAGCCAGCCATGTCCGCCGTGGACGTTGACCATTCCAAATCCACAGGCCTTGGCATTCGCAGCTGCCTTTGCGAATTGGTCGATGATCTCCTCGATGATCTCTACCGGCATCTCCTCTGCTACGGTAAGCTTTCCGAACACCTCTGTCTCTGTATAAACGGGAGCGTATATTTTTACGCCGGCTTCTGCAGAGAGCCTAGCACTTCCACCAGCATGGCTGATCTCCATTGTTGGCACTGCCCCGTGACGTCGAATGAGGTCGGAGCACCTGTTGAGCGAGGATCTGTTGCCGGTGCTCGTATCGTCCATGGGAACATGCTCGCCATTTGCACGCGACCTGACGGAGTCAATCGTGGCATCTCCGATGCAAACCGAAGCAGCTCCGCCCTGAGCCCTTCTCTCATAAAACCCCAAGGCCTGCTCGCTCATGCGTCCGCCCGAATAGAAATAGGCGTGGCCCTGAGGCGATCCGAAGATCCTATTGCGGAAGTAAGTGTCGCCCAAGACTATCGGTTCGAAAAGATGCGGGTACCTCAGAACTTCATTTTTCGTTGCCATGCTCTCTCCCCTCTGTTTGAGAAACTGATAGGAACTCTATCTAAAGCTGATGCTCACACGGAAGATGCCAAGCTATGTCGAGTTAAGGTGTCGCCCTGTTGCTCGGGTAAAGTCGCCATGTTGCTCGAAAAGGCCAGGCTATTCGAGTAGAGACGCCCAGGCTATTCGAGTAGAGACAACTTGTCCGACTATACTGTTCTCTTCTCAAATTCAGATTTCGGGACTCCGCAAACCGGGCAAGTCCAGTCGTCGGGAAGCTCCTCAAATGGCACATCGCCGTCGTAAACATATCCGCACACCTTGCAGACCCACTTGACCTTGGGCTCCTCAGCCGGCTTTGCGTCCGGAGCATCGATCTCGGGGTCGTAGGTCGGCGCGTTCTTGGCAGTCTTGCCCTTCACGACCGCATGGTAGTAGGCGTACGTCATGGGAGTTCTGTTGCCGAACTTCTCGCCATCCGTCATCTCCGCAATGAAGATAGTATGGGTGCTCGTCTTGATGGAATCCTTGACCGTGAGCGTGAAGAACCCGCAAGAATCTTCTAGCACGGGAAGCCCGTCGCGCATTTGATATGCAACACCATCGAACTTGTTGGTGTCACGACCAGATCGAAAACCAAATCCTCCGATGATCGAAGGGTCGGTATCCTCAGCAAGGATGTTGACCGAAAGCCTTCCGGTCTTCTCAATAAGCTCATGCGTGTAATTGTCCTTGTTGATGCTCAGCGCAACAATCTGTGGTTTGGATGTGATCTGCATCACGCTGTTGGCAGTGCATCCACAAGGACGGTCACCATCCATCGCACCGATCACATAAACGCCATAGGACAAATCTCGCAAAATCTTAGTATCCATGTAGAAGCTCTCCTTTCGGTTCAATTTGCTTCATGTTTCACGATAAGCCAAAATCGGGGAGCTTCAAAGATGATTTTGAGAGTAGTCAATTCAACAAGGGAAAAATAGCCGAAGACCACAGAGTGGGCCTCGGCCATTTCATTAAACGCTGTCTAGGATAAGCTCAGCCAAGATGAACACAGACAGGGGTGAGCTCAGGATAAGTGAACTCGTGCTCACAGGCCTCAAAGCCGACATCAAGCGGCTCCGCAATACCTGCAGTCAATGCAACTCCAATGTGAGCTGCGATTCATCCAAGACGCCGTGTGGGGGCACGCGGATGTACAGGCCCTGGTCGTCCCATGGTCCTGTCAGGAAACGTTCGAAATACCCCACTCCTCCCTGTTTCACCACCAGCTCCAAGTGGAATGCCCTTGACAGAATCTCGGCCCTCTCCATGACCTCGTCGAGATCATACGCCCTCGTGTCCACGATATCGAGCCTGTCGTATGCACTGTACATCAGCCTGAAAGCCTCGTCCGCGACTTCGGGACTGTGCCTCTTCATTGTCTCCTCGTACTCTTCCCATGCCCCACCATCAATCCAGCCTCGGGTCATGAATATATCCCTGTGCCCTTCCATAGCGCGTTCGCGCCCCTCGACTGACCCAAAGAGCATCGCGGTGCAGTCGTCAACCCTGGGAAGAATCATCTCGTAATCCCCTGCCCTGAGCCCGGCTACCGCGTTTCCGCAGAACCCGAAAGCCAGCAGTACCCTGTTGTAACCGCTCAGCACGTCCAGCTTCGACTGAATCTGAACCCTTAGCCTGTCGGGAAAATTGTGCAGGCTCTTATCTAGGTAGTGGAAATCGAAGCCGCTGCCGACCTTCTCCTCTGCCTTTGTCAGTTCGTCTCTGATCGTGGGGCACGCCAAAACCGCGGTGCGCATGGGATGCTACTTCAGCTTATAGAGCGGGTGTGACCGGTCGGTCGTGCGAACCCCGGAGAGCCTGTTGCCGTAGCTAGTGAGGGCATTGGCCATCGCACAGGCTGGATAGGCCCAGCTAGCACACCGCATCGGCCCATATAGCACGAAGTCGGCCCCTGAGTAGACGATTGAGGAGTAGACCGCAGCGCCCGCAGCGCTTTTCTGCTCCGGGGTGCTCAAGACGTCCGTGTGGTTTTTCTGCCAGGAGAATAGCGCATTGGATGGTGCGCAACCAGCCGGAAGGCCCAGCGTCTCCTTGACACGGGATACGGACATGGCGCTCCATGCAGCTCCCATGAGGTCTATGACCCCGACGTCTACGAGGATGTTCTCCACTCCTGCGGCCCTGGTCCTGCCAAGAAGGCTGCCCGGTTCGACCTCGCCACTTTCGCTGCCGGTGATTGCCTTCACTTTCTGATCCGGCATGATGGCTTCGGGGGTGAAGTCCATGACCAGCGCGCTTTTCACGCCCATGTCGCTTATTCTCCCAAGCTGCTCGTCCGTTGTGTTGGCATCGATTGGGCTGAGCACGAGCCTGTTCATGGCTTCGCTGCCTTTGTAGCGTGCAAGCGCCTCGATAATCGTGTCGATAGAGGCAGAATCAACCAGCATCGGGCCATCTATGGCCTCGAGCATGAAGTCGATGTAATTCTTGAGTGCCTCAGGGGTGCTGCCTATCACGTCCGGCATGCGCTGCAGTCCGAACTCCTCGGAAAGCTGTCTCTCGTCTTCGAGGAGGGACTTGGTGGCAGCCTTGTCGAAGTCCCCCGTCCGCGCGTCTTTGACTATCTTGTGCCTGTCGTAGAAGAGGCTGCCACACATTACCGTTGGCAGCTTGCCTGGCTGGCCTCCTATCTTCACGCCCGCGATATTGAATGAAGACTGCTCTTTCTCAAATGTCACCATTAACGATACCGTCCAATCCTCTCTTCAGTTTGCAGTGCGGCAGTGGCGTTCGCGGTAACTAGTCCGGCGGATTCTATCCCGCTGGGACCGGCTCCACAGCCAAGAACCGCTGCTTCCCCGCCGGGTCCCACAATTCCGCTGGGGATCCCGGTGCACCCGCCGGAATCCCCACGCACCTGCCGATTCATGCGAACCGTTGTCTCTATCCGATTACTCGTCGACGAATCTTGCGTCGTCAAGCCACTTGAACGTATATCCATCGGGGTTCTCCTTGGCCATGCGCCTGCAGAACTCACCGAAGGTCTCCTTCACTTCGGGGATCTTGACATCGATCTTGTCGAAGTCAGCCTCGGTCTTCGGGCATGGCAGCACGCCGAAAGCGTCCCCGGCAGCCTGTACGGCTTTGATGTTCTGAGGAGACGCCGTCGCCGGGCAGACCGCGAGCCAGTTAAAGTTATTGACCCCGATGCGCTGCGTCCTGGCCATCTCCCTCGTGAATTCGACGATCTTATCCGGCGGGCCGTCGAGAATCAATGGCGCCGGGATGTACACTGTCAGTGGCAGGCCGGTCTCGATAGCCACTTTATGGTAGAGCTCGGGAGGACATCCCTCTGTGTTGACGTTCGATATTCCCAGGCTATACTTGCTTTTCGCCTTCAAATACTCCTCGGGGTTGGGCATAGACCCCTCCCCGTACGTCATGTACCAGCTGATGACACAGTCGCACCCTTTGGCCCCCTCTAGGAACCTGTCGTAGTATTTCCAGACGAACTCTTCCTGAAACTTCGGTGAGATGTTGGGAATCATTTCCCATGCGTCGCTGAACTTGAACATGATCCCGGGCCATCTTTTCGAGACTGACTTCACGAGGGGAATGTGGATGTTGTCCACAATTCTCCTCATGATCTCGTGCGCGAGATCGGGTTGTTTCTTTACCATGCGCATGAACGCCGGGAAACCCACCAGCTCGCACGCCAGGGTGAAGGAGCTAGCTACGGGGAACAGCTGCAATTTGAAGTCGAAATACCTGTTGGCGACATCGATCTGTGAGAGGAAAAGCGGGTAGCGTCCAGCGTCCAGCGGATCTTCCGTGGGCCACTTGATCTTGTCCAGGTCGTCCTCGGATTTAATGATCGGATGGCTGTAGTCGATGTCGGGAAGGCCCAACTCTGAAACCGTAACGGGTTGCCCGAGCGCCCTCGCTTCGAAATTGTAAATATCCCAAGAGAAGGATGGGTATGTCTCGTAGTACTGTGCGCCGAGGCAAGCCAGCTCTGTGTTGACATCCACGTCGTTATAGAACAGCTCGCTCTTTATCCCAGCCAGGCGCTGGACGTTTTCTCCTATTCCGCCAAGTGGGAAGAACAGTCTCTCTCCACTCGCCACGGGACCCATCACGTCGGCTATGCACTCTCTCAGATTCTTCATTCTTCCACCCCCAAGTATTTCTTGGCGAGCTCCACCGTATGCATTGCGTCACCGCCATAGGCGTCGGCACCTGCTGCCTCTGCTGCGCTTTCAGTTACGCAGACTCCGCCGACGGTTATCTTCATGCCCTCTCGCAGCCCAGCGGCCTCGACCGCGTCGATTACCTCCTTTAGAAGGCCCATGGTCGTGGACATGTACGCGCCAATCCCGAGGATATCGGGCTTCTTTTCCCTCACGGCTTCCACGAACTTCTCGGTCGGCACGTTCACGCCCAAGTCGATGACCTCGAAGCCGTTCGCGCGGAGCATTGCGGCTACGATGTTCTTCCCCAGGTCGTGCATGTCACCCTCTACCACTCCAATCATGAATTTGCCGTATGGCTTGTAGTCGGATTTCTCCAGCACTGGGGTGATAATGTCCATGCACTTGCTGAAGGCATTGGCGGATAGGATCACATCCGACATGAAGTAATCCCCGCTCTGCCAGAGGTCGGCCACCTCGTTCATTGAGGGGATGAGCGTGTTCATCACAATGTCCACTGGATCTGCATCGCCACCGAGGACCGAGTTCAACTCCTGCTCGGCTCTTTCTTCGTCCCCATCTACGACTGCCGTTTTCAGTTCTTCGTACATATTTTCTCCTACCTTCATTTCGCCCCCGGCAGGGAGCGAGTTCTACCAGACACGACCGGGCTGATGCGGCGGATTCTCCACCGGTCCGCCAGCCCACCTTTCTACTTGAATGACCACTTGATTTACTGCCCACTCGCGTACCTGTTGTTTTTTGCGGTTGCTGTTTAAGTGTTTGCAAGTTCGGCGAAGATGCTGGGTACCGACCCCTAATTCACCTTCGCCCTCGACGAGATGAGAACAGCC
>JBMNUL010000038.1:0-18016 GCA_050946255.1 Coriobacteriales bacterium | reverse complement strand
CAGCGTTCGCCAGCTCGGCGTCTTTGGTGAAGAACACTCGATTGCAATCGACCGCGATGGGGAGAAGAGAAGAGAAAGGAAAGATGAGGGTATGCCCAGCAGCTGTGGACAGTTCTGCTCTTTATGCGGAAAATGCGGCAAGAAGCTGCCTAAGGCTCTTTCGCTTCCATCTGGGATCCTGCCACCCGGGGTTTCCGCAGGAAGCTATCCTGCGGAGCAAAAGGACGTCGGGGCCTCGGCAGATCGGTCTGGGTACAAAGGCTCACAGGCGGGGGATGTAAAAACTCCGGCGCATCAGTATGGGGCTCACGGCTTAATGGAAAGGAAGGAATATTCGCAGGTATCGTCGGAAGAGCTGGAATCTTTCCCTGATAAAATGTCAGGCTCTACATCTGGCTTATAAACTGACCCTTATTCTTGCTTCGCCGCCGGATTTCCCAACGGTCCTCAGCAGGCTCGCCAACAATTCCTTCAACGAATCATTACGCGGAGCTGGCCAAGGCTCGACTTCTCAGATTCTATCTGAAAAAATTTGAATTAGATACCGAGAAACACCCCTGTTGATAAGTCAATAGCAACTAAACGAAATACACCGAGTACTGACATGAAAGGTGTGACAGGAGATTATCCTGCCACACCTTCCACTGTCCAAGCTATTTGTCGACGCCTGGGGGGAGTTATTTGTCGACGCCCGAGGGGATTGTCGAGGTATCAAAGTCGCGGTTGTCGCCAACTCCATGGATGTATGGGAACGGTGCAATCTTGGCGCGGATGTCCTTGATCTTGCCGCCGAAGTCTCCCCACTTGATGATAACCTCTTTGCCCTCTTCGATTTGGTCCACATCAATCACAGCGTGGGAGATCATAACCTTGTAATGAGACGAATATGTCGGGTTGGCCGAGATTCCGATTGTGTTACCGTCCTTATCGGTGACCCAATCCTGATGCCCACCTGCCGGCTGCTGCTGAGCGCAGGGGAAGTCGATGTACTTGTAGGGATCGTCCGTGAACTGCGACCGGATCACGTCGGCGATGTCATCGGGATTTAGCTCGAGGGAGACCACGAGGCGCTTGGGATTTGCCATCTCCTTCTCGAGTGCCTCGCGTCCGACGAACTCGTGGTTGAACTTGGCCATGAAGTCCCAACGGCATTCCACTGGTGTGCGGAAACGGGCCCGGATGTCGTCGGGGTCGACGCTGCCTGTGTACTCGGGGAGGAACGGCGCGGCTTTCACGAACTCCGGGTCCTGGTATAGCGAGGACTCGAAGTTCACTGTCATCTGAGGGTTGCCGCCGAAGGTGTGGTTGATCGTGTAGTCCTTCCAGCCCATGCGCTTCAGTCCCATTGGCTTGCCGATCTGGTAGAGCTTGTCATAGACTTGGGGGCCGACCTCCGCTGGGCCGTGCACCTCGTAGGACAGCGTGCCGCTCATTCCGATGCGGATGAACTCGAGGTCGGCGTCGATTCCGGGCATCTTGAGTGGGACGATTTGCAGGAACTTGACGTCATGCAGGTTGGTCTGGGAGGCCTTCTCGACGATGGTCAACGACGCTGGACCGGAGAGCTGGAAAATGAAGATCTGATGTGTGTCGTACTTCACGTTGTACTTGCCGGACTGCATACCCACTAGGTATGGCACAGAACAGCCTGCAGTGGTTCGAAACTGGGTGGGGGAGTCCTTGTAGAAGAGCGCGTGGTTGGCAACGTAGCCGTCGGGGGTGAGGGAGACCAGGTGCTTTCCCTTGTGCTCGGTCCACTTGGAGCAATCATTGATGCTGGAGTCGGAGAGGAGCTTCTCGGCGTCGGGACCGCTGAAGGTCTCTTCCGCGCCGGAAAGGCCTGCGTGGATATAGCTCGCCTTGAAGTAGCTCTCGCCGATTTCCTTCCATCCGTCGGCCTCCCAGGTGATGTGCTTGCCGAAGATGTTGGCGATCTGATGTACGTCGGGATATTCTGGCTCTACATCTAGGATCTTAGTTTTCGCAGTGTGGATTTCCTTGTTGCTTTCGTAGCTTTCATTCATTTTTTGCTCCCTTCTTCTTGGGTCCCGTTTTGTAAATGCTTGATTTTGTGTGCCGAGCTCTTCGGTATTGCGGCGCATCGCACATTCGGGGTTGGAGCGTTCCCACATTGCTTTGCGCTGCCTACTTGGAGCGTTTTGCGCCTTATGCCTCCAGCGCTCGACCTTCTCACAGGCACATTCTATGAAGTGCATGGGGGCGTTGTGAAATACCGTTTTCGTCGGGCTTATGCCAAAAGTGGATTACGCCGTTTCCCACGCTAGTAATGTGTGGCGAAATGTAAGTGGAGTCTCGGCGGAGGTTTGACTTGAGGATGGATGTTTGCTGGAGGTAGCTGGCAGCAGCTCGAGATTGCCAGCTCGTTTGTAACGTCTCCGGTACGACTTACGGGAAACAGCTTCGAATCGCCTTGCAGAGGAGCGGGATGGTCGGGTTCTCATTGCCTTTCATCCATACCAGGCTCACGTTGCATGAGTACTTTTCAGGCATGAAATCCCGTGAGACAGTATCAGGGCCGTAGGCCTTTGGGTTGGCCATGGGAGAAAGGTAGATTGCATCAGTCTCCGCCATCATCAAGGGGACCTCGTCGAAGTTTTTGATTGGGATGGTATAACAAGCCTGTTCCCCGATTTCCCCAAAGATGCTCTCGATGGCATCGTTCGGCCCTTGCAGTGAGAGAGGCTGTCCGGGAATCAACAGCGTCTCGCCTACGAAGTCGGAGGGGGAGATGGCGTCCATCGTGGCGAACCTGTGGTCGACGTTGCAAATAATATAGTATGGGATTTTGAGGAAGGGAAAGGTCTGGATGTCGGTCCTCCCGGTTTTGTCCGTTCCATAATAGAAGATGGCGTCGTATTCCCCTGAGAACAGCGGCTCATCGAGCTGTTGCGGTTGTCCGGAATGAAGCAGCACCTGAACCTTTGGGCTCATCTCGTGGAAACGCTTGCAGATTGTCGACACGTAGAAGTCGCGGTCGTAGTAGAGGAATCCCAAGTTGAGTGTACCTTCCGTCTCCTTGTCCTGCTCTGAGAGCTTGTCGAGCAGGTCCTGATAGGTTACGAGGATTTTCTGGAATTCCTCGAGCGTGGTCTGGCCTGCTGGTGTGAGGCTGAAGTGGTTGTGGTCGCGATTGATGAGCTTGACTCCGAGCTCGCTCTCCAGCCCGGCGATATGACGGCTGAGCGCAGACTGCGCGATGTAAAGCTCCTCTGCAGTGCGGGTGAAGTTCTTCGATTTGGCGAGATGGACGTATTCCCTGATTACATTCATCTTCATTATCGAAGGACCTCCCGTTCTCTTTGATGCCGGTGGTGCATTCGAATTGCAGCCGGTGTGTGGCTCGGGTATGTCGGGGAGCGCATCGATTGGGTACTTAGGCCAGATACCTCGACCGAGTGAACCGACTGGCACAAATACATGCTCCCGTATCGCGTTTGTAGCAATTATAGGCATTGATAGTCGTTGCTGAATGTTTGTTTCACAGAAACTTCACCGCGGCTTTTCAGAAAAAGTCATGCAATGCTTCCTTGTTTACCAACCAAGATAGACTTTTATCGAATTTCTAACTACCATACCCACCGGGGGGATGCTCAAGTGATGAAGTGGGGACAGGCCGGGACTGCCGGCTCGAGATTCAAGCTTGTGCTGGCGATCGTTCTGGTTCTGTTGCTCTTCAGCATGGTTTTCCTTTTTGCCTGCGCCAGCGACCAGAGCAAGTTGCAGGAACAAAAGGCGGCTTCGATCAGCTACCAGGAATATGCGGACATCTTCGAGAAATACGGTATCAGTGGAGCGACGTCGGACATGCTTGAGAAATTGGAGCAGTATTACGATGAGACTCCAGAGGATGCAAGGCTGAACAGGGGGATAGACCTCCTGATAGAGCTGGGAACGGGAACTTACGACTACGATTCCTCCGGCACGACTTGGACACCCTCGGAAAACGGCGTGTATGCATTCGACACGGAGATGTATGACTTGAACGAGATGTACATGGACTTCCTTTCCGGCGTATCCGCTCTGAACAGAGAGGAACTCTCCTTCACCGATGTCAGTGAAAACACCGACGACGTCGATTGGGAAAACGGAACGGGGTCGAGAAGCGTCTCCTTCTCATGGAATGGCAAGACGTATACGCTGAACGCGGAAATGTACAACGACTGGTTTGACACCGACGTAGCCACGCAGCTCAACGACATCATCAAGAAGAACGGCAATGGGAAGCAGCTGTACTTCCTGAGCGATGGCTATCAGGAGCTGATAATCTTGTATCTGGAACCTGATCAGGCAACTCAGTTCGAAAACGACACCGGGCTCCAGTTCCTGGAGTAAGGAGATTGCCTTTCCTGTTTTAGCGTTCTCATGCGCAGGACCCTGGGGATACGGCGAACTTGGAATACGGCGAGCCGTCAATATGGGCATCAAGGACTCCGAGGGAAACGTCTGCTACATCATCGGGATCCTGAAGAGCATCCGGGCCTCGTTGGGAAAGGGCGATGGCGACGGAGTGCACGTCATCGTCTTCCCGAAGGCCTGACACATCCTGCCACATCCTTGCTAGCGGAAGAGATCCACCTCTCCCAGAAGGAAATTCTCCAATGGGTAGTCCACAGCTCCTATGACCAGCTCGCGGGCTTTGGGATTCTCGAGCACGAAGCGGGTCATTCCGTCGGTTCTCTTCACCCTCCCGCTCTTCACCTCTATCGCGGTCACGTCTTCATCGACGGCAATGACGAAATCGACCTCATCGTTTCCATCTCGCCACCAGTATACGGAGAAGCCCTCTTCAAATGCGCGGTTGATCAGATACGCCCCAACGGCGGACTCGACCAACCTCCCGTGCAGCGCAGGGTCTGTCAACAACTGCTTGCGCCTCCGCCCGAACGTTGCGGTCATCAGCGCGGTGTTGTGGACCATCAGCCTCGGCGAGCTCGCCTTTTCCCGAAGCATCTTTTGGTCGTATTTTTGCAACCCGCTCATCAGGCCTGCCTGTGAGAGCAGCTCTAGATAGCGTGCGACAGTGGAAGTGTTGCCGCTGTCGTCGAGTTGACCGAGTATCTTGCGGTAGGAGATCTCCTGCGAGGAATACGGAGCGCCTATTTCGAAAAGGCGGCGCATTAGCTCGGGTTTGCGAACCTCGCCGAGGAGTCGCACGTCGATGTCGATGCTTGGGTTGATTATCGATGAGTTGACATAGCTCAGCCAGCGACGTTCGTTGTCGCGGAGGGACAGGGCACCTGGGTATGCTCCGAAATACAGGTACTCGTCCAGCGTGCATCCGAAAGCTTCGCGGCACTCTTGGAAATACCAGTGAGGAGATTTTATTATCTCGAAACGTCCCATCAAGGATTCTGAAAGCCCCTCGTGCAAGAGAGTGGCGGACGATCCTGTCAGAAGGACGCGCAGGTCGATACCGGCTAGCGAGTCCTCATCCCACAGCGACTTCACGATAGCCGACCAATTCGGAACGTATTGAACCTCGTCGATCACGAGAAGGGCCGTGGGGCTGCTTTGCGTGATGAGGTTGCGGGCTTGATACCATTGCGCGCGCAGCCAGTCGGCATCCGACTCATTGTGCACGGCGGCAACGTTGTGGCAAGGATGCTTGAAGCTTGAGATGGCTTGAGAGACGGCTGTCGTCTTTCCAGTCTGGCGAGGTCCTGTTACTATTTGGATGAATCTCCTAGGTTCGTTAATTCTGGTTTCGATTGTATTGACAATTTGGCGTTTATAAGCCATTATTCAAATCCTATCTCGCAAAATATTAAAGCTAGCTCGCAAATTATTTTATACTAGCTCGCAAAAATTTGAAACTAACTCGCAAAAATCATGTGATAGGGATAGTTCCCTTGAATAGCTCCGATCCGTCCCATGAAACTCAACCCTCCAATCTGGGTTGAATGAGAAGGAGGACCCTAAGGTTCCCCCAATGTCATACTGAATCAGAGGCATAATGGGAAAACTGATAAAGAGCGTTCTGATTCCCATCTGCGGCCTGGCGCTGGCAATAGCCTCGCTCGGGCAGCTGCTACAAGCCTATTGGCAGCCGATATTCCCGATTTGCGGGGTCGTCGCCCTCGTGCTGCTGTGCCTCGTGATCTGGAAGGCCGTGCGCACGCCTTCCCCCGTCAGGTGATTGTCCTCTCTATCGGGTTCATCCCACCTAGCGTTTCCCCCGGTTCTTCTTGAGGTTGTCAGGCACTGGTCGCGCCGGCTTGGCGGCACGGGTGTCGCCCGCAGGGCTTGCCAAGCGCCGCTCGAAGATGTTGAACTCGTCAATCACCTCGGGGGCCTCGAATGAACGGTATCGCCTGTTGTTCCCAATTTGCTTGACTATTCCCTTCTCGACGCAGCGTTCGATGGCATCTGAAGTGGAGCTGAACGACCTGCCGATAGCCTTGCTTGCCGTGTCGATTGTGAAGACCGGCATGCCGGTCATCTCTCCCAAAAGCAAGTCGAGAGCGGAATTCGCCCGCACTTTCCCCAAAGTAACCCTCCATTTGCCCTGTAGCTCTGCGGTGCTCCTCTCGAAGTCCAGTGCCTCCTCGCAGGCCTCAGCGCAAGAGCCGGCGAAGAAGGACACCCATTCGTTTAGCCCCTCTTGTGTCTTCTCGAATTCATCTGAGTCATCCGACCTGAAAGCTGTGAGGCCCCGCACGTAGTCTTTCGAGCGAGTGGCCATGACCAGGGACACGGGAGGGACGAGATTCGGGGCAAGGCCACGTCGGCGGAGGATCAGGTGAATAAGGGCGCGTCCAGTTCGGCCGTTCCCGTCGATGAACGGGTGGATGCTCTCGAACTGGGCATGTGCGATCGCAGCTTGCAGCACCGGAGACACGACGGTGTCGTTGCAGTAAACTGCCAGGTCGTCCAGCAGCGCATCGATATGCTCCGGAGCAGGGGGGATGTACTCGGCATCGAGGGGGTTATACGAGTTGCCGCCTACCCAGTTCTGCCTATCCCGCACGATTCCGCCGAGCTTCTCGATTCTCGTGCCTTTGCATAAGGTCCTGTGAATTTTGAGAAACGTTTCGCGTGTGACGCATTTCTCCGACTCGGCTTCCTCTAGCGCATCTTCCATGGCGTGGACGTTGCCCATTATCTCTACCGCGGTCTCGTCGTATGGGAAGTCTGCTTTCCCACCGGCATGCATTTCGGCACGGAGCAGTCTCCTCGTGCCCACTTCCAAACCCTCGATGTAAGATGACGACACGGCCTCCGCGCGGAGCAGCAATCGTGCGAGGCCCTTGGTGTTGCCAAGCGATTTTACCTGCGAGCTGAGATTCGCGACTGCTTGTTCTGCACGGCCGATGTCGCCAACGACGTCGGGATCGAGAGCCACTTTCAAGTCCGATAGCTTGGTGGGGAGATAGTAGTGGTATGCGCCACTCTGCCGCTCCCGTCTGGTGCGGCCTAGCCCCTCGCTCATCCAAATCGCCTTCTGGTAAGTGCCCATTTGCGCCCCTCAATTAATTTTGACTTATATAATAACTCAAAATTAAAAAGAGATTTATTTCGATTTTTTGTTTGTAGTTCCCCTGTCACACCCTCTGAGGAAAAGACCCGATCGCGTAAAGGGGCACGTTTACCACCAGCCTGTTCCCTGTATCCGCTGAGCGAGAGACGCAAGCCCCTGTCCAGGCCGTACTTGTCGACGAAAGCGCGCAGGCTCTTCGAGCGGAGGTTCTCCTCCGTTTTTTCCATAGGTAAATCTGGAATTGATGCCATTTTTCCCATAGGTAAGCTTGATAAGACATGCGACGGCGTCGAGAAATCATAGGCATCGGAGAACGTCGGCAGGAGGGGGAGCGACGTACATTTGGATGCTTGGATCTTCGGAATTCTCCTTGGTCGGCTTTGACTCTCTCTACACCATGAAATACATTCAGCCTGAGCGCCTCACCGTTAGGAAGAAGTCGATCGAAGACTACAAGGCCTACAGTACGGAAGTCCTACGCGGATGGTCAATACCGTACGTCACGGCTTGTTACGTGTCGGCGTGTCTAGCTATTGCCTCATGATTGGGGCTGACCGCACCGCTGCTCTTCGCGCTGTCTCTTCAGCTCCTTGTTGCAGGACACTATGCAGTAGGTCAGCAGGGGAATGATTATTATGATGAAGGCCTCGATTCCCATGATGGGACTGGTCATCCCATGACTCCAATACGAAGCCGTTCCCTGCACAATGGTAACCACCGCGAGGGGGAACCAGAATATCCATAGGAGCACCAGGAAGACCGTGTTCACCGTGATGCGGGTCCTGGTTACCTTGAATGCCGCAACTATCGCTCCGATGCCTGGAATGGCGAGCGGGGTGTAGTAGATTGCCAGCATGAAACCGACGGCAGACCCCAGATGGTCCGAGCCGCTGGTCCCTGGCGTTGATTGGAGCCGTAAGTCCTCCAAATATGAATCCACGCCCATGTAGATGCCGAATGCCGCGATTGCAAGCAACGCGATTCCGCAAACTGCGAAGATGGCTCTCTGACCTTCCATTTCCATCCTATCGTCGAGTTGCATCTTGGATGTCGGAAAACACGGTTGGCCGCACCCCACGTACCCCCGTTAGACCGCTCCATGCGAAAGGCTACTCTAACATTGTGGAGGCGGTGTGTCCGTGATGTGCAGAGCGTCTCCTGATGGCGAAATCTATTTCCTATTTATGCAAAATTTTCGCTATGAAATTATCAAAAATGAAACTTTAGGAAAATGTTAACGTTCGGGGCATTATCTATTTCCACCGAAAGCCTTATCGTGTCTCTTGACAGGTTGTGAGGCAGATTGCTGCAAGAGGCAATGCATCATGGCAGAGGAAGGCAGAGCACATGACGACGCAGAATGGTGGAAGCACGTCCAGGAAAACGATCTTCGAAGAGCTGTGCGCGATGATCGACATCCCCGACCGTCCATATGCGGTGAGAAAGGCCAAGGCCTACCGTGTGAAATTTCTGCTCCTGCGCTGGGGCCCTTTCGCTTTGCTCTTCCTGTTCTACTTCCTGTTAATCTTCTCGATAATCGACATCACGATATTCTCCATCCTTCTTCTGGTCATCGTCTTCTTGACCCCCATCCTGAACGTGCAGCTCGCCAAGAACTCCAACAAGATTCTGAACGACCACTGCGACACAATCGGCGCCATCACTAATTTCGCCTGGATGATCAAGTATTTCTGGAGAAAAGAGAAGTATTGCCTGACATGCCTCTTCAACGTGGGAATCGCAGAGATCTATTCGGGCAGGATCGACGATGCTGAGCGGGTTCGTTGGATATGCGATCAGAGGTTCCAGAGCCCTTTTGGAGCATACACCGCCGCGTCGATTGGAATCGAGGTGGACATCTCCCGTAAAGACTGGGCCTCGTTCCATCGGGATTACGACATCTTCGTGCAGGCCTCCAGCGACATCAAGCAAAGGAATGCCTACCGCATCAACCAGGTGCTTCAATACCCGATGTTGGTGAGGCTCTACAATGACGGGAACTACGGCGCGCTGTACGAAGGGATATCCAAGTTCTCCGTTTTCCGCAAAGTGAACTCCCTGGAGGTGCGCCGGAACTACTATCAGTACCGGGTTGCCCTCCTCATGGGGAACACCGAATTGGCGCAGTTCCATGGAAGCCGCGTTGCGCTTTATGGGGGAACCACTTGCTACAGGGCAGAAGTCACGGGAATTCCTGTGGAGCAGCTCCAGCCCATTGACGTTCCACCGAAGTGGACGAAGGTTCCGGCGAACCAGATTCCCGCATCCCAAGTGCCTCCCGCTCAGGCACCGGCTTCAGCTCCGTATACGCCTCCGCAGAAGGTTCCGGGCGCACAGGTGCCGGCTCCGGGGCAGTATCCTCCGGCGTCTCAGGTTCCAGCGTCTCAGGCGATGACACCTCAAGCACCGGAATCTCAGCCTGGGCCTGCTGCGCAAGCTGCAGAGCCAGATCCAGAATCTAAGACGCAAGATTCCCAGACATCAGAGTCCCAGGAGACAACACCCGAGTCCACTTCTGAGGATCCTCAAGAAGCCGAATAGCATTCAGCATTTGACTTGCAAGCGAGATTCTTTACGAGTAGAGCCTCACTTCCCATTAGATTGTTCAGCCGATGTCGGGCCAGTTGCCCATCCAATCCGCAGGCGTCTCTCAGTCCCTCCGCCTAGTGAATACCGGCACAAAGAATCCGATTATGAATCCAAAGAAGAGCAATTCAGCAAGATAATTTGAAAGGAGAAAACCCAAGAACAGCAGCACGGCGAGAACGACCAGCTCGTAGA
This sequence comes from Coriobacteriales bacterium, assembly GCA_050946255.1. GTDB lineage: Bacteria > Actinomycetota > Coriobacteriia > Coriobacteriales > CADBOM01 > JBMNUL01. The sequence goes on along the minus strand of JBMNUL010000038.1, from coordinate 7,737 downwards.
AGAGAAGGGCGAGCCAGAATGTTGATGAGAACTTGTTGTCGAAAGACCTCAGTATTGGCATGTCGAAGAAATGCTGCAATATCAGGAACACGGCCCAATCGATTATTCCTGTTACCTCAATGATGGATGGGACATAGACGTCGTAATCCACGTACTGAAGCATAATCCCCACGGTCACGGCCATCGTGAAATAAAGGGATGTAATCAGGAATGTGATATACCAAAAGGCCTTGACCCACTTGTTCTTGTAGAGCTTGTCGAAATTGTCCTGCTCGAGCTCCAGGGAGTCCATGTCGGCTTCGATATTTGGAACTCCGTGAACGCTGCCGGGGTCTCTTAACGCATTGCAATATGGATGAGTCCCGCTGCAGAACGTATCCTTGTCGTGCTTGAGCGAATCCAGGGCATTGCCCGCCTTTCTCAGCGATTGCCTGAACCCCTTAGTCGAATGGATTCCCGCTGCATCGACGGCGATGCTGAAGATGAAGTACGCCATTATCGCGAAAATGGTCAGGATTGTGAATGTTGTAGTCCCCGAATCGACTCCGAAAGTTTCGAAGAACGTGGTGATCAGCCCATTTAACCCATCGAAGGCGAACATGAAGAGAATCACGGTGACAGCTATGGCGCATATGTCGATGACGATATGGAAAATCCTCTTGTGGTAATTCTTCTCGCCCCCATCTGTTCCGCCGAATTTTTCGAAGACCTCCGTGCAGCGCGTAATGTCCTCGTCGATTCGATCGGAGGCATCGGACAAGGACAGAAGCGAGACCTGGTCCCAGGCATCTTCTGAAACTCCCGAGGAATTGAGGATCCAACGCGCGAATCCCCTAGTCACAACCAAATCGTAGAAAAAACCGCAGAAAAGCGCATCGTCGTTTTGGGCCACTACTTTTGAGCCGAAGTTGACCCCGTAAATACACGTGAGAGGGGAGCGGTCCATCAAGTTCACCAGTTTGTCGACCTTGAGACGCAGCTCCTCGCCCTTGCTGACCATCGAGGCGACCGAAACAGTCTCATTGGGTACCGCCGTGTTCGCGATTTCCTTTATCAGCGAGCCGGCATTCCTGGAATGGCTTGCCTTGTATGAATCAATATTGCAAACGACCCAATACCATGGCGCAACGGGCCCGAAGTTGAGCATGAACCATCTCGCGGCTGGAGACCCATCGCCCACGTTGTCGAGGAACACGAGCATGTGCGTCGCGCTCTCCAGGGTGTTCTTCGACTCGGCCTCGGCGGCGGTCGCAACGCTTTCCAATTTCCCGTTCTTCGCGAGGAACGGCGAGAAGGCCGAATAGACGTCTTCCGTTGCATCTTTTGAATCCAACATCTGATAGAAACTGAATGGATTCTGCAAGATTTGCTGGGTTAGCTCCTCCGCAGACTGGAAACCAGCGTATTTCGAGACACCTCCACTTGCGAAGAGGTGTTGGAAAAGCCCCCTTGCCAGCCTGGGATGTTCGTCTGAGACCAGCTCGACGAACTCCACGGTTTCGATGATTCCGGTTGTCTTGGGGTCTTTCATATTGCGGAGCGCCCATGAGAGAATTCCGCTGGAAAAAACCTTGTCGTACATTCCAAGGTCCTCGACGGGCGTGGTGTTGAACTTCTCCACCAATATCTCGAAGGAGATGTCCAACCCGCTCCATTGCAGCAAGTGCCCGTCTCCCGAGATCAGGAAAATCGCCTTGGAGATTCCGAAATCCTCGTTGACGCCGGCGTCATCTCGCACGATAGTGCGCAGGTCTGTCGAGAGGTCGTTTTCTCCGATGCTCCCGAAATAGTCGATGAGGTCGCCGCTGTAGAGGCACTTCGAGGCGCCTTCCCAATCTTTGGAGAGGGCTTGGGCGAGGGCGAAATTGTCGGTGTAGTGCTCGCCGTTGAACTGGTAGCCCGTTGGGGTGCGCTGCGAATCACCCGTCGAGATGCCCTCGTACCTGAATGACTGCGGGTTCTCCAACCAGCTCTGCACATCGTGGTAGTACTCTTCGTCCTCCTTGCCCACTATCTGGGTGAGGTCGTATATGAGGTCGCCCAGGGTCTTGTCCGACTCGTCTTTGGGCTCGAATTCCACGACGCGCTTGGTGGTGTAGGTCTCGTAGATCGTCCCCGAATCGATATAGTGCTGAAGCGGATGGACGTTTCCGTTGTACATCGTCCAGATCGTGTAGCCGAAGGCGTACCAGTCGTCCGAATAGTCAACGCGGTTGTCGGGGTGTGTGTAGCCGATAGTTCCCCTGTTTGTGGTGGTGCCCTTCGCGGTTTGGTTCCCCTGGAACATCGTGGAGATTCCGAAGTCGCCCAGCACAAGCTCTCCCTCGAACTCGAATATGTTGGAGGGCTTGATGTCGCGGTGCACTATCTTGTTCTCATGTAACGACTTGATGGCATGGGCAATCTCGGGGATGATCTTGGACTTGACCACCTCGGTGTCAACGACACTGTTTCCAAGGCATTTGCACTCAGGTACTATCGCTATGTTGAAGTCGTCGGTATCTGAGGTGCCGGCAATCGTAGCCCGGATTGTCCCGAAGTCATAGAGCGGCATGAGGTGTGTCTTGTGGAACCAACCCGGGGGATTCACCGTCAGTGCATTTATCACCCTGAGGACGTCCTCGTGGTTCTTCTGCTCTAGGTAGGTGTATTTGTTGTAGATTCTGGCGGCGTACTGTTTCCCATCTCCGTCTGTCGCGCGCACGATGACTGCCTCGCCACCGCGTCCGAGCTCCTCGGCGATGTTGACCGAGTAGGCCTTTCCGCTGATGGCGCCGGTGAAGGTCAGTGTGACAGGTTCTAGGAGAGGGGAGACCCCAGTTGCCACCCCCGTGTTCATTGGGGCAGTGGCATTTGAGATCGGGTGCGTCTCGTCAGCCATTGCGTCCTCCAGCGTCGGGATCTGAAGCGGTTTGCGAGTTTGGACTTGGAGCGTCGCCTGCTGAGGTGCCAGGGGAGACTTGCGGGTCTGCATTTACAGCTGGTGCGGTTTGCCCACTGGCGGTCGGTGCGGGTTGTGGGCCTGCAATTGGGCTGGGAGCCGAGCCGACTTGCCCACTTGCTGTCGTTGAGGCCTGCTGGCCTGCGTTTCCGTTGGGAGCTGAGCTTCCTTGGCCATTGGCGGCCGATGCAGCCTGAGGGCCTGCGACCTCGCCGTCGGTATCCACGCGCTGCACGATAAAAAGCGAGATGTTGTCGTTTGAGCCGTTGTCGAGTGCAGCTCGGAAGAGCTTCCTGCAGGATTTCTTCAAGTCGTCGGTTCCCGCAAGCTCGGCAGTGATGAAGTCGTTGTCGACGAATCCCGAGAGTCCGTCCGAGCATCCTAGGAAGATGTCCCCGTCTATCATCTTCCCGTAGTCCTCGACCGTAACCGGTCCCTCTTCTGAAGCTGGGACTCCCAGTGCCTTCGTGATCGTGTGGGAGTTGAGCCCCGACATCTCTATGTGCACATCGCCCATCCCCGCCTTCTCGAGCTGCCGGGAGAGCGTGTCGTCGCTGCTCATCTGGAAGAGATTCCCGTTGCGGAATCGGTACACGCGGGAATCACCTGAGTTGAAGCCAGAAATTCCCCAATCCTTGTCCACTATGATCCCGCTTGCAGTGGTGGCCACATAATCCCTCAAACGAAGCTGCTGTTGATAGGCGAGGAGCGTGTGCTGAATGTCGTCGAACACAGATTTCATCTCTTGGGACCTTGCATTGCCGTCAAGGTTGCTTCGAGTTATCCTCTCAAGGTTCTCCAGGAAGATGGATGTGGCAATGTTGGATGCCTCCGCCCCCCGGTATCCCTGGGACACGCCGTCGAAAACCGCGGCGACCAAGGGGAGATTCCCACGGATGCTGACGATTCCACCGCTCAGGACCGTGTTGCCAATCAGCACCTTGTCGTCGTTGACGGTCTTGATGCCCCTGCTTGTAATAGCGCATCCTCTTATCATCGCGCTATCCTCTCATCTCAAAGGAAACCTTGTCGTCTTTGATGATCGGAACCACCCTGCTTCCAGCCGGGCATTGACTGTCGAACACGAAATCAGACAGCACGTTGAGGTAGTCCGACTCGACGAGATTTCCAATTCCACGGCCGCCTTTCTCCTTGACCGGACCTTCGGTAGCCTTCTTCACGAGGAACTCCATTACCTCCTCGGATTCCTCAACTTCCACATCCAGCTGGCGACGGACGATCTTGTTGACCTGCTCCACACGAGCTGCGGTAATGGCACGAGCGGTTTCGTCGTTGATGTAATCGAAAACCACGATGTTGTTTCCGATTCGCCCTAGGAACTCCGGCTTGAAGTTGCGGTTCATCGCTTCCTGGACCTTCTTGCATATCTCATCATATGGGAGGTCAGGCGGGATGAGCGTCACATGGTCTGTGACATGCCTGCCAGATGGGTCATATCGCTCCTCAGTGAACCCGATGTTTGAGGTGAAGAAGATTATGCTCTCGGAGAAGTACACTGTGTTGCCCTGGCCGTCTGTCATGCGGCCGTCCTCGAGGATCTGCAGGAACTTGTCCATGATGCTCGGGTGGGCCTTCTCGATCTCGTCGAAGAGTATCACAGAGAACGGGTTGGCGCGCACGGCGTTGGTGAGCTGCCCGCCCTCGTTGTAACCAACGTATCCAGGGGGAGCTCCGAAGAGCTTCTGGTCGGAGTTCTCGCTCTGGTACTCGGACATGTCGAACCTGAGCATGCTGCGCTCATCTCCGAAGAGCAGTTCGGTCACGGCTTTCACGATCTCGGTCTTTCCAGTTCCGGTGGGACCGCTGAGGAACAGCACGCCTTTTGGCTTGGCGGAAGAGGAATGGGTGGCGCCGCTCAACCCGATGGCAGAGCGCTTGAGCACCTGCACTACCTTGTTCACGGCCTGGTCCTGCCCCTTCACCCTGCGTTTGATGATGCCAACAGGGTCGTTCTCGAGCTTCTCGCGCATCGTGGCCCACATGTTCTCCTGCAGACCGTACTTGTATATATCCACTAGCGCGCTCGGGTCGCCTGCATCATCTTGATTTGAAGACGAATCTTGGTCGCCAGTTGCCGCATCGCCTCTCGCGTACATGCGCCGGATCTCGTCGAGTTCCTTGAGGCACATTCCGTCGGTCTTGTCGATGAAGCTCTCCATCTTGCTCTTCTCGCCTGGCTCATCTGGCGTGTCGGAGAGGTTGGGGAACCCCAGCTCGATGTAGGCTTTCCTGGTGTCCCGGTCGGGCTTTGGAATCACGATGGAGCGGAGGTCGGCGTTTGACGAGACGAACCACTCCGGCAAATCCCTCAGGTTGTTGACCAGGAATATCATCGTGTTGATGTTGTTGCCGTCGGGACGTATTGCGTCGCGGGCCGCAATCTGCAAGTTGGAGAAAACGCGGACGTTCTCCCTTTCGAGCATGTCGGGGGAGACGAGCATCCTGGATGCCATGTCTATCACAATCGCAAGTGGCTTTTCCTGGGAGCTTTCCGCGCCAGGTGCGGTGCCGACGGTGCCGGTGTTCTGGCTGGTAGGTTGAGCGGCGCTGGCGTCTTGGCTGAGGTCCTGGGAGCTTCCAGCATTTTGACTGGGATCTTGAGCAGCGCTCTGGTCAACTGCTTGGTTTTGCTTTCCCTTGCCATCTGGCACGATCCGGTGCGTGAGCATCGTCCTGATGCGCAGCATGTCGCGTTCGAGGTCGGAGGGTCCTTGCTGTCCCTGCTGGCGCATCCTTCCCCTCGAGGAGTCCGCATTCTGGCTCGACCCGTTCTTCTCCATGTCGGAGATGACCTTGTCGGTGGCGGTGAGGAGCGCGCTCGTCTGGCTGTCGTTGTTCATATTTGCGAAGCGATCGATGGGATTGTAGTAGACGAGCTTGTAGCTGTCCTCGAAGCAGTATCTCAGCAAGTTGCCGCAGTTCAAGAACGTGACGTTCTGCTGGGGCTCGGAGGGGCCGCCCTGTGTGCCGGGAGCATTGGCTCCGCTCGCTTGGTTCGTATTGTCCTGAGTTGAGGTGTTTTGGGCACTCGGCAGCACTGCAGGGTAGATGTCGTTGATGTTTCCCTCTAAAACCAAGAGGCTCTTTATCCCCTTGAAATTCATGAGCTCGTTTTGCCATTTGGGAGTCTTGATCGTCATAGAATCACTTCCATATCATGTATCCCTACTGAGATGGCCTTCCCGTCGTAGACGATGTTCTGCACGGACCTGCCCAATGCGAGATAGTCGCGATATTCCATCTCCACGGCGGGGTTCAGATAATAGATATGCTGGTTTGAAGATCCCCGCAACGCGCACCCATCGTTAAGGTCGTTGATATAAGGACCGTCGATCAGAACGTCCACGGAGCTATGCAGGCTCTGCCATTGTTCTTCCGAAAGTGCGGTTTTCACCTCATCTAGGGTGAACCCAGTGTAGAGGAGGACGTCGTCATATGCAGGGCGGATAGCCTCAAGTAGCTGCAGCAGTTCTCCTGCTTGCTCAAGGGGATCTCCGCCGGTCAAGGTCAGTCGATGTGCGTCCCGGTCCGAGTGCAGCCCGAGCAGCATCTCCTGGCAATTGGCAAGGCTTACTTGCTGAAAGTCGTGCTGGTCCCAAAGTTCGGGATTAGCACATCCCTTGCAATGTTTGGAGCATCCGCTGACCCAGAGCGCCACACGGTCGCCCGGACCCAAGGAGCTTATGGGAAATAGAATCCTGTCAACGTACATCTTCGAACTCGCCCTTACGTTTGAATCCGTGCACCGCAGAGACCGTGGCGATGTCCATCTTGTCCATGATGTCAATGCAGTCCGGGCATTGCCCGATGCGTGACCCACCGTCCGCCACTTGGAACACCTTCCCGCATTTGCGGCATGTTATGAACCAGCCTTCTACCAAGTTCGGGTCGGGGGAGGCGTCCAAGTTCTGAACGTCCTGCCCGCCTGTAGTGCCTGATGCGGTAGACGCATCCGAGGTTTTGGCCGTGGTTGGCTGCTGCGGAACCTCGATCTTTATCGTGAAGCGCTGATTCGCCATCAAGATCATGTCCCCGTCTTGAATTGGGACAGCGATGCCGCGGGGGAGGGGAATCCTTGTGTTTCCCTCGAACAGCACGCTGGGATTAGACCCCAGATGAGTTGCCTTCCAAATTCCGTTCGAGAAGTCCAACTGCATGTGCTGTCGGGAGACTTCCGGGGTGAAGATGTCGTTTGCGATGTCTCCCTCACGGCCGAGGATGCACCTCGGAGTTTCGACGCATATCTCCCTATTGCTGGCGATATCTGTGAGCACGAGGGCTGGAATGTTTGCATTGTCGACGGCTTGCTCGACGGTTTCGGAGGAGCTTGAGGCATCTGCTGAGTTGGCATCCACATTGGTCGCGACGGCTTCGGCGGCGGTTGGGACGTCCTCCGCAATCGCGGTGTCGATCGTGGTTTCGGCAACAGAATCGATTGGGTCGTTTTCCGCAACCGCGTAGTCGGCCGATGCGCTGCCAACGTCATGTGGCATCCCGCAAACTGGGCAAGCCGTTGCATTGTCATCTTGGCTGATTGAGCCACATGCTTGACAAGTCCACATTTCCTACTTCATTTCCCTTTCAGCTCCCTGACGCCTGCGCCTTGCATAGCGTTGGGAAAGGTCGCCTTCTGTCTGCGATTCCGATTCCTCCGGGACCATGAACACGCTCGTGTCCTCGGATGGGGGAGCGTCCCTTGCAGTGGATGGGTCTATCGTAATCCCAAGCTTCGCAAGGTCTTCCAGCAGCTCCTTGTGAGTGGAGCAGAAGGACAC
>JBMNUL010000037.1:0-18148 GCA_050946255.1 Coriobacteriales bacterium | reverse complement strand
GTTGTTCTGCTCGCACCTGTTGAGGTAATCGAGTGTTCCGAAAAGGCTGGACACGTCTTCAGAAGAGAACACCAAGTTAATCAATGAAGGCGCGGAGCGCTGATATTTATATAAGGAGCGCAATGCATCGCTGCTGGCTTCTTCTTGTTCGTCGATCTTGGCCTCGAGTTCGTCGATTTTCTTCTCGTTATCGGCGATTTTCTGGTTGAGCTCATCAACCTTTGCAGAGGCTTCGTCATATTCTTTTGCTGTGGTCTCCACGGCTGCAGTAAGGTCTTCCACAGATTCCTCAGCGCTGGCGGTAGGGGCAGTTGCAAACGTGGTGCTTACCACGAGAACAGCACAAACCGCCATTGACGCAATCGACTTGCGTAGAGAGCAAACCATTAAACATCCTGTCTCTAGGGAATAGATACGCATCTGGTACTGGAGGATGAAAGCATCAGACGCACACCGTCGAAGTAGGCAGAAAAGCAATTGTGTCTAAAAGAACGGTGCAGGTTCAGCATTATACTGAAAAAGCTTTTAAGCTACAAAAAATGTGTCTCGGGGAATGGTTGTCAACCCCCAAACCACGCATAAAGTTTGGAGTTTTCATGGAAAACTACGATTTTGATGAAGATGAGACGTCCAAGAACTCGAACGAGCTCTCCATCTACATCATCTCCGATTCTCTCGGAGACACTGCTTCTGCTCTGGTTTCCGCTGCGATGAGCCAATTCACTGGCGAGAAGACGAAGATAGAACGTCTTTCCAAGATTTCTTCCGTAGACCAGACTGTGGATTTCCTCGAATCCAGGTTGAACGAAAGCGAGAACGAGGTCGTGTTCTTCACGATTGCAGACCCCGATATCGCCCGCTCTGTCTCTGCATATGTCGAGAGCCGCGGGGTATCCGAAGTGGACCTGCTCGGACCTGCCGTTTCGGCAATTGCCAGGGCAACGGGGAAGTCTCCCAATCTTCGGGCGGGAATCAACCACAGGCTCGACGAGGCATATTTCAAGCGCATCGAGGCAATGGATTACGCGGTTGACCACGACGACGGCAGGCTCCCCGAGGAGTACAAGGATGCCGATATCGTGTTGATCGGCGTCTCGCGCACCTCGAAGACGCCGCTGTCGATGTATCTCGCCTCTCGGGGCTACAAGGTGGCGAATTTGCCGCTGGCTCCCGGAGTTGATCCCCCAAAGCAAATCTACGACGTCGATGTCTGGAGGATATTCGGGCTCATGTCGAGCCCAGAGGTTCTCTACGATATCAGGCAGAAGAGGCTTGGCCCCGCTGCTGCCCGCATCGCCAAGAACTATGCAGATGAGGACTACATCATCCGCGACCTTCAGGAGGCGAGAGCCTTCATGCGGAAGCTCGGGTGCATTGTGGTCCACACAGACAACCGGGCAATCGAGGAGACGGCCCAGGAGATAATCCGCTACTACGAGAATGCGCTGGCAGCAGGCCTCGACAAGAAATAGGCGGAGGCAGCGGGCCTCAAAAATAGGTGGAGACAGCAAGCCTAGACAAGAAATAGGCGATGGCAGCGGGTTTCGGAAAAAAAGACCGATGTCTGCGGGCCTCGACAAGAAATAAGCGGAGGCAGCAGGCCTTGACAGAAATAGCCCTGCAGCCGTTTCCATCATTTTCAAGAGGAACCTCTCGATTTTTGAACCGCATCTCCGAATCTCGGGCTTTGCTTTCCCAAGCTCAAGAATCGGTGCGCGGCTCACATTTATGAAAAAGGTCCTCGCGCTATTCGTGCACTATTCGAACTACCACTATTCGAACTATGGCTCTTATATGAAATTTTATCGCTTTAGCCGCCGCTAGCAGGCCAAAGAGCATAGAGTCACTTGTCGAATTTGCGATGCTAGCCGTCAATTGGTTTAATATTTGATTGTTCTGCTCAATAGAACAAGTGTCCGCATTGTCGGCAATGCGGACTTTTTCAGGGATGGATTCGAGCGAAGGAGACGAAAGTTGTCCGAGAACAATCAGCGCCTGTTTGCATTTGGCAAAGATGCAGAAGGCAAGAATGTAACAGAGGGTAACAAGGACATGAGGGACATCCTCGGCGGAAAGGGCGCCAACTTGGCAGAGATGGCGCAAATCGGCCTCCCTGTTCCTCCAGGATTCACGATCTCCTGTCAGACCTGCATGGACTACTACAGGGGAGGAAACGAGTTCCCAGAGGGGGTCTGGGATCAGATCGAGGAGTACCGTCACGATCTTGAGACACGCATGGGCAAGAAGCTCGGCGACGCCGACGACCCGCTGCTCGTCTCTGTCCGATCCGGAGCCCCGTTCTCGATGCCTGGAATGATGGACACGGTCCTCAACCTTGGATTGAACGACAAGTCTGTGATCGGCCTCATCAACCAGACCGACAATCCGCGCTTCGCATGGGATTCCTACCGCCGCTTCATCCAGATGTTCTCCAACGTCGTCATGGGAGTCGACGGCGACCTGTTCGAGAATGCGATCAACGCCGTCAAGATCACCCGTGGTGTCAAGGGCGACAACGAGCTCACCGCCGAGGATCTCAAGGGACTGGTGGAAGAGTTCAAGAAGATCTTCTCCGAGAACGTCAGCGCCGACGAGCATCCGGAGCTCGTGGTCAATGGAAAGGTCGAGTTCCCGCAGGATCCGGACCTTCAGCTCAACCTCGCAATCCGCGCTGTCTTCGGCAGCTGGATGAACGAGCGTGCCTGCATTTACAGGCGCATCAACAAGATTCCGGACGACCTTGGAACCGCAGTCAACGTGCAGTCCATGGTGTTCGGCAACAAGGGAGACACCTCGGCAACCGGCGTTGCATTCACCCGCAACCCTGCTACCGGTGAGAACGAGTTCTATGGCGATTATCTGGTCAATGCACAGGGCGAGGACGTCGTGGCCGGAATCCGCAACACCTCCCCAATCTCCGAGCTCAAGAACGTCGAGGGCCTGCAGGAGGCCGGACGCGAGCTCGAGGAGGTTTTCAAGATTCTCGAGAACCATTACCGCGACATGTGCGACATCGAGTTCACGATCGAGCAGGGCAAGCTCTGGATGCTGCAGACCCGCGTGGGCAAACGCACCGCTGCCGCTGCAATCAAGATCGCGATCTCCATGGTCGAGGAGGGGCTGATCACCCGCGAGGAGGCAGTGCTCCGCATCGACCCATCTCAGCTCGACCAGCTGCTGCATCCACAGTTCGACAAGAACGCCAAGTACGACATCTTGGCAACCGGCCTCAACGCCAGCCCCGGTGCTGCGGTTGGAGAGGCCGTGTTCTCCGCTGAGGACGCCGTGAAGGCTGCCAATGAGGGAAGGAAGACGGTGCTGGTTCGTTGGGAGACCACGCCTGACGACCTCCACGGAATGGTCGCCGCCGAGGGAATCCTCACGAGCCACGGTGGAAAGACCTCGCATGCTGCGGTCATCGCCCGTGGCATGGGTGCCCCTTGCGTCTGCGGCGTCGACGTTCTCAAGATCGATGCCGAGAACAAGAGGGCAGAGGTTTCGGGAACCGACATCGTGATCAACGAGGGCGACGTGATCTCGATCGACGGTACCACCGGTATTGTCGTTCTAGGCGAGGTTCCGCTGGTAGATGCCGAACTTTCCGAGGACCTCGACAAGATTCTCTCCTGGGCTGACGAGTTCCGCGTCCTCGGAGTTCGCGCCAACGCCGACAACCCGGCAGACGCCAAGCTCTCCCGCGAGTTCGGTGCAGAGGGAATCGGCCTCGACCGCACCGAGCACATGTTCCTCGGCGACCGCAAGAAGATCATCCAGTCGTTCATCCTCACCGATGATCCCGCAGTAAAGGAGAAGGCGCTTTCCGACCTGCTGGAAGCTCAGACCGGCGACTTCCTCGGGATGTTCGAGGCGATGGATGGCCTGCCCGTCATCGTCCGTCTGCTCGACCCGCCGCTGCATGAGTTCCTCGACGATCCACGTGCACTCGAGGTCGAGATCACCAGGATGGAGTGCACTGGCGGCGACAAGGCCGAAATCGAGAACAAGCGCAAGCTTCTCGCACGTATCGACTCGATGATCGAGGCCAACCCGATGCTCGGACTCCGTGGTTGCCGTCTTGCCATCATGTACCCGGAGCTCCCGGTCATGCAGACCAAGGCAATCGCCACTGCCGCTGCTGAGCTCAAGAAGAAGGGGCTCAACCCCCAGCCCGAGATCATGATTCCGCTGGTTTGCGTCGACACCGAGCTCGCAATGCTCCGCGAGCAGATCGAGGAAGTCGTCAAGCAGGTTGCAGATGAGTATGGCGTTGAGCTCGACATCCCCGTGGGGACCATGATCGAGCTTCCGCGTGCTGCTGTGACCGCCGACGAGATCGGCAAGCATGCCGACTTCTTCAGCTTCGGCACCAACGACCTCACCCAGACGACCTTCGGGTTCTCGCGTGACGACGTCGAGGCGAAGTTCATCCCCCGTTACCTCTCCAAGAAGATTCTCCCAGCCAATCCGTTCGAAACCGTCGATGATGGTGTTTGCAAGCTGGTCGACATGGGCTGCAAGCTCGGTCGCAAGGCGAACCCCAAACTCGTGTGCGGTGTCTGCGGAGAGCATGGCGGAGATCCGGATTCTGTGAAGAAGTTCCACAAGATCGGGCTGGACTACGTTTCCTGCTCGCCGTTCCGCGTGCCTCTTGCACGTCTGGCAGCTGCTCAGGCAGCTCTTGCCGACAAGCATGAGACCTCCGACAACCGTTAAACTGCTGCAAGTTAGACGGATTGGGGCATGGTTGACGGCAAGATGCCAAGCTCGTGCTGATATTCTTCGAGAGGGCGACCACCTGGCCGCCCTCTCGTGCTATCGAAGCTGAAATGCAGTCGCGCACCGAACGTGGGGAATCCCCCCAAAGACGGCGCACCTATTGCCGGCGGAACGGCCGGTGAGAAATTTGCCGGTTAGGATGCCCGGCGGAGAGAGTTGGTTTTATATGTGCGGAATAGTTGGTTTTGTCGCCAAGACCCCCGATGCGGAAAACGTCCTGGAGAACATGATGAAGTCCATCGCCCATCGAGGTCCCGACGATGAGGGCTCTTATTTCAGTGGAGATGCCGCCCTGGGGTTCCGTCGCCTGTCGATCATCGACCTCGACCATGGTTCCCAGCCGATGTTCAACGAGAACCACGACGTCGTGGTCACATTCAACGGCGAGATCTACAACTACAAGGAGGTCCGCGAGGACCTCATCTCGAAGGGGCATGTTTTCTCGAACAACTCCGACACCGAGGTTCTCGTGCACGCTTACGAGGAATACGGCTACGACATGGTTCACCATCTCCGCGGAATGTTCGCCTTCGTGATCTGGGATGATGTGAACAAGAGGCTGTTCGGGGCGCGCGACTTCTTCGGAATCAAGCCATTCTACTATGCAGAGGTCGATGGCGGGATCATCTATGCCAGCGAGATCAAGGCGATATTGAAGCACCCGCTGTATCACAAGGAATTCAACGAGGCGGCTCTTGACGAGTACCTGAGCTTCCAGTACTCCGTGCTGCCCGAGACCATGTTCAAGGGGATTTACAGGCTCGAACCCGGCCGCTACATGGTCTACGAGAACGGCAAGCTCACGATCACGCGGTATTTCAATCCGCTGCCCACTCCCGAGAGCGGCAGGACTTTCGAGGAGACGGTGGAGGAGATCAAGCAGACGATGCACGAGTCCGTGCAGGCACACATGATCGCTGACGTGGAGGTTGGGTCGCTGCTGTCGAGCGGAATCGACTCCAGCTACATTGCAGCGCTCTATCCGGGGGACAAGACCTACACCGTAGGGTTCGAGACCGCCGACAACAAGTACAACGAGATAAGCTATGCGATGGATACCGCCAAGGAGCTTGGAAAATCCAACACCCATCGAATCATCTCTCCAACAGATTACTGGGATTCCATCCCCTTGGTCATGTACTACATGGACGAGCCCCTGGCAGACCCATCTGCCGTCGCCCTCTTCTTCCTGGACAAAATGGTCGCAGAGGATGTGAAGGTCGTCCTCTCCGGGGAGGGCGCCGACGAGTTCTTCGGAGGCTACAACATCTACCATGAGCCGCTGTCCCTCGAGGGATATCAGAAGATGCCGAAGTCTTTGCGCAAGGGATTGGCCGGCATCGCCAACGCGATTCCCGGTCATTGGAGGGGCAAGAGCTTCCTGAACCGAGGAGCGAAAGACCTCTCTGAGCGCTTCATTGGAAACGCGAACATCTTCTCCGTGAAGGAGCGCAACAGGATCCTCAAGAAGGTGTCGAACAGCACGACCCCGCAGGACATCACGAAGCCACACTACAGTCAGGTTTCCGACAAGGACCCGGTCGCACAGATGCAGTACATCGACGACAACTTCTGGCTTCCCGGGGACATTCTCCTGAAGGCCGACAAGATGTCGATGGCCCACTCGCTCGAGAGCAGGGTTCCCTTCCTCGACATGAAGGTGTTCTCCCTTTCGCGCACGCTTCCCTTAGAGCACAGGCTCAACGGGTTCACCACGAAATATGCTCTCCGCACGGCTGCAAACGAGGTGCTTCCCGAGAAAGTTGCGGGCAAGAAGAAACTCGGGTTCCCCGTCCCGATGCGCGTCTGGCTCAAGCAGGACGAGTACTACAACAGGGTGCGGTTGCTTTTTGAGGGAGAGACTGCAAGGAAGTTCTTCCGCACGGAGGAGCTGGTGAGATTGCTCGACGACCACCGCGATGGAAAGGCCGACAACAGCCGAAAGATCTGGACGGTATACGTGTTCCTTATCTGGTACGACGTGTTCTTCAACGAAGCGCTCTCGCCAGAAGATATTCCGACTCCGGTAAAGCTCTCGGACCGCAAGAAGGCGATGGCCGAGAAAGCTGCTGCGGCGAAGACAGCTGCAGTGTCATTGGGAGACGGCGAAAGATGATAGACCGGCTCGCATTGGAAAGGCGGGAGTTCGAGGTCTTGGGACCCAACGCCGCCAAGTCCGCAGAGTCTAGGGGACGCATGCGCCCAGAGCCCGAGGATGAGCTGCGGACCGCCTTCCAGCGCGATCGCGACAGGATCCTCCACTGCAAGTCCTTCAGAAGGCTTTCCCACAAGACCCAGGTTTTCATTGGGGCGCAGGGCGATCACTATCGCACGAGGCTCACCCACACGCTCGAGGTGCAGCAGATATCGCGCACGATTGCCAGGGCGCTCAGGCTCAACGAGGATCTCACAGAGGCAATTGCGCTCGGGCACGACCTCGGCCATACCCCGTTTGGACACACTGGGGAGACCGCCCTTCGAGATGTCATCGCAGAGTACAACTGCAGCCATCCGGAAAATCTGCATCACACGTTCAACCACAACGAGCAATCTCTGAGGGTTGTCGACCTGATTGAGAAGAACGGCAAGGGGCTCAATCTCACGGAAGAGGTTCGCGACGGGATCCTCAACCACACGGGGAGCGGCAAGGCCCATACACTAGAGGGGCAGATCGTTGCCACTGCCGACCGCATCGCATATGTCAACCACGACATAGACGACTCTATCCGTGCGGGGATCATCAGGGAATCCGACCTTCCGAAATCGTGCACCAAGGTGGTTGGAAACTCACATTCACAGAGGATCACCTCGATGGTGCATGCAATGGTCAGCGCATCTGACGGCCGAGATGAGATCTCTATGGAGCCCGATGTATACGATGCGATGAACGAGCTCAGGAGCTTTCTCTTCGAGAATGTCTACACGAAGTCGGCCGCCAAGGAAGAGGGGCCCAAGGCCGAGGTGATGATCAAGCTCCTGTTCGAATACTATTTGTCTCACATGGACGAGGTGCCCAGCGAATACGCTGACATTTCCAAGGGCGATGACGTCGTTGCCGTGGTGGACTACATCGCGGGCATGACCGACAGGTACGCGATTTCCAAGTTCGAGGAACTGTTCATTCCGAGGAATTGGCGGGGCTAGACCGGCTTGCTGGCGAGGCAGAAGCGAGACCGGAACCAGAAGTTAGAGGGTCCTGGTGGGATCTAGATGGTGAGGCAGGAGCGAGGCCGGATCCAGAATCTACAGCTCGTAATCGTAGGCCAGGATGGTTTCCGCATGCTCGGCGAACTTCATCGCGGTCGCGATGTGGTCCATGTCGAGATCGAATTCCTGAAGGGCATCTCTATCGGTGAAGTCGATGTAGTACATGATGTCTGCGGCCAACGGGTCGAGCGAAGGCTCCTCGGCAAAGATCTTGTGACCTTCCACGCCGGAGAGCTTCGAGATCATGTCCTCGAGCATCACGGTGAGCTCTTTCATCTGCTCTGCCCTGTTCTTGCCGTCGACAATCTCGTTGAGCTTTGTCATCTCTATGTGTCTGATCATCTCTAGACCTCCGTGGTGCCCGGTATATCAGGCAAAATGACGTTTGTAGAATCTCCGCATGGTTTCCCGAATGCACAAGATGTATCTTACCAATAATCTTGTTTGGTGTGACTTCCTTGCGATAAAGAATGCTCATGGTGCGGGGGACTGGTAGAAGTGCCCGATGCGAACTTAATCGGGGGCCTTTACAGACGGGGTGAAAAGCTCATCGCAAGGAGATTTGGCAAATGATCAAAACTGCCCAAATATGCCGGTAAACAATGATTTCCGACTTTAATCGCGCCGAAATTAGGCTGTTTTACGGCACTGTTTGGATTTTGCGTTGTTGCCAGTCCGGACTTAGTGTTATCTTTGATTTCTGTTGTTTGAGGAGACAACGAAAGGAAATAGAGATGGGCGACGAGCTGAACATTACCTGCAACGCAGATGGCAACACCGTTACTTATGTTCTCGAGGGCAATCTCTCTACGATAAGCAGCCCCTATCTTGAGGACGAGGTAGCCACGCTTGATGACAGCGTTATCAACATCGATGTCGATGTGACGAACTTGGACTACATTTCGGAAGAGGGCTTCGATACCCTTCAGAAGATTCAGAACGATCTTTCCGCAAGGGGAGGCAAGCTCAGGATCTTGCACCCAAATGATTTTCTGGCGGACATCATCGACGATTTGGGTCTCAAGGATATCTTCGAGATCGTTGAGTAGGGTAGTCGGTTCAGCTGGAGTTTGCCCAGCCTAGTGTTCCCACGGCAGCTGACTTAAGGGAAAGCCGAAGCTGCCGAATAAATTTGTTGGTCAATGTCAATATCAACAGGTTGGGATTTTGCCTTGAAATGGGCAAAACCTGCGTTGACGGCTGCCAATAGCTACGTTTGGCGAGATTCTCGTGCATTTGCAGAAGTTTCGTCTATACTAAACGACTGCTTCTCTAAAGAAGCTCCTAGCAAGATTTCACAGGACAGGATTGATGACGATGGATTACATCCAGGCACTCGAAAAGCAGCAGATGCGCGAGGATATCCCTCGTGTTCAGGTTGGCGATAACGTGAAGGTCCACTACAGGATCACCGAGGGCAATCGCGAGAGGATTCAGATTTTCCAGGGCGATGTCATTCGCATGTCCGGCGGAATGAACCGCGAGACGTTCACCGTCAGGAAGATCTCGTTCTCCGTCGGCGTTGAGAGGACGTTCCCGCTGCACTCTCCCAAGATCGACAAGATCGAGGTTGTGCGCCATGGTCGCGTCCGTCGCGCCAAGCTCTACTATCTGCGTGACAAGGTGGGCAAGGCCGCCCGTCTGCGCGAGAAGGGCTTCTAGTCTTTCAAGCTTTTCATACAAGAGTAGAAGACGACCCGGATTCCTCGAGGAACCGGGTCGTTTCCTATTTTGGATTAAAATTTCTTTTGGCGAAACGCTTAGGAATAGTTTCCCCTGCGTTTTGCTGAGATTTCCATTCTGCCGGTCATGAAACCGGGCATGGACTCCAAAACAGCCGAGTGCGGCTTTGGAGACCAGGTAGAAAAGGCTTGCCTCGTGATTTTCTCGAAAGCGTGTCCTCGTTATGGCATATACGAAAAACGTTAAGGAAATAGTCGATCAATTGAAGGTTGCCGATGAGGAGCAATTTGCGAAAATCGTCGAAGAATACGGAGACGACCCCAGAGCTGGCTTGATCAAGGCAATTTCAACTGCAAGGCGCAGGCTCGACAAGGAGCGCAAGGAACACGACCGTGTCGAGGCCATGTACGAGATCATGCGCAAAGCTGGGGACGACAAGGTGGTCGTGGGAATCGACGAGGTCGGGAGAGGTTCGATTGCGGGACCTCTGACCGTTGGGGCCGTGGTCCTTCCGAACGAGCCGATAATCGAAGGCCTGAACGATTCCAAGAAGCTGACCCCGAAACAGCGAGAGCAGCTGGCAGAGGAGATCAGGCAAAAGGCCCATGCTGTTGGTATCGCGCATATTCCCCCAAGGGAAATCGATGCCAACGGAATGGCGGCTTCGCTCCGCACTGCCATGCTACAGGCGATAGACAACCTTGGTCTCGACCCGGATTTCGTGTTGATTGACGGGAATCCCGTCCACATTCATCCCAACGAGAGGTGCATCGTCAAGGGAGACGCGAAGGTCGCCTGCATAGCGGCTGCCTCTATTGTGGCGAAGGTCACCAGAGATCAAATAATGATCGACGCCGACAAAAAGTATCCCGGATATCATTTCGCCGACAACAAGGGATACGGGTCTCCTCAGCATATCGAGGCGATTCAAGAACTCGGGCTCTGCGACTTCCACCGTGCGTCGTTTTGCACATCCTTCACCCAGGGGACTCTTTTCTAGACGGCCCCGGAGTCCTTATAATCCAGGAGATTCTTTAAACAGCCCCGGAATTCTTGTCACCCAGGGGAATCTTTTCTAGACGGTTTTGAATCTGGTCGTTTTCTCCTGCGGGTTCAATTCGGTTAACCCCTCGTTTTGCATCTGGTCATATTTTGGTTAGTCCCCCCTTTGATTGGATTTTGATATCTCAAGTTTTCTGTTCAGATGTCCCGTTCATCATTTGCTCATCGTTAGCTCTCGAAGATGAAGGGACGAAAGTATGGCTACGAAAAAAGCGGGAAAGGTATTCGCAGATTCCACCGGCAAAGGCATCGATTGCCCTGAAGCCGAAGTTGAAAAAGAAGTTCCCGATGACTACCTGCCCCTCGAGGCAGAGCTGGAGGTATCTGCCGATATAGGCTCAGACAATGCTGGGTCAAAAGACTCCGCAGAGGTCGAAGGTGAAAAGGGCGCGAAGAAAAGGTCTGGCAAGCGCCGTCAAGAAAAGAAAACAACTGAGGAAAGCAGCGGGAAGAACGCTGTGGTTGGGAAAGACTCTGCGCCTGCAGGAAGCAATGTGAATGAAGGGGGCTCCGCATCTGCAAAAGGCGAGTCGAGTGAAGAAGACGCTGCTGCATCAGCGAAAGCCGCGACTGAAGGGTCCTCTGCATCCAAAGACAGCTCTGCATCCAAAGGCAGCTCTGCACTTGCAGAAGAGAACCCCTTGTGCACGGAGGAGGAAAAAGACGGGCAAGAAGACCCCGAGTCAAGCGAAAGCCACAACATCAGCCTTGGCAGGAAAGGAGAGGATGCGGCTTGCGCCTATCTGGAACGCAACGGTTACACGATCTTGGATAGGAACTGGCGGTGCCAATTCGGAGAGGCCGACATAGTGGCACTTGACGACGGGGAGCTCGTGTTCATCGAAGTCAAGACGCGTGAGGCGAAGAACGCAGGGCTTCCAGAGGAATCGGTAACGGCTGAGAAGCGCCATCGATACGAGAGGATTGCGATGGCATATCTCAAAGACTCCGAATTCGTGAACATCACTGTGAGGTTCGATGTGATATCAATCGGGGTAATCACAGAGAGCAGGGCCTTGCTGCGGCATCATTGCAATGCGTTCAGCAGGGGAGAATAGCCTTGGACAGGCAATGTTTTGTCAACAGCGCCGTTATTCGGGGGATAGAGTCAATCCCGGTGGTCGTGGAGATCAGCGTTGGATCGGGGCTCCCGGGAATTTCGATAGTCGGGATGGCCGACTCCACTGTCCAGGAGGCGAAGCTCAGAGTGCGGTCCGCGCTGAGGGCATCTGGGTTCACGGTTCCCAGGGCCCACATCATCGTGAACCTTGCACCGAGCTCTTTGAAAAAAGTGGGGTCAGGGTTCGATCTTCCAATAGCACTTGGGATTCTCGTGAGCACCGGGCAGGTAAAGAGCTCCATCATCGAGAACACGACTTTTGTTGGAGAGCTGTCCCTTGACGGATCCATACGTGAGGTCAACGGGCTGTTCGCCGTTGCTTCCATGGTAGGGAATCTTGGCGGCAGGCTTGTCACTGGCAAATTGTCCGAAACTCTGGATGCCGTTCTTCCTGGGAAGCATTACGAGCTGAGCAGTCTCGGTTACCTCAGGAGGGAGGATGCCCTGTCTGTTCCGGTCTCGGCTGCTGGAAAACACCCCCGGCTCTCACAACAGAGCTCGGGCCAGAAACTGGACTTCGCCGACGTTGCATCGCAGGATGTCGCAAAGCGCGCACTGCAAATTGCAGCTGCTGGGCATCACGGGATTCTCATGGTTGGACCACCAGGATCTGGAAAGACCATGCTGGCAAGAAGACTTCCCACTATAATGCCCCCTCTCAATGATGAAGAGAGGATATCAAGTGCGTTGGTGCATTCAGTTTCGGGTGTTGGGTACGAGTCAATCCTGCGCGGGGAGAGGCCGTTTCGCGCACCTCACCACAGTGCTACTCCGGCAGGCCTTCTTGGAGGAGGAAACCCTGTAACTCCAGGCGAGGTGTCCCTGGCCCACAATGGCGTTCTCTTTCTGGATGAGATGGCAGAGTTCGGCAGCAGGGTTCTGCAGATGCTGCGACAGCCGATTGAAGAGCGTGAGGTGGTCCTGTCTCGAGCAGATGGGCAGTACAAATTTCCTGCGAACTTTCTTCTAGTGGGAGCTTCGAATCCCTGCCCATGTGGATATCTGGGTGACCCTGAAAGGCAATGCCATTGCTCGTCGGGGGCAATAATGGCATATCAATCAAAGCTCGGGGGTCCGTTGATCGACCGTTTCGACATCATGGTCACGGTCAGCCGCAGTGCCCCGGGGACAGTTCTCGCAACTGGAACGGGAACATCATCCGAGAAACTCAGGGAGGGGGTTCTCATTGCGAGGGAGTTCGCCTCTTTCAGGAAGGCGAAAGCTGCAGATAGGTCTCCGGGGGATTTGGATCGCAAGGGCAGAGATGCGGAGCTTATCGAGCAGTGCCGCATGTCAGAGCAAACGAGCAGCGTAGTGGAGAGCATTGCCAGGGCGCACATGATGAGCGGGCGCGGAATCATGAAGGTTCTCGCGGTTGCAAGGACGATTGCCGACATGGACGAGCGCGAAAGCGTTTCGGAAGAGGATGTTGTCGAGGCTTCGATGTACAGGATGCAGGACGAGGGATGAGGATATGGCTGATTCTTTGGAGATGGAGAAACCGCCGTGCCACAATAGCGCCGAATCTGAAGGTCATGAAGGAGCATGCGGGGCAAAGGGAATGGAGGGGGCAAAGAAGTTCACGTTGGACATCCACTCCGAAAGCTATCCACAGATGCTCCGGGAAATCGAAAATCCTCCAGAGAAGATCATGGGAATCGGAAATGAAGGAGCTCTTCTCCCCGGGCTTGCGATAGTGGGGGCCAGAAAGGCAACTCCCTATGGGTTGACTTGTGCGGAGAGATTTGCGTCCATGGCCGCTCAGATGGGTATCTGCGTCATCTCTGGAGGTGCAATTGGTTGCGACCAGGCATCCCACAAAGGAGCCCTGAAGGAAGGCGGCGCGACGGTCGTGGTCATGGGTTCGGGTGCCGACGTGGCATATCCGAAGCATGGAAAGCCCCTATTCGACAAGGTAGTCGATTCAGGTGGGGCAATCATCTCTGAGCTGCCCTGGGGTACTCCACCACTGCGTTGGGCATTCGTGAAGAGGAACAGGATTATCGCAGGTTTGGCAAAGGCCGTCCTCATAGTGGAGGCGGGGCTCCCGAGCGGTACCTTCACCACCGCCGATTTCGCCATTGGCTTTGGGAGGGAAGTCCTGGTTGTCCCGGGATCGATTTTCTCAAGGGAGTCGGCCGGGTCCAACAAGTTGCTGGAAGAAGGGGCCACGCCCATAGTTGGAGACGATTGTTTCAGAGCTGCAATGGACAGGATATTCTCTGGAATCTCAGTGTCTTTGGAGGGCAAGCCCGGAGTATCTGTGAATCTCCCGCTGGCTGCAACGAAACAACAGTCATCGATGGTGAGGATGCTCTTGGCATCGCCCTTGAGGACGGAGGAGCTGGCCTATGCCCTCCGTTTGAGCGTGTTGGATACGGTTAAAGATCTGTCCAGACTGGAAACTGCGGGGATCGTCGTGAGGTATCCAGATGGGAGATTTGGAGTGGACGCAAGGGCATTGCAGATCGGGAATGGAAGCGATGATTCGGGGCCAACGCGATGAAGATGTGGTAAATAGGGGCGCTATCTGGACTGTTTCCCGTTAGAACCATTCGAGCCTGTTTCCATGTCTGTCTTTGCTCGAGGCGAGAATATATTTGATACTGGCTTGTGCGACACTGGCTTGTGCAACGGAGTTTTCAACACCTGGGATTATGTTGCAAGGCGAAGAATGTGGCGCTTGCTATGATTCTGGCGAGCAATTGAGGTGCCGTGATCGAGAGGGGCATTGGTGTGGAGTTGGAGAAAGTGACAATCGTGGGCGCTGGCCTGGCTGGGTCGGAAGCCGCGCTGCAGTTGGCAAATAGGGGAGTGGAAGTCGAATTGCACGAGATGCGCCCAGGGAAGATGACTCCCGCGCATCACACAGGGAGATTTGGGGAGCTGGTGTGTTCCAACTCGCTCAAGAGCCTTGACCCGACATCTGCGGCGGGGACTCTGAAATACGAGCTGGCTGTGCTCGGGTCCCGGTTGATCGATATAGCTCTGGACTCAAGTGTTCCCGCTGGCAAGGCGCTTGCCGTGGACAGAGACGTGTTTTCCACGAGGGTCACGGAAGAGCTGAAGTCCAATCCCAACATCAAGATCGTCGAAGGCGAGGTGGACGCGATTCCCAATGGCCGCGCAATAGTTGCAACCGGCCCGCTTACCTCCGATGGCCTTGCAGACGAAATTCGCCGTGAGCTCGGCTCTGATTTCTTTGCGTTCTACGATGCCGCCGCGCCGGTCGTGGAGGCAGAATCCCTCGACATGGACAAGCTGTTCTCACAATCAAGATATGACAAGGGAGGGGCCGACTATCTCAATGCGCCTTTCGACAAAGAGGGATACGAGGCTTTCGTCGAGGAACTGCTCAACGCGGAACGCGTGATTCCAAAGGCCTTCGAGAGCAAGGATCTGTTCTCGGCATGCCAGCCTGTGGAGGAGATTGCCCGCAGTGGCAAGGACGCGTTGAGATTCGGTCCTCTGAAACCCGTGGGGCTTACCAATCCGAAAACAGGGCATCGCCCTTGGGCTGTCGTGCAGCTGAGAGCGGAGAACGAGGCTCTCAGTGCTTATAACCTGGTGGGTTTCCAGACCAATCTCAAGCATCCGGAACAAGAACGGGTTTTCCGGATGATTCCAGGTCTGGAACATGCCGAATTCGCAAGATTTGGGGTGATGCACAGGAATTCTTTCATAGACTCCCCACATGTTCTGGGAAAGACATTCGAGATTCCGAATCGCCCGGTGGTGAGGTTTGCCGGGCAGATAACGGGGACTGAAGGATACTGCGAGGCAATGGCATCGGGACTGTTGGCTGCACTGGCAACGTATTGCGAAATCATAGGAAAGGAGTTGCCCCCTCTTCCCAGAGACAGCATGTTCGGGGCGTTGGTCGACTATGCCACCGATCCAGAAACTCAAGACTATCAGCCGATGCATGTGAACTATGGGATTGCCAGGCCTTTTGAAAAGAGGATCAAGAACAAACGGGAACGCTACATGTCATATGCCCTCAGGGCAAGAAAGGCCATCGACGAGTATAGGAACAGACTCTCCGAAATTGGGGTGATTGCCGCTGACCCACCAATTATTAGAGAACAGCTAAAACTTCCGGAATTTTAAAAGGGTGAAAGACTTTTTTCGTGGTATAAGAATAATAAATTGATAAATAAAAAATAATATTAGACATAAAAAAGCACCGGCCACAGGTTTGGAAGCGATGTCAAATGACCACGAAAAAAGTTATCAAGAGCGGTAAGGTTTCGGATTCTGAGGAGCTGCTTGAAAGGTTCCTCAATTCCCTGAAGGTCGAGAGCAACTATTCGAGCCATACGATAGATGCTTACAAGAGCGATCTCGAGGGGTTCATGCAGTGGGCATCGGAAAATGATGTCGACTTGGCCTTGCTCACACACAGGCAGATGCGTGCCTACATGAATTACCTGAGCAGGGAAGGGTATGCCAGGAGCAGCATCAACCGAAAGCTCTCTGCATCAAAAACCTTCTACAGGTGGATGGTTGTCGATGGTGGTATTGAAAGTGACCCTCTCTCTATAATCTCTGGGCCCAAGAGGGGAAAGGTCCTTCCCCGAAGACTTGTAGCCGAAGATATATACAAGCTCCTGAGCGTCTGGGATGGCGATGATGCCAAGAGCATCAGGAACCAGGCAATACTCGAGCTGATGTATGCATCTGGTGCCAGAATTTCAGAAATCTCGAACATGGACATCAACGATGTTGACCTTGACGAAATGCAGATCAAGGTATTCGGAAAGGGGTCTAAGGAGAGGATAATCCCGATTCACCCCATGGCCGTCCATTCAATCGAGGTCTACATGAACCAGTCGAGACCGGTTTTCCTGAAGAAGGCCAGGATCTACACGAAGAAGCTGTTCCTTTCCTCTAGGGGCAACCCAATGGGAACAGATGCCATAAGGCGCATGTTCAAGACGACTTTGGAGATGGCTGGTCTCGATGAGAACCTGACCCCACACGATCTGCGACATTCTTTCGCAACCGACATGGTGGAGGGAGGAGCTGACTTGCGTACCGTCCAGGAACTTCTTGGGCACTCCAGCTTGTCGACCACGCAGATCTACACACATATGTCACCTGCTCATCTGAAGGAAGTTCACAACAGGGCGCATCCGCGTGGCTAGAGCGTTGAGCCCGAATGGTTCTTTTCGATCATAATGTGCCTGATGAAAATAATGTGGCGGACCTGATTTGTTGTTAGGTCCGCCATAATGCTATTTGCCTCTGGAATGCATGCCATAAACTCGGCTGGCCCATGCTGTTCCCGTGATTGTCTTCGTGGAAAACATCCTGGAGCTGGAGAGCAGTGGATGAAATTGGTGAGCTGTGGGCTATAGCTCGACTTCCTCTCCCGGTTGAATGATGATTTTCCCATCTGCTTCGAATGCCCTAGCTACATCCATGTCGAAACGACAGTCTTCTTTCGAGCTGGTGGGGGAGGTGTGAATTGGAATCGTATGGGCAGCGCCTATGGTTTTCGCACAGCGGCTTGCCTCTTTGACGTCCATGTTGAAGACTCCGTCGCATGGCAGGAAAGCGTAATCGATTTGCGTCTTGGCAAGCACGTCGGACATATAGTCCGTATAAGAAGTGTCGCCTGCGAAGTAAAGCCTCTTGCCGTCTACCTCTATCAGATATCCAACGCATTTGTCTACGGGGTGGTTCTTGTTCTCGGCTGGCACAGCGGTTACCGAGAAAGAGCCGAACTGCTTTGTGAGGTACTTGCCGTTGGGGTGCATGTCGGAGGCTCGGGCAACTGCGCAATTGGGAGCCTTGGGGACAATGTCCACGTTGTTGTGATCGAAATGCTCGTGTGTGACGAGGACAAGGTTTGCAGGATAGTCGAACCCGTTGTCGATGTAGGGGTCTATGTATGCCACCTCGTCATCTTCGGAAATAATCCTGAATGAGGAATGTCCTTGGTAGTAAAGTCTGGTCATGTCTACCTCCAATTTCGACGCAGTGATAATGTGTGGCACATTAGAAACACAGTTCGATTTAGTGCGCTTATACCCATTTAAAAGAAATTCAAAATTTTGTTTTGAATTTCCTCAAAAAGGTGATATTCTGATTATCCCAGTTAGTCGACGGGTTAACGTTGACAATTAAATTTTTTCCTCAACATTAACCATCCCAGAACGGATATGAAAACCGTTCGCCGTCCACTGGCGGAGCGCCCCGGGAGGGGTGTTGACACCGGGCCGGGCGGCGGCTAGCATGGGTACTCGCGCCGCGCACGGGAACGTCCCGCGGGGCGGCGGGCGCCGACCCTCCGGA
>JBMNUL010000036.1:0-18636 GCA_050946255.1 Coriobacteriales bacterium | reverse complement strand
AGAACCATTCACCGAGGCCAACTCCTCAAGATAGTCCCTGCCATCGGCGCAGATGCACTCGAGTTGTCCCGTCTCCTCCGTCTCGAACTCCTCCACCAACCTGTCGAGGAAGAAATACCTTTGGGCAATCGAGGTGACCATCGGGTCTATCTCCACGACGTCGACGTGGATTTCCGGGTAGTGGCTCACGATGTACTTGGGATACGCATAACCGCCTCCACCCAACATGAGTGTTCTCGTGATTGGGAAACCCGCGTCGAACACGTGGTTGTATGCCCTGTGGTAATCGAATACGAGCTCGTAGACCAGGTCGTCGGCCAAATAGGTGGCAGACTCGTATGCGCCTTGTACATCCATTACCCGCACGAGCCTGTTCTCTTCGTTTTTTATCGTGTAGACGAGCAGTGGCCCCGCCATAGTCTGGAATTTGATGAAAATCTCCTGTCTTCTCCTATACCTGCGGACCAAGGCGACCGCGATTACGGCAACCACCGCGACCAATACACATGCGATGACCACGAAAGTCATCTTCTACCTGCCTCCCGATAAGCCTGCAAACAGAGCGCTTCCGCCTTATCCGCATTCTTGCCATGGTGGAACTTCGGCAAGATGTACCTCCCGTTCATTGACCTCCCGTTCATTGTAAAGTTTCATTAAAATTGTCCTGCTTCATAACGGCACTTGGTCTGTAAATGATAATCTTGTCAAATGCGAGCACTCCAGATCGCATGAAAGACAAGTCGAGAGCATATCGGAGAGAAAATGGTAACCCTATTCATCCTCTCGGTGGCGCCAGCAGCATTGCTCATGTTCATAGCATACCGCTACGACACCATCGAGAAAGAGCCGCCCAAGCTGATCATAAAGCTGTTCTTGTTCGGGATGTTATCTGTTGTACCCGCGATAATCCTCGAGAACATCGGGCAAGCTCTCATTGCTCCCTTGGCTAACAACTACACCTTGTACATGCTGGTGGAATATTTCGTCGTCGTCGCCATGAGCGAGGAGGCGGTCAAGTACGCTTTCTTGGTGTCGACCCGCAACGACAAGAACTTCAACTACACGTTCGATGGAATCGTGTACGGAGTTGCAGTCGGACTGGGATTTGCCACCTTGGAGAACATCCTCTATGTGTTCAACTACATGAGCGTGGGGCTTGCCCTGTCAAGAGGATTCACGGCGATCCCCATGCATTTCACTTGTGCGGTGATAATGGGATACTACTTCGGAATGGCCCACAAATACCGCTTCGATGGCACCAAGGGCGAGATGGTGGCAAGCGCAGTGGCAGCATATGTCATCCCGGTTCTGATTCACGGAACATATGACTTCGCGCTCTCTACAGGAAACGATGCTATTGTCGCCTTGACAATATTGATAACGCTCGTCGTCTTCGCCGTGGCAATTGCCCGAATTGTGAGATCCTCCAAGAGAAACACCATGATCAACAACGGGGCCATTACCCCACCAAGCGGACGTCCAATGGGTGGCTACTATGTGAGCAGAACCAACAATGAATCCGTTAACCGCTCTCCCGTGTTCTATGGAAACAACCAGCCGACATGGAGAGGCTATGCGCAGAGAGGTCAGGGAGGATACCAGCAAGCCGGACACCAACAGGCTGGATATCAGCCAGGTTACCAGCAGACTGGCTATACGCAGACGGGACAGGCTGGATACCAGCCAGGTTACCAGCAGACTGGCTATACGCAGACGGGACAGGCTGGATACCAGCAGACGGGATATCGGCAGCCTAACTACACGCAGGCCGGGCAAACCGGATACCAGCAGACGGGATATAAGCCCGGCTATCAAAGCAGTGGCAATTCCAGCTACCAGACCAGCAGCCAGGCTTACGGTAACGGTCGGAACTCCCAAGCTTCCAATCCCAGCGGACAAGGCGGGTCTTACCAGTACTCCCAAACGCCCTTCTCTTATTCCAACAGCCAATCCGGCTATTCATCTGGCTATCAGCAGCCCGCCAATTCATCTGGTTACCAGTCTGGGGGACAGGACAACTACCAGACGAGCTATCAGAGCATCAACCAGCAAACACCTTGGAACCAAACCCATCAAGAACCCGGGGCATTCGGAACCGGCACGGCTTATGAAAGAACTGGGAAAACTGAGTGGCATTCGTCTTCAAATGCCTCGAGCAGAGCCACGTCAAGCCAATACGATAATGACGGCTATCTGCAGCAGGACCGGGAATACTCGAATCCGGCAGAGGCTCCAGTCAACAGCTACTACTACAATCCCGCCGAGATGCAATCTGGGGAAAGCCACGACGATAACGCTTCAGACACAACTCCGCAGACCACCGACCCGACTGAACACGACAGAGACGAATCCTAAAAGTTTGCCGGCCCTGTGCAGTGGCCAATCCACTCCACGCAATCTGCCCATTGAAAAAACGGCGCCGACCTGGGATGAAACCAGATCGGCGCCGTTGCGTGTTAATTGCGGATTCAGTTACAGGCAGGGCGAGAAACCGCAGCGCCTCTACTGCTCGGCGGCAGCCTTCTGCTTCTCGATCTCGTCGATGAGCACGGGAATCACCTCGTAGAGATCTCCCACGATGCCATAGTCGGCGATGTCGAAGATGTCTGCCTCTGGGTTGTTGTTGATGGCGACGATCCTCTTCGATTCCTTCATGCCGGAAACGTGCTGGATCATCCCGGAGATGCCGCATGCAAAATAGATGTTGGGCTTGACGGTTGCTCCGGTCTGGCCGACCTGGTAAGAATGGTCGATCCAACCAGCATCGACGCATGCGCGAGAAGCGGCGATGGTGCTGTTGGAGAACTCGTCCGCAAGCTTCTGCAGCAGTTCGAAGCCATCAGCGCTTCCAAGTCCCATTCCGCCAGCCACGATTACATCCGCGTCCGTGAGGGCAACCTTGGACGCAACGTCCCTGGACTGGCTGATGATCTTGGCACGGATCTCATCCGGCGATACGTTCACGTTCAGCTTGACGACCTCGCCCTTGTGGTCTGGGTCTGCCTTGGCCTTGTCCATTACCCCAGGGCGCACGGTTGCCATCTGGGGCCTGTGGTTTGCGGTGAGAATCTCCGCCATCAGGTTGCCGCCGAAGGCAGGACGGGTCTGCACGAGGTTGTGGTCGTCGTTGATCGAGAGCGCGGTGCAATCGGCAGTGAGCCCAGTTTCGAGCATCGCCGCGACGCTCGGAGCGAGATCTCGACCGTTGTGAGTGGCGCCAACGAGCACGATCTCGGGAAGGAAGTCCTCGATCGTCTCGTAGAAGACCTTTGCGTAAGGATCGTTGCGGTACTGCTCGAACACCGGGTCGTCGGCAAGATAGACCCTGTCGGCGCCGTGCTCGATAAGGGTCTGGGCAAGACCCTCCACATTGTGCCCGATAAGAAGGGTCGAGAGCTCCACGCCAAGCTCATCCGCGAGGCGCCGTCCCTCCCCCAGAAGCTCAAGGGCCACTCCGAGAAGCTCGCCGTCACGCTGCTCCGCATAGGTCATGACCCCGCTGTAGTTGCTGAAATCCTCCATTTGGGAATACCTCCTAGACGATGGCGACACATTTAGAACCCGGGTGTTCGAGGATTCCCCGGAAACCCAGGTGCCGCATTTGTGGGTTGCCTACTTCAAGAGACGATCGGCTGCCAGCTTCTGTGCCAGGGTGGCCGCCATCTCCTGCACGGTTCCAGAGAGCATCTCGCCTGCACCCTTGGGAGCGGGAGAATATGTCTTCTTCACCTGGGTTGGAGAGGCCTTGAGGCCACACTGCGACTCCTCGAGCCCGATGTCCTCGTGGTTCCATATCGAGATCTGCTCGTCCTCGTGCTCGTAGGAATCCACTATCTCGTAGATCGTCATGTAGCGCGGGGTGTTCAATTTCTTGTTGACGGTGACCAGGCAGGGAAGCTCGACCTCCAGGGTCTCGGTCCCATCATCAAGCTCGCGGGTAACGATTATCGACTTGTCGTCCTTGAGCTGGATATCGCACACGTTGGTGACGGATGGGATCCCGAGCCTGCGTGCAATCTCTGGACCAACCTGAGCGGTATCTCCATCGATTGCCTGATGCCCTGTGATGACCAGGTCGAAATCCCCTATCTTCTTGATTCCAGCTGCGAGGGTGCGAGAGCAGACCAGTGTGTCCGCTCCACCGAAGCACCTGTCGGAAAGGAGCACGGAATGATCTGCCCCCATTCCCAGGAGCTCGTGGACCTTGATGATCGTGACGTCGCGTCCCATCGTGACGGTGGTGACCGTGGTGTCATCGCCAAGCTGTTCCTTGATCTCCAACGCTTCTTCTAATGCGTTGAGATCGTCGGGGTTGACGATGGTGGGGATTCCGGTGCGAATCAGCACGCCCGTTTTCGGGTCGGTCTTGACGTCGGTGGTGTCGGGGACGCGCTTCGCGGTGGTAATGATTTTCATTTAAGATTTCCTCCTGCCTGCTGCTAGCGCAAAAGCGAGTTGGCGATGACGATCTTCTGCACCTCGGATGTTCCCTCGTAGATGCTGAAGACTCGCGCGTCCCTGTAAAGTCGCTCGACGATGTAATCCTTCATGTATCCGTACCCTCCGAAGATCTGGACCGCACGGTCCACAACCCAGTTGCACCACTCGGTGCAGAGAAGCTTGGTCATGGCAGCCTTGTCGGAGCAGCGAACTCCGGTATCCATAATCTGGCAGGTATCGAAGAGCATGACCTCTGCAGCATGGGTCTTTGCGGCCATCTCGGCAATCGTGAAGCTGATTCCCTGGAACTTCGAAATCGGCCTTCCGAACTCCTTGCGCTCCTTGGCGTATGCAACGGCCTCGTCGAGGGCGCGGCGCATGACTCCAACTGCCTGAGCGGCAACGCCGACACGCCCAACATCGAGGGTGGCCATTGCGATTCCGAAGCCGTGGTCGACCCTTCCCAGCACCTCTTCCTTGGGGACTCGAACGTCCTTGAGGATGATGTCGGAGGTCGCGCAGCCGATGACGCCCATCTTGTCCTCGGCCTTTCCACAGGAGACGCCCTCGGACTTCATATCCACGATGAAGCAGGTGATTCCATGGGTTCCCGCCTCCGGAGTGGTCTTGGCGAAGATCAGGGAGTAGTCAGCGAAGGGTGCCATCGTGATGAAGGTCTTGCGCCCGTTGAGAATGTAGTAGTCGCCATCCTCAACCGCTACAGTCGACATACCAGCAGCGTCCGAACCCGCACCCGGCTCGGTGAGGGCGAATGCAAGGATCTTCTCGCCGTTGACTATTGGACGGAGATACTTCTCCTTCTGCTCGGGAGTGCCGTTCTTGAGCAGAGGTCCACCGGAGAGGGAATTTGGAGAAGACACGTAGATGCTCGCCACTGCGCTCCTGTATGCAATCTCCTGCATGACCAGTCCGTACGAAACGGTGTCGGCACCTGCTCCACCCCACTCTCGCGGAGTCTTTATCCCATAGAAGCCGACTTTGGCCATCTTGTCCTGGATTTCCTTCGGGAAAACGGCCGTGGCCTCCGTCTCGTCCAGAACCTCCTTCGTGAGCTCGCGCTCGGCGAAGGTCTTGGCGAGTTTCTGAATCAATTTCTGCTGATCAGTTAACTGCATGCTTCCCTTCCTTCGAGTATTGCGCGGTGGAAGCCAGCGGAACCTCCGCTTGCACCCACCGCGCCATTCCAGCAAATTCTCTATGACTATACCATCTGGCCCTGAAAAACCAACGGGTTTGGCACGGCTGGACGTGCATTTCCATAAACGCCATATATTGCGGTCGAACCGTGGATTTCGACCCAAAATCTCGTTAGAGATTGTCCTAAGACCGACCGGCAGTATGGAACTCGCCAGATTGCCGGAAAGCATCAGGCTTTCGGTGACAATATGGACCGATCTCCAAACCTCGCACAGTCCCCGTTGGCACAAGACCCTCGTTGGATCATTTCATGACAGCGCCATCTTTGAAGGCGTTTCCAATCCTCTCTCCAACGATCCTGTATCCGGCCGAAGCGGAATCGAACGAGAGGGGCTGGAGCTTGTCGAGGTCGATTTTGTCGTCGGTTAGGATTGAGTCGTCGACGATGGTGTTGACGATCTCGCCAACTACCCTGGTCTCGCCGTTCTCCACGCGGATATCGATTACCTTGCACTCCATTGTCAGCGGGAACTCCTCGATGACAGGTGCATCCACATTTGCGGACTTCCTGAACGTCAACCCGGACTTGGCGGCCTTGTCGGCATTCTTTCCGGACTCCACGCCGAAGTAGTCTGCGACCACCATGTGCTGCCTGTCGGCAATCGAACAGGTGAAGGCCTTCTTGGCCTTGATGTTGTCGGTGGTCTTGTGGGCAGCGGCGATGTTGATCGCGATGTGAGCGGGCCCGCACTGGCCTCCCCACGCAACGTTCATCGCGTCGGCATTTCCATCCTCATCGTAGGTTGCGATTATCAGCACCGGGCAGGGGAAAATCGCGGCCTTGGCTCCCAATTCTTTCTTCATTGTTTCCTCCATTCACTAGAACGAACCTTTGAAATGTGAAAAGAGCCCGTGCGTTTGCCGGGCCGCTTCTCTACACACTTGTTGCCTGAACTAGATGTCGAGGGCGGCGTAATGTCCCTCCGCAGATGCCTGCAGCACCTGACGCGCCTTCACGGCATCCCCGACACGCATGGTCCAAGGAGCTGCATAGCGCAGCGCGTTGGTGGTCTCATCGTCGGATTTGAATCCAGCGGCGAGGAGAATCGTGTCCGCGGGGAACACGACCTCGTTTCCGTTCTCGTCGGTGCAGACCAGGCCCTCGTCGGTGACCTTCTTCGCCATCGTGTTGAGATGCAGGTCAACGCGGTCTTTCCTGAACTCCTTGTCGATGGCGATGTGGTGCATCTCGGGAGCATCCGCTGCGAACTCCCCCATCATCTCGACGACGGTGACGTCGCGTCCCAGACCATCGAGGTAGATCGCGGTCTCGCATCCCACGAGTCCGCCTCCGATGATCACGACCTTCTGTCCCACCTTCGGCTCCTTCTCGAGCAGGACCTCGAGTCCCACGACCTTGGGGCTTTCCTTGATGCCCTCGATTGGCGGAGTGACAGGCTTTGCCCCGGTCGCCAGAATCGCCACGTCGACGTTCAAGCTCTCGAGGAGCTCAGGGGTGACCTCGGTGTTGAGGCGGACATCGATTCCAGCATCCACGACGCGCTTTGCCTGCTGGGTGGCATATGCGAACAGGTCCTCCTTGAACGGGATGAACTCCTCGTGCAGGAGCTCGCCGCCGAGCCTGGAGTTCTTCTCGAGCAGGATGACGTCGTGGCCGCGCTTCTTGGCGGTGAGGGCCGCCTCCATGCCTGCTGGGCCACCGCCCACGACTGCGACCTTCTTGGGGGTCGTGGGCTTGAATGCGTGCATATGCTCTATTTCCTTGCCCGCCACCGGGTTCAGCGCGCACTGGATAACACGGGTGGTCAGCTGGCCCTTGAAACAGGTGAAGCACCTGCAGCACTTGGTGATGTCATCCTTGTGACCGGTGAGGGCCTTCTGCGGGAAGAACGGATCCACGAGGAGCTGACGCGAGACCTCGATCACATCTGCCTTGCCGGAGGCCAGGATCTCCTCCATTTGGTCGGGGTCGTTGAGGCCTCCGACGGTGGCAACCGGGGTCTTGACGTGCTTCTTGATCTCTGCGGCGAGATGCACGTTGCTGCCGTGCTCTAGGAACATGCTGGGATGGGTGATGACGAAGGCATCGGGATACTCGTGCACGCCGGCGCTCACGTGGATCAGGTCGACGAGGCCCTGGTCGTCGATCATCTTGGCCATCTCGACTGCTTCCTCGATTCCGTATCCACCAGGCATGTACTCTGCGCCGCTCATGCGGAACTCGATTGGGAATCCGCGTCCAACTGCCTTGCGCACCGACTCGATCACAGCCAGCGCAAACCTCATGCGGTTCTCGAGGCTGCCTCCCCACTTGTCGGTACGGCGGTTCATCGCAGGAGACATGAACTGCTGGATGATCCACCCATGACCACCATGGATGAACGCCATGTCGAATCCGGCCTCCTTTGCGATGGCGGAAGCCTTGCCGTAGTTCTCTATTGCGGCGAGGATCATGTCCTCGGTCATCTCATGGATCTGCTGGCCATCGGTGGCAATCTCCGCAGAAGGCCCGAAGCGCAGCCTCTCCTTGGCCCCCTCGGCCTGGTTGCGTGCATTTGCGAACTTGCCAGCATGGGAGAGCTCGAATGCGGCCATGCAGTCATGTTTGTGGATTGCCTTGGCGCAGTTGGTGTAGCTCGGGAGGATGTTTCGGTTTGAGAGGTTGATCGCGTTGGTGTGGCCAAGCCCGGTCTCCATGTCAATCACGCACTCGCTGACGCAGACAGATGCCGCGCCTCCACTGGACCTGCGATCGTAGAAGGCGATGTTGTCATCGGTCATCGTGAAGTCCGGTGCAACATCCGGAACTCCCATCGGCGCGCCGAAGATCCTGTTCTTGAACGTGCGGTTGCCGAGTTTGATGGGGCTTCCGAGAAGCGGGTAATACTTGTTCTGCTTATCGCTCATGTTCCGTCGTCTCCTCCTGTGGGATACCTACTCTGACCGTTCCCAATGCTAAAACGTCGTGCCTGCGAAAATCCAGTTCGTGAACCCCGTTCGAAACCGGTGGTCCGAAGAGGACCCGGATAAAATCTTGATTATTTGAATTCCATCCAGAAATAACAGCGACATTTTAGATTCTATCAAAGTTCACTGTTGCGCTATCGAAAATAGCGGCCGAGCCACCGAAACACTGGGTTGCATTATTCAACTTGTCATTTGCAGTGTCTTCAAATTGATGTCAGGCCATACGCAAAATGCTAGACTCGTTTACAAATAGCCGCGAAAGAGCCCCATTGCAGCCCAAGCCAAAATCCATCCATCATCGACCTGAAGATCTACCCTAAAGGAGAGGTGAGCCGAAATGGCCAAATTCAACGATTACGAGCACGTCTTCAAGAAGCTCAAGCTCAAGCACGGCACGTTAAAGAACCGTATCATCTTCTCCCCAATGGTAAGCGACTACACCACTGCGACCGGAGAGCCGACCCAGGGCTACATAGACTTCGTGGAGCAGCAGGCCCGGACGGGAGCGGCGGTCGTGAACCTCGGTGCGACCCCGGTCAACTGGGACACGGCTCCCGACTACCCCGCCGAGCTCGACGTGACGGATGACCACAAGCTCAACATGCTCGCCCTTCTTGCAGAAGCCGCACACAGACACGATGCGAAGCTCCAGGCCGAGATAATGCACGCAGGCAGGGCGGTCCACCCCGACCTCATCAGGACCAAGTGGGGACTCGCACCCTCGAGCATGCCGATTCCAGGGCAGTACCAGTTCATCAAGGCGATGGACCAGTCCGACATCAACTCGATAATCGCCGACTTCGTGGATTGCGCCACGAGACTCAAGAGGGCCCAGTTCGACGGCGTGCTCATCCACGGCGCGCATGGAAACCTGCTGGGCCAGTTCCTCTCCCCTCTCACGAACCACCGCACCGACGTGTACGGAGGCTCTCTCGAAAACCGCATGAGGTTCCCGCTGGAGCTGCTCGAGAGCGTTCGAGAGGCCGTGGGAGACGACTTCATCATCGACATGCGCATCAGCGGAGATGAGAGGGTCGAGGGAGGAATCCACGTCGACGAGGCAACGGAGTTCGTGAAGCATGCGCAGGATTACATCGACATGGTCAACATCTCCGGTGGCCTGATCGTTGATTGGAGGGCGCAGTACTACACGATGCCCCCTTACTACCAGCCGCACCTTCTCAACCTCGACCTCGTGAAGCACGTGAGAGCATGCGAGGACATCAAGATCCCGGTTACCACGGTTGGTAGGATCACCACGGTCGACGAGGCGGAGTACATCCTCGCCAACGGATGGGCCGATGGTGTCTACATGGCACGCGCGCTTCTCGCAGATGATTGCATTCTCAAGAAGTCCTATGCCGGCAAGCCCGAGACCGTGCGCCCGTGCCTCGGATGCTACTGCTGCGCAGAGGGCGGCGGGCACCATATCTCGTGTGCCGTGAATCCCCAGATTGGAATGGGCTCCAGGTTCTGGGAGGTTCCTGAGGCCCGTGCCAAGAAGAAGGTCGTCGTGATCGGCGGAGGCCCAGCTGGGATGCAGGCGGCTCAGACCCTGGTCAGGCGGGGCCACGATGTCGTGCTCATGGAGAAGTCCGGCACTCTGGGAGGGCAGCTCAACAACATCAACAAGCTCACCTTCAAGGAGGACCTGCTCAAGTACACGGGGTGGAACATCAAGACGACGATGGAATGCGGAGCCACTGTCAAGCTGAACACAGAGGCAACTCCGGAAAACGTCATGGCGGAGAACCCCGATGCGATCGTGGTCGCAACCGGTGGGTCGCTCATAAACCCGCCGATTCCTGGCAACGACCGTCAGAACGTCATCTCGGTCATCGACGCGGACACCGGCAAGTTCGACTTCGCCGGAAAGAGAGTCGTGGTGTGCGGAGCTGGCGCGTCTGGATGCGAGTCGGCGCTGGACATCGCGATGAGAGGTGGAAATGTCACCCTCGTGGACCAGATCCCTGCCGAGAGCTTCGCAAAGGACATGACCCACATCACTCGAGGGATGCTCCTTGCTCTCCTGAAGCAGAACGGCATCGAGCTCATGGGCGACACGATCGTCCGTGAATTCGAGGACGGTGCGGTGAAGGTCGAGGGACGCGATTGGAAGGTCAGGTCGATAGAATGCGACTACGCTGTCAAGGCGTTTGGCGTGCGACCCCTCCCGGTCGATGAGTTCGAGGAGCTGGTGCCCGAGGTCTACATCGTTGGAGATGCCCGCAAGATCGGCAACATCATGCATGCCAACCGCACGGCATTCGATGCCTGCTGGGAGATCTAGGACCTCACGGC
Source organism: Coriobacteriales bacterium (assembly GCA_050946255.1). Classification (GTDB taxonomy): domain Bacteria; phylum Actinomycetota; class Coriobacteriia; order Coriobacteriales; family CADBOM01; genus JBMNUL01. The sequence continues at coordinate 7,749 of JBMNUL010000036.1, read as the reverse complement.
TCCGAGAACCAATGTCGTGAAACTCCAAGCTTGACATTCTCGGCCTTGCCGACTGCAGAGCCGGCTTTCCCCGGACCGGGCAAGCCCCGAATCGGCAAGCTTGGGACCACAGGACGCAGCACATAGCGCCACGGCTCCCCATCGGTGTCGTGGCGCTTTTTTCTTCTCCACAAAAAATATCGAATATTTGTTCGATATTTTGTCCGGCCCTACATTACAATCATGTTCGTGAGATGGCGACGTGCCGGGCACGCCGAACAGACCACATCTGGAAAGCCGAGCACGAGCTGATGGCCCGAGCTTGCGGAATCGATGGCAACGAGCACCTAGATTGGAGGGCGGGATGTCCGAGAGACAGTACATCTGCATAGACCTCAAGTCTTTCTACGCGTCGGTCGAGTGCGTCGAGCGCGGGTTGGACCCGATGACCACAGACCTCGTGGTGGCGGACCCCGAGCGCTCCGAGAAGACGATATGCCTCGCGGTCTCCCCCTCCCTCAAGGCCAAGGGCGTGCGGAACAGATGCCGCGTCTTCGAGATTCCAAAGGGAATGAAATACATAATGGCATGCCCCCGCATGAAGCTCTACATCGAGTACTCGGCGAACATCTACGCCATCTACCTGAGGTTCTTCTCGAAGGAGGACATCCATGTCTACTCGATAGACGAGGCTTTCATAGACGTCACCAACTACCTGGACTTCTACGGCATGGACGCCTGTGGGCTGGCCGAGAGGGTACGCGACGAGGTGATGGCGGAGACCGGCATCCCGGCAACATGCGGAATCGGCACGAACCTCTACCTGGCGAAGATATCCCTCGACATAACCGCCAAGCACAGCCCGAATTTCCTCGGATATCTGGACGAGAGGTCATACCGGAACGAGCTGTGGAACCACAAGCCCCTGACCGACTTCTGGAGAATAGGCCCGGGCACCCAGCGCAGGCTGAGGTCCCTTGGGATAGAGACGATGGGGCAGCTCGCGATGTACCGGGAGACCGACATGCTCTACAAGGTGTTCGGGGTAGATGCGGAGATACTCATAGACCACGCCTGGGGAATCGAGCCGGTCACGATATCCGATATAAAGGCCTACAAGTCGAAGAGCCGTTCGCTGTCCAACGGGCAGGTTCTCCCAAGGGGATATTGCTACTCCGACGCCCTGATAGTCGTAAAGGAGATGGCCGAGGCACTGAGCCTCGACTTGGTCAAGAAGCACCTGGTGACGGACTCCGTGAACATCGTGGTCGTCTACGAGAAGGATGAAGAGGGACGCACTTGGGGAAGCAAGGGGTCGCACCGATTGCCGTTCTACACCAATTCCCAGATGCAGATAACGGCCTGCATTGTGTCGTTCTTCGATCGCGAGGTGGACCATGGGCGCCTGGTGCGGAGAATCATGCTCTGCTGCGGCAACGTGATAGAAGAGGGGCACGAGCAGCTGGACCTCTTCTCAGATGCCGAGGAGGACCGGAGGGAGCACATCAGACAGGACGCCATCTTGTCTGTGAAGAGCAGGTTCGGGAAGAACTCCCTTCTAAAGGGCATCGACCTCATGCCCAACGCAACTCAACGTGATAGGAACGAGCAGATAGGGGGTCACAAGAGTGGCGAATGAGAAAGATGACGTGCCCCGTATCCCCATGTGCCGTCCAGATGACGGAAGACCGAAGATGCCGATGTCCGAGCGCGCGAAGATATTCATACCATTCGACCCTCTGAAAGGATTCGACGAGGCTCTGAGGAAGAAGGAGATGGAAGCCGAGCGCATACCGCGTTCGACCATACTGGACGACCACGCCGATGAGCTGGACAGGAAGATGTTCCTGATAGAGGAAGGGGACGAGGTCTCCGTCACATACTACGACGGCACGGAATACGTGACCTTATGTGGAGAGCTGAGGGAGTCGGAGCACGGGGCGGCATCCATAAGCGTCGGGGGCATCGACATAGCAATCGCCGACATACGCGATCTCGAAAGGCTGTGAACATACCCCGGCGGCGGTGATAAGTGAAAATCCGCAACAAGGTTCCGGCTGAATAAGTGTACGATTCAAAAATGAACGTTTGGCAGAACCGTAGCGGCGCATCGCAGACAAGGAGTCAGGACATGCCGGATTGGGAAAAGAGGTTCGACACGGTCCCAGAGTCTCATGGGATGTGGGACAACATAGTGGTCGTGACCGACCGCAAGCTTTGCGAGAAGCCGTTCGACGAGCAGATCGACCTGCTCTGCAGCAAGCACCCGCGAGCCCTGATCCTCTGCGAACCGGACCTTGACGAACAGGAATACGCAAAGCTCGCAAGGCAGACGATGCTGACCTGCACTCTATACGGAGTGAGGTTCGTCCCGGTTGGACATGTGAATCTGGCCGAGAAGCTGGGCCTCGAGGTGGTCCATTTGTCGACCGACGAGATAAAGGAAACACCCGAGAGCACGCTGAGCCTTTTCTCGGGAATCGGCACATCGGTGAGGACTCTGGACCAGGCGATCGAGGCGAAGAACCTCGGCGTCAAGTTCATGCTGGCGGGACCGATTTTCGAGACGGAGCACGAACCGGGGGCAATTCCCAAGGGCATGGGATTCGTGCACAACGTCATGTCGGTCACCAGGATGCAGACGTTCGGAATCGGAGGAATGACTGCCGACGAGAAGCTGGTCAAGGAGTCTCTGAGAGCTGGCGGATCGGGAATAGCGATCAGGACCGCCGCCATGAAAATGGAGGGCTGATCTCCAACAGTCGGCACCGAAGGCAGCGTTCGGATTAGATGAAGATGGCCGGCCTCCGAAGGAGAGCCGGCCATTGTCAAACTTTACCTGCTCAGGTCCATCCCCAAAAGAGAGCGCCCCTGCCAGATCTTTTCCAGCGGTCAAGCCCTACATGCCCAGGGCCGGTCCAAAAACCCGGCCATTGTCAAATTTTCGCTTTCGCCCAAACCTTACTTGGCGGGCTTTGCGGGCTTCACGGCACTTACGCAAACCGCGGTGAACTTGACGTTCTCATCGCTCGGAACGGTCTCCACCTTGTATCCCACCTTGTAGCCCTGCGCTGGGTCGACGTCGATCTCATCGGTGAAGACGGCATCGATGAATCCGGCTGCGGAGAGGCTCGCGAGGAGTTCCTCGCTGGTGCGCGCGGCCTGCACGCTGTTGCCGATCTCCCTTGCCTTCTCGACCACTTCCTCATTGCGCGGGGCACTCGAGACGACCGTGTCGCAAACCAGGAGGCCTCCCGGTTTCAGAACTCTCGCGAACTCCGAAAGGGCCATGTCGAAATCGCAGAGCAGCGTGGCAACGTTGTTGATGTACACGACATCGACAGTGGAGTTTCCAATCCCCGCCTCGATCAGGTTCTCAGGGTATGCCACATGAAATTCCATGTTGTTGCCCTTGAGGCCGTTGTCATGCCAGGCCCTCTCCGATCTCTCCCTGGCCTCGTCGATGTACTCGGAGGACCAATCCGTCCCTATCACCCGACCAGAATCTCCAACCCTGGCGCTCAGCTTGTAGATTCCCTTGCCGCGCCTGCAGCAGACGTCCAGAACGGTCTTGCCCTTGAGGTCCGGGGGCAGATTCATCCTGCTCATGCTCGCGAATCCAAACTCGTGCTGCTTGCCGGAGTAGTAGGCGCGCACGTCGTCCATCGTCGTGGCGCCCTTGCCCATTCCGGCATCGTTTCCCTTGGCATCCTGCCCATCGTCAGGACCCTTGCGGATCCCAGCGCTGGTGCCGGGGACGAAGTCTTCTGGGGCGTTGAGGTCCAGGTCCGTTGCCCTCTTGGAGAGCTCGTCGACGGCAGAGTCGACATGGAGCTCGTCGTTGTGGGAATAGTAGGCGTCGTTTCCATACCTTGCGATGAACTGCGTCGTCGCCTGTCTGGTGGTCAGCTCGGCGAGGAACACCAGGGATTCGCGACCATGGCCCATTGCCTTGTCCATGAATTCGAAAGCGTTGGTCATCTTGCTGTCCGCAGAATCGATTGCCGGGTCCACCATGTCGACCACATTGCGGTAGCAGTCGTTGATGATCGCAAATGCCTCGGGACCAGAGGTCTTGCCCTGCTTCTCACATTCAGCGACAAAGTTCTTGAGCGCGTCGAGCACCTTCCTGTCGTGCCTTATCGTCTTGACGTTGGCGGTGCGTGAGGTCATCTTCCTGTTGAGCTCGGAGCTCCTCCTGGAGATGGCCTTCTCGAGGACCTCGCGCGCATTTCCACCGCCCACTATCGGCTGCTTTGCCTCGCGGAGCTCGTCTCTGAGGTCGAGCGCGATCTTCTCGGTTTCCACTGCCTTTTCGCAGGCAGAGCCAAGCGCATCCAGAAGGAGCCCAACCAGCGCGACCCTCTCGTCGAATTCGGCGACTCGCGCTCTCTCGGCGATCTCCGGGTCGGCAGTGCCGTCGAGAATCTGCATAACCTGATAGTCGGAACGGTACTTGTCGAACAGAACATAGTAGGTGGCAAACCTGTCGGCGATGTCCTCGTCGTGAAGGAACTGGCCGATCAGATCGCGGTCGATGCTCTTTCCCATCTCCTCGTACAGCTCGATGATGTCGGCAAGGTCCTCCCATCCTCTTGCGGTGACGAAGCTCTTCTCCCCGCCAGGCTTGGACTGCACCTTGTAGAAGCAATCATGCTTGGCCTCCAGGAATGTCGTGACCGCAGGGTGGAGTCCCTTCTCGGCGGCATAGCGCTTCCAAGCTTCGTAATCGGGCTCGATCCTCATCTCACGGAGCCTGTCGAGGGTGACGATATCGAAGTTGTGCACCGATTTGTTGTACTCGGGAGGATTTCCAGCGCAGACGATCACCCAATCATCTGGGATGCGATGACGGCCGAACGTCTTGAACTGCAGGAACTGGAGCATGGACGGATAGAGCGTCTCTGAAACGCAGTTGACCTCGTCTAGGAAAAGGATTCCCTCGCGCAGCCCGGTAGCCTTCATGTAGTCGTAGATCGAAGAGACGATCTCGCTCATCGTGTACTCGGAGGCATCGTACTCGAACCCCTCGAATTCCTCGTGCACGATCTTGGGAAGTCCCAAGGCGCTCTGACGGGTGTGGTGGGTCATCGAGTAGGAAACGATTCCGATGTTGAGTTCTCCGGCAATCTGTTCCATGATCGCCGTCTTGCCGATTCCAGGTGCTCCCAGCAGAAATATAGGCCTTTGCCTCGACACGGCCAGCTTGTGCACCCCAGCGTCGTCCTTTGCGAGGTAAGCCTCGACCGTGTCCTTTATCTGCTCTTTAGCCGTTGCGATGTCCATGAGAAAATCCTTTCAAGACCATCTTGTCCAAAGACTGGTACCAATACATAAATTCCAAACCAGTTCCAAATTCAACTCGCCCACATCAGGGGATCCTTGCGCTAAATCCATTTGACTGCCAGAGCCGTCGATTTCAAACCAGCGGTTTTATCACTCCATGTCCACGTTCATTGCCTCGATGCCGTCTTCGTCGATCTGCACACTCATGGCCCACGGCGGAACCGGAGGTAGTTCTTGCGTTCCATCGCCGTAGAAGACGAATGCCACATCGTATTCGGGCGCAGCTTCCGGGAAATACCCCAGACCATCGGTGAAGTAGAGCATCCCCTGCAGATCCTCGAGTTCGCCTTCGTCGCGGAGCCTGTTCACATAGTCGAACACGGGGCGGAAATCCGTTCCACCGAATCCCCTCACTACGAACCCGTCGAGATACTCCTTCATCTCCTTGATGTTGGTGACCTTGGTATCTGCCTGCACTCTCGCATCGCACTGGACTATGTGGACGTTCACCCTGTTGCCGAAACTCTGCGATTGCATGAGGATGTCGAACGTGTACTGCACGAAACGCTTGATGAGCTCGCCGCTGCAAGAGCCCGAGGTGTCGAGCGCGATCACGAAATCGCGAACCCGATGCGTGTCCATGTACTCGAGCGGTTCGACGAGCGGGATGTTCCCATAAAGGTCGATACCATAGGTGTAGAAGATGTAGTCGAACTCGTCGTTGTTGATCTTCATGTCCTCGGTCAGGACCGAGAACCTGCGCAGAAAATCGGTGTAATCGAAGACCTTCCTGTTGGCGATCCGGAGGCTCGTCATCAGACTAGAGGCCTCGTCGCCCCATTCCTTCGAGAATGTCTGCAGGTCCATTTCGACCTGCTTGCCGATCTCGTGCCATTCCTGCTCCTCGGGGCTCTCCTTGCCGTTGGACTCGCCCTCCTCGAGCGGCTCTTCCTGGGGTTTCTCCTCCTGTTGTTCCTGGTTCTGCTCTTCTTCCTCGGTCTCCGAAGATTCCGATTCCTCGCCGGTCTCGCCAAGGTTGTTCCCGCCCTGTTCCTCGCCCTCGTCGGGATTCTCGCCGTCGCTTGTGGAGGCCAGGTTATCGAACTCGGGAGAGGGCTCGTCACCCTCGCCGTCCTTGCCGGGCTGCGGAACATCCATGATGTCCCCAGAAGGCTGTTTTTCCTGATTCTTGGCAGATCCTGGCCAAGCGAAATGATCGTCGCGCTCGAACAGCAGCTGGAGCTCGGAGACCATGTTGTTTCCCATCCCCACTATCGCGGAGGACTCGGGAACCCTCATGGCCTTGTCGATCTCCTTGTACAGCTTGTTCGGGGTGAGGATGCCGAGGTTCATCTTCAACATCCCGATGACTTCCTTGCGCCTTGGATCGTCCGGGCTCTCGAACCTGGTGCCGCAGATGTCCATCGAGACGCTCTCCGCGATGATGTCGCACGAGAGCCACCAGGCATCTAGCCTCTTGTGATAGGTGTCGTATGGATGTCGGAAGATGCAGTGCAAGATCATGTGCAGGAAATCTCGGACGGTTTCCGAGAACGAAGATTCGAACCTCGCCACGACGGCGAACGGCTCGTAGTAGATCTTCGTTCCGTCTGTGGCTATCGGGTAGTGCATCTCTGTCCTGATCGGCTCAAGCGGCATATGCCAGAGAGCAAGGTCCAGGAACCTGAATTTGAGCATGAGCTGCACGCGGCATTCGTCAAGAATGTCATAAGCCAACTTCGACGCCTTGTCCCAGTTGGATTCTGGAACGCGCTCTTGACCTGCCATTTTCAGCAACCTCCACGGGAAAGCTCTCAAGGGACCGAAGGGCAAGCACGGCAGACCTGTCTCAAGCCTGCCCTCTTCGATTCCGCACCTAAAGACGACAGCTTGCGGGAGCTCGCATGACCTGGATAACCAGAGAGCTCCCATTCCTTCGCAGTCTGGTCAATTATCGCACTATCGTCAGACTTTGTTCAACGGAAAGATAAAGGTGGCTCCTCTGTGGCAAATACCGAGGATTCTGGCTGGGACGTGTGGCAAATTCCAGGGGTTCTGGCTGGGACGTTTGGCAAATTCCGAGGGTTCGGGCTGGGACGTGTGGCAAATTCCAGGGGTTCGGGCAGAACCGAATCGTGAGCGCCAGGGGTTCGGGTTAGAACCTCCGGCGCCCCCGGCATCGCTTCTTAAGACGGTATCTCCGCGGGCATCACTTATAAAATGCACTACTTCTCGAACCCGCAGAGCGTCTCATCTTTGATGGAGTCACGCCACAACCACAGGTCTCTTTCATCGCTTCTGTAGACACCGACGATCCCCCCGAGACCCTCTTCCACATCTCCAAGCACTTCGTCTGTGATATCGTGCATCTGCTCAACGATCTCGGGACGGTAGGCGATCCGCGTCGAGTTCTCCAAGACCGCACCATACCCGATGTCGGCCTCGATCAGGTCTTGGAACATGTGGCTTCCATAGGAGAGCTCC
>JBMNUL010000035.1:0-19875 GCA_050946255.1 Coriobacteriales bacterium | reverse complement strand
TCGACTTCGGACCACCCAGCTGATAGAAGAACACGTCACCTGTCATATCTTCCACCGTGCAGTCGAAATCCTGAATCGAGTGTCTGTACGCAAGATAGGGGTTGAGACATGTGGTTTCATACTCATTTTCAGCAGTGTGGAGCACCAACCCGTCGGAATTAAGTAATCCCTCGGGGGTCACCATGATCGCATGCTTGATGCGCCCAATCTCGAAATCGTCGAAGTTGTTGGTGAGGTTCTTCGACATGAACTCCTTAGCCTCAGGACCCTTGACCCTCATCTCGGGAAATGGGTTCAGCCCAGAATGGATATAGCAGGTCTCGTGCCAGGACATCTCCTCCTCGCGCCAGTTGGTGTAAACGAATGGTTGGACTCCTCCCACTGCGTTGTGAGTGGTGTACGAGGCGAACAGCGGCTGTGCTGATGGGTCATAGGGGATGTAGGGGCTGTGCTTGAACTTGAAATCGGAAATAGATGGATTCATTTTTTCCTCCTTGTACGCGCACGGTGCGAAGAGCTTCGCAAGATCTTTTCCTTGTCGATCCGAGCTGGGCTTAAAGAATCAGCATGTTGCTTTTCCACCCAAGCTCCCGGTAAAACCAAGTTGAATATACCAACGCCAGGAGGCAAATTTGATTGCAATTAATTTTGGATTATTGCGCGGGCTGCAATAATGAATTCAGCTATTCTGGCCTTCACAGATGTTGGAGCTGCCGATGGTCACAGCAAAGTCCCTAGATGTTATATGCCTTCTTGACTGCAGAGAGGAAAAGTCCGAGTGCTGGATTGTCATTGTCTGCCAGATATGCAAATGAGATCGTCGAGCAAATGCCACCGGAAATGGGAATCATCTTCATTCCATTTGAATGCATGGCCAACATCGATTCTGGGTTGACCATTCCGTATCCACCCTCCGACAAGTACATCGGCATGAGGTCGACATTGTCAAAACCCCGGAGTGGTTTGGGTGACAACCCCAGCTTCTCAAGATCGTCCTCGTATTCCATCCGCAGATGAGGACCAGATGCACCACCCATCTTGACCAGCTCCACATCTGCAAGATCCTCGATGGAGACAGTGTCCCTTCTGGCAAGATCGCTGTCATCGGAAACCACAAGAACTGCCCCTTCCCTTGCGAAGTCAAGATAGACCACCTGCGGGTAATCCGTGTATTTGAAGCAGACGAGACCCACGTCGATCGAACCGGACAACAAGTCTTCAGTTAGACCGGAAGGTTGATATGAAGAGAAAGAGAGCCGTAGTTTTGGATATTCCTCCTTGCAGACTTTGAGGATTGGGGGCATGTACTTGTCCACGGCATAATAGAGCATCCCAACAGATAGGCTTCCCAACTTGCCGGAAACACTGTCTTCTATCCTCGAGAGAGTCGCCTCGTATTCCGCGATGATTTTCCTAGAGCCATCAAGAAGAATCTCCCCCACTTCGGTCAGCTCGAGATTTCTGGTCGAACGTATGAAGAGAGGGTGACCGAGCTCGGATTCCAAGGCCTGGATGTGCCGGGTGAGGGCCGACTGAGATATGAAGAGCTCGTTGGCAGCGCGAACATAGCTGCCACATTCGGCGAGCTTGGCGAATTCCCTGAGAAATTCGATTTTCATATTCCTAGCCTCAACTTCCGAAAACGGCAGCTAAATGCGGAGACCAAAAAAGTGCCCGTCGCAAACAGCGACAGGCACATTCTAGTTCAATGAACAGCGGGAATTGCAATGCAGCGAAAACCTCTTGCCCCGCATGGGCATCTACAAACCTCGGACAGCCCTAAAGTTCGCGGGAAATTTCCGGCTTACCTTCCCTCCACAAGGGCCTCCGCAATCTGAACGGCATTGAGAGCCGCGCCCTTGCGGATCTGGTCCATGACGAGCCACATCGCAAGACCATGCTCGACGGTAGGGTCTTTGCGCAGACGCCCTACGTAGACGTCATCGGTTCCGGCAAGAAGGCCAGGCATCGGATAGAGGCTCTCGGCCGGATTGTCCATGACGGTAACTCCAGCTCCTGCTTCCAGCGCAGACCTTGCAGCGTCGACCGTCACCTCATCTTCGAACTCAACGTTAACCGACTCCGCATGACAGCGAAGCACTGGAACCCTCACGCAGGTTGGGGCAACCGCGATGTTCGGATCGCCGAAAATCTTCTTGGTCTCGACGACCATCTTCCACTCTTCCTTCGTGTAGTCGTCATCGAGAAACACGTCGATGTGCGGGATGGTGTTAAATGCGATCTGGTCGGTGAAGGCGCTGATCGTGAGCTCCTCGCCGTCGAGGAACTGGCGGGTCTGGGCATAGAGCTCATCCATCGCCTTGACCCCTGCACCAGACGCTGCCTGGTAGGTGGAGACCACGACCCTCTTGATCTTGGAGATGTCGTAGAGGGGCTTGAGCGCCACGACCATCTCTATTGTCGAGCAGTTGGGATTGGCGATGACGCCTTCGTGCTTGAAAGCCTCCTCGGCATTGACCTCTGGGACCACCAGCGGCACGCCCTCCTCCATCCTGAACGCGGAGGAGTTGTCGATCATCACGGCACCGGCATCCACGACAGCCTGGCGGAACTTCTTGGAGATGGACGCACCGGCTGAGAACAGTGCAATGTCAACTCCCTTGAAGGACTCGGGAGTCATCTCATGGACTTCAATCTCCCCATCCATGAACGGGAGCTTCTTGCCCTCGCTCCTGGAGCTGGCGAGCGCGATGAACTTGCTGGCCGGGAAATTTCGGTCCTCGAGCACCTTGAGAAACTCGCGTCCAACGACTCCGGTGGCACCGCAAACAGCTACAACTGGATTGTCGGGCATTTTCTTAGTCCAAGCCATGATTCACCTCAACAAGTTCTCCCACGTGTGGGGGGTTCGAATTCGGATGGCCTCGAAGGCCAGAAATTCTCTAGGGCAAATAGATCATCAGTTCAACGGGCAATCCCGGAAATCCGGGGGATTGATTCCTACCTGCCCTTTTCAGCCTTGGCGGCAAGCTCCTCGCTGGAAAGCTGGGTCTCCTCGAAGACAGTGTCGGAATCGAGACCGAAAGCGGTGTGCAGGCACTGAACCGCCCGCTCGGTGAGCGAGCCGTCGATCACCACCGATAGCCTGATGGACGAGGTGGAGATCAGCGTGATGTTGATCCCGTTCTCGGCGAGAACCGTGAACATCTTGGCGGCGATTCCGGGGTTGGTGCGCATCCCAGCGCCTACGATGGAAACCTTCGAGATCGACTTGTCGATGAGGTAGCTTCTGGCCCCGAGCTGGTTGACCAGCTCGTCGAGGATCTCCTTTACCTTGGGGAGATCTTTGAGCGGGGTCGTGAACGAAATGTCGGTCATGCCGTTCTCAGAGACGTTCTGCACGATCATGTCGACGTTTGCCCCGATGTTGGCCACATTGGAGAAGACCTGAGCGGCGATCCCGGGCTGGTCGGGCACATCGCGAAGCGTGACCTTTGCCTCCGAGTTGTCGTATGCGATTCCGGTTATTACCGCGGATTCCATATCCGATACCTCCTTGACGATGGTTCCCGGCTTGTCGTTGAAAGCTGAGCGGCAGTGGATTACCACCCCGAAGTTCCTGGCGAATTCAACCGAACGTGACTGCAGCACTCCAGAGCCGCTGTCCGCGAGCTCGAGCATCTCCTCATAGCCGATGGTGTCGAGCTTGTGGGCCCTCGGTACCATTCTCGGGTCGGCAGTGTAGACACCATCGACATCGGTGTAGATCTCGCATACATCGGCGCCGGTAGCTGCTGCCAGGGCAACAGCAGTGGTATCAGACCCTCCACGACCGAGCGTGGTGATGTCGCCCGACCTCGTGACTCCCTGGAAACCCGCCACGATGACGATCTTTCCCTTGTCGAGCTCGTAGAAAAGCCTGTCCGCCTTTATCTCGCGAATCTTGGCCTTGCTGTATGCGACATCTGTGATGATCCCGGCCTGCGAGCCAGTGAAGGAAATCGCGTCAAAGCCCTTCGCCTGGACGGCCATCGCCAGAATCGCCATGGAAATCTGCTCGCCGGCAGACAGCAGAACGTCCATCTCGCGCGCGGGAGGATTCAGGGAGACCTCGTTGGCCAGCTTCAGGAAATCGTCTGTGGACTTGCCCATGGCGGAGACCACGGCGATGACCTTGTCACCCGCTTTCCTGCGTTCGATGAGCCTGTCAGCAACCTTCTTGACGCGTTGTGGAGTGGCGACAGAGGTGCCACCGAACTTCATCACAACCAGAGACATCGAAGATACCACCCTCTTGTTGGCGTTGTTTTCACTAAGGCTAAATAATAAGCATTTTGAATTGTGGAGAGCCTGTAAAATCCCTGTGGTGCCGCGAAGGGAAAACAAGCATGCACGGGAGGTTCTTCCGATGGGGAGTTGGAATGGGAATTTTCCAGCAAAATTGTGTGAGAATAAAAGGCGAGCCTCCAGCAGGACTTCCTTTTACGGCCAGGAGAGGAAACCTTGCTGGAGACCCATGGGCTCCAAAAGTCTATATATGAACCGAAACATTTCCATGACTCACATATATGACGTGCTCTAATAATAGCACGGAGATAATTTTTTGTATATATTTATCTCAATAGAATTTTTCCCATACAGGTAGATCAAACTGGAGGTAGACAATAATGTGGAGCGGTTGCAGTCCGAAAACGGATGACGATCTGAAAGAATGCGCTGAGCTGGGAAAGAATCTGAGCAGGATGTCCCAGCCCACTATACTGGCAATTCTCGCCGAAGCGGGAATGCCACTCCATGGCTACAGGATCGTCAAGCTGGCGGCCGGGTCACCGATGTTCGGGGGAAACAAGCCAGACGCAACTGGAATCTACCGTGCTCTGAAGAAAATGGAAGAGCAGGGACTTGTTACCGCCGAATGGGAGACTCCCGAAACAGGAGCTGCGAAGAGGCTTTTCGAGCTTACTGATAAAGGCCGAAAATGCCTGCGCAGATGGATAGATGCCCTCGCATGCTACACTTTGACGATTCAGGAGCTCCGCGACATGGCCTCGAGCGCACTGGGCATCGAGACCCCGGAAACCCCGGTCTGCGGGCATCTCGAGGTTGAATCCGAAAATTTTGAGGCTGAACCCAAAGAGGCTTAAACCAAGCTTCACCTAGGAGAGGAGCAACTTGGGGGAAACGGCTCGATTCCATTCGAGAAAAAGGTATCCACGTTTAGCCGAAAGCCCTTACCTGCTGTCCCTCATCTCTTTCAGGACCTCGATGTTTCTCTCATCCTTGTAGGGCACCTCGCCCGGAACCTCCAATATCACGTCGGCACAAGAGGCCCTGCCGCAACTCATGATGTAGGAGAAGCCCTCGGGCCCGATGCAGCCCTCTCCCACCCATTCGTGGCGATCCTTGTGCTCGCCCATTCCAAACTTGGAGTCGTTGGCATGAATCAACAGGAGGTGGTCGAGTCCAATCCTCTCGTCCACCTCGTCGAGTACCTTATCCCATCCCGCAGCAGATGAGACATCGTAACCCTGTGCCCAAGCATGGCAGGTATCGATGCAGATCCCAGTTCCCAAACGCGCATCGCCCTTGGAAAACCCTTCTCCCCAGACGATATCCAAAATGTCCGACAGCTGGGAGATCGTGCATCCGTAGAGGTCCCCTGCCCCTGCAGCGTCTTCCAAGATGAGCGGGGGTACCGCGGGAAGACCATCCTCGCAGATCCTCGCGGCGGGAACCAGCCCATCGTCTAATACCCAGCTAGCCAACAAGTCGTCAGCTCGGTCGTGGGCAGTCCGAATCGAATCTGCGGCTCTTTCAGCAGCTTCCGTCTCATTCTTGCCCTTGTCGTTTCCAACATGGGTGTTGACTCCAGCAAGCCCGAACATCGACGCCAGGGCAAGCTCCCCGGCGAGCGCTTCGGTCGACTTTCCCCTTATCTCCGGGTCGAGACTGGAAAGATTGATCAGATAGGCAGTATGGCTGTAGACCGCAAAACCAGGGTCCTCTTCGTGCACCTTGGACATTTGCGACAGCCTTTCGGGCTTTGGCTTGGAATATCGATATTGCTTGGCGTTCTTTGCGAAAATCTGCGCGCATTCACAGCCGACAGACTTTGCATATTCGTACATCTTCTCGTAGTTTCCCTGAACGGAAACGTGTGCTCCAATTCTCATGCCGCCTCATTTCGAAGCAAATTTCACAAACCCAAAGATATCACACACCATCTCGTTCGCCACCATATGAGTGTAATGGCGTAGGACATCTGTTAAAATTTGCGGAAACGCTGAAAAAAACGAAGTGCGACCGAGTACATCGATTGCACTCGTTCTCATTGAAGACGTAATTCAGAGAGAAAGAAGATAGGAACCGATGGCTGCCTTGTCTCAGTTTCAGCTTTTTATGATTTGCACGGCAATCGTGGTTGTCCTGCTCTACATCCTCACCATCGTATGGGTCATCAGGGATGCGCCACTGAGAGGGGTCTCCCCGGTCAAATGGGGAATCATCGCATTGATCCCATTTGTCGGAGCGATCATTTACTCTGCCCTTCGCCCTGCCATGTTGCTCTCAGACAAAGAAGAGCAGCAGCTTGACTACCTGCTCAAGCAGCGCGAGCTAATGAAATATGGTGAGTGCGGCAGGTGCTCCTATCCAGTGCGCGACGATTACATCATGTGCCCCAATTGCGGTTCGCAGCTCAAGAACGTTTGCACGGGCTGCGGCAAGCCCCTCAACCCGGAATGGAACGTATGCCCCTACTGCTGCACTAAGGTTCCCGAGAGGGCAGTCAGACGCCGCAGGACCGCGAGCCACTCCCACGTTTCCGAAGAGTAGACCTGCTCTGGTGAGCAGCCGGGCAATCTGGCTGCTGCATTTCACGAGGTTCATTAAGAATAATGTGGATTGAGACATTAATCTTGGGATTCGCCCTCAGCATGGACGCGTTCGCAGTGACGATTGCCAATGCGTTCGCCTACCCGAAAACGAGCAAGGGCAAATCATTTCTGGGGCCGGTCTTCTTTGCATTGTTCCAGGGCTTCATGCCCGTGATTGGATATCTTCTCGGTTCCTATGCATCTGAGATCATCCTCAGGTATCAGGGAATCGTCAGCCTTCTTATCTTGGGAATCATCGGCGGGAAAATGGTCTACGACGGAATCAAAGGGATCCGCAACCCCGATGAAGAGGATGCCAACAAGGGCTCCCTATCGATAAAGGTTGTGCTATTGCAGGCAATCGCCACCAGCATCGACGCTCTGGCAGTGGGCGTGGCGTATGTTTCCGGAGATATCCCTATAGGGGTGCTGGCCCTCATCATCTTGTTAACGACCTTGGCATCCTGCACTGTTGCATGGCTTATCGGGAGAAAATTTGGGGAGGCGCTCGGTGCGAAGGCGCAGATAGTTGGCGGAATCGTGTTGATCTGCATCGGGATCAAGGCGATGTTCTTCTGAGAACGGATGCCCTGGCGAGCGCGGTTTGAACTAGAATCGCTTGTTGATCTGCCGCTACCTGTTATCTGATGCGACCCTCAACCAATCCCAGCGGCTGCCCGGTTACATGCCCAACAGCTGTCCAGTTCCAAGCCAAACGCTTTCTGCAATCGCTAGACCAGCATCGCATTGAACAGACCGCCTGCGAGCTAAGTTGCTAATTGTGCGCCAGCGGAATCCTCACAGTGAAGGTGGTGCCATTGACGGCGTTGCTGTCTACGGTGATTGTCCCGCCAATCCCATTGACGATGTTCTTCGCAATCGGAAGCCCGAGCCCAAACCCCTCGGTGTTTCCAGACCTCGCCTTGTCGGACCTGTAGAACCTGTCGAATACATGCGGGAGGTCCTCTTGGGAAATCGGCTTCCCGCCGTTGTTGACCTTGAGGATTGCATGTGACTTGTCCTTGTTCAAACGGACCTTGACGACGGATTCGGAATCTTCACCAGAGGGTTGCTCGTCTTGAACGGAATCTTCCCCGGAATCTTCATCAGAGGGTTGCTCGTCCTGAACGGAATACTTGATCGCATTGTCCAGAAGCACTCTGACCACACGTTCCAGCTTGTCCTGATCTGCAAATACCGAGAGGCCCTCCTCGATTTCATCGTCGAAGATAACGCCCTTCTCGAATGCCACCGCCTCGAACTGGAGGATGTCCTTCTCCACCAAGCTGGAGAAATCAACGGTCACGAACTGCTTGGATGCTCCCTCGACCTGAACGCTGTCCGGCTCCGTCTGAGCTAGAACCAGCAGGTCTTGCACGAGACCCTGCATCTTGAGCGCCTCTTCATTGGCCCCATCGATCCAGCGACTTTGCTCGGAAACAGTGGATTCGGGACGTGACTTGACAATATCGATGTCGGCCAAGATGACGGTCAGAGGGGTCTTCAACTCATGCGATGCGTCGGCGATGAACCTCTGCTGTCCAGACCAAGCCTCCTCAACCGGGCGGAGAGCCAACTTGGAGAGGAGCATGCTGATCACGAACAGAACAGCCAACGTGGCAAGTCCGATCAGCGTCGAGGTAATAATCCTGTTCGTGTTGTTCTGATAGATCGAGCTGGAATCTGCAAACGCTATTCTCAGCCCATCGGAGAATTCCTTGCTGTCATAGAACAGCCCCAGATCGCTCAACTCGCCAGAAGTGCTGTCGGAAGCTAGCACCTCGGATACCGCTGAGGACAGGAGGCTGCTGTCCATGGAAACCGTGGTAGAGGAGGAGATGATGTTTCCGTACTCGTCGACCGTAACGCAGAATACCGGGATATGGTTGTCATCGCGGAGAGGGCGATCCTCCATGGTCTTGGTGCTCGTCGAGGTGGTGCTGTTTGATGACTGAGTGGAGGAGCTGCTGCTCGTATCTGACGCCTGTGCAGTAGTGCTGTTGCTGGAATCTGTGGATTGATTAGAAGTGTCCGAAGCAGAAGATTGCGTTCCGGACGCGCTCGTGGAAGAATCTCCGGACGATGAATCTGTGCTCCCACCTGTCACCGTGACGGTGCTCTGTGTGGTAACGTTACCGTTTTCATCGGTCGTCTTCACGGTCTCTGACTCAAACGACACCCCGCTAGACGAGAAGTCCCCGCTTTCTTCCTGGACAATAGTTCCAACATTGGGAAGACCCGCCCCCTCGGGACCGACCTCGAGGGAATAGGTAAGGGCGTCCCTCACGGCTTCTATCTCGGCGTTGTAGCTCACAACATTGAAAATGAGGAGCACAATGACGAGAACCACCGTCAAGAGAGACATGGTGATTCCTATGAACGTCCACTTGAGCTTGCGGAACATTCCCCTTACCGCACTCTACCCTTCGCCCTTGCTACCCTTCGTCTTTGACCTGCATCCTATAACCAAGCATGCGCAGGGTAACAATCTCGACATTGGATTTCAGATGCTTCAACTTCTTGCGCATAAATGAAATATACGCTTCGACGTTGTTTCCCGCCACTTCGGCGTCAGTTCCCCAGACTTTAAGAAGCATCTGATCCTTCGAGATCGTCTGATTGGGATTGAGCATCAGCAATTTGGCAACCTCGAACTCCTTGTAGCTGAGATGCACGGACTTGCTGCCGCACTTGAGGTTGCAGGTGTTGAGGTCGAGAACCAGGTCCCCGAAAGAGGCCTCGTCCAGGACAATCTCGCCCTTCCTGCGGGTAAGGGCCCTTATTCGAGCTAGCAGCTCCTCGGGCTGGAAGGGCTTCGTCATGTACTCGTCCCCTCCCCGATCGAGTCCGGTGACCTTGTCGGAGAGCTGAGACCTGGCGGTCAGGAACAGCACAGGAGTCGAGATATTCGCCTGTCTTATTTTGCGAATTACCTCGAACCCATCCATCTTCGGAAGCATCACGTCGAGAACGATGATGTCGTACATCCCGCTCTCTGCATAATCTAGTCCGGCCTTGCCATCGTAGACCGCATCCACATGATATCCAGACTCAGTTAGAATCTGGTCCAGTGCGTCAGCGAGCCTCTTTTCATCTTCAACAACGAGTACATTCATTTTTTTCCTCCTCGATGCTGAAATAATATTTCCGTTTCCTGAAAGAAACATTAAAGAAAAGTAGTTAAATCTAAAAATTCCGCTAAATACACCCTGAAAAGGGAAAAGCGGACGGAAACGCCCCAGAAAAGCGCAATTGCATCTATTGTAATGCAGCAAAAAAAGACCGCACAAAAACCGACAGAAGCGGAAACGACCAAAACCTGAAAGCCCGGTCAATGGTGGTCTCAATCGAAGCCGAACCGGCAATAGCTGAAAGCCTAGCCCTTGATGGTCACAGCCGAAGCTGAATCGGCAATAGCTGAAAGCCTACCTCAATGGTCACGGCCGAAGCCGAACCGGCAATAGCTGAAAGCCTAGCCCTTTATGACCATCGGGATTCCGCTGACGATGCGGACGACGCGGTCCGCCACCCGTGCGAGCCTGTTGCAGAGCCTCCCGGTCTGCTCGCGAGCCTCGCGCGTCTCCCGGGCAATCGGAATCACGCCGCTCCCGACCTCATTGCAGATGACGACCTCCTTGCCAACAAGGTCGTCGTAATACCCGGGAGCAGCAGAAGGGTCCTCCGCAACTAGATCCTGAAGGTTGTAGACAACGGGTCTCTTGTCTATGCACCCATCGGAAACCTGCTCGTCGGAATAGCCCAGAGACTTTACG
This sequence comes from Coriobacteriales bacterium, assembly GCA_050946255.1. Taxonomy (GTDB): domain Bacteria; phylum Actinomycetota; class Coriobacteriia; order Coriobacteriales; family CADBOM01; genus JBMNUL01. The sequence continues at coordinate 9,266 of JBMNUL010000035.1, read as the reverse complement.
TAATCGAGCTTTCCAGATGCAGCTCCACCAATCACCAGAATCATACGAAGACCAACCCCTCGACAATAGCGAAAACAACCAGGAAGAGTATCTCGAGAACTTGCAGGTAGAACCCTGAGAGGTCACCGCTCATCCCGCCGAACTGATGACGTGACATGAAATATAGGTAGGTGGTGACCAAGACGATCACGATGACCAGCCCGAGCCCTACCATCCACGAGATGCATGCGAACGCGAACACGAGGCATGCTGCGAGCAAGATGAACAGGAATATGAGCGCACCTCGTTTGCTGGTGGAATCGCGGAAGGTCTGGAGCAGTCCCTTGTGACCGCTTCCGGGAAAGCTGATGCTCACTATCCCACTCATCGTCCGACTGAGTATCGGCGCAAGACACAGACAGCAAATCGTGAACTGGAGGCTCAATGGCCCGTAGTAGAGCTGGCATGCGATTGCGAAGTAGGAAATGAGATATGCACCGATTCCGATTCCAGCGAAGGCTCCAATATGGGAATCCTTGAGGATCTGGCGCTTCTTCTCAGGCTCGGCGTGCGATGCCAGCGCGTCCACGGTATCCGAGAATCCATCTATATGGATTCCACCGGTCACCGCCAGCGGAATCAACATTACGCCGAGACCCATGATCAACCTGTCCAGCCCCAGAGCGCTGCAAATCCACATCCAAATCCCCAGAAGAACCGCGATGAGCGCTCCGACGAGCGGAAATGCGGCCAGAGCGTACCGCATGCTCTTCTCGTTCCACTCAATGTGGGGCATCGGGATGGTGGAGAACATTGAGAAGGCCATGACTATAGACCTCAATACCGTCACAGCAGCTCACCTTTCAAGACGATTGGAATTCCGCAAACCATTTCGTATACATTGTCGGCCGCAGACGCCAGAGCCCTGTTGATGTCGCCGATAGCCTTCACATATTCAGGCGTCAAATCCCCATAGTCCTGGTATTCAGCGCCGACCTCGTTCGTCACCACAACTGTGTTCTGGGCCTTTTTCACGAGCGAGAGCACCGAATCGATGACCTTTTGGCGCACGTCGGTCATGTTCCCCTCCGCATCGAACATCTCGTTGCTCGTGAGGTTGCAGATGCACTCGAGGAGAACTGTGGAACCGGCCGGCAACTCGATATCCTGAACGTCGGTCTGCTTCTCGATGGTTTCGAAGCCCTTCTCCGCCCTCATCTTCCTATGCCGGGCAATCTTGGAGAGGCTCTCATCTCCATATGGCCGCATCGTGGCCACATAGAATCTGGGCTTCCCATACTTGAGAACCATCTCCTCGGCATATGTGCTCTTTCCACATGCCGAGCCACCAGTGAGGAGCAGGAACATTTATTCCCCTCCCTGAGGAGTGTAGGCCTCGATGTTGATGTCGTCGAATGTGACCATCTCGCCATAAACTGCGAGCGCCATGTCGATTAGCGGAATTGCACATACTGCCCCAGTGCCCTCCCCAAGATGCATCTCGGCGCAGATCAGCGGCTTCTTGCCGAGAGTCTCGAGCACGAGGTGGGCAGCAGGTTCGGCAGACACATGGCTAGCGAACATCGCGACCTTGCTGGCAGGGCAAATCCTGGAGGCGACGAGAGCTGAAACTGCGGAAATGAAGCCGTCTATTAGGATCGGAACCCTGTAGATAGCACCACCTAGGAAAAGACCCACCATGCCGGCGATGTCGAATCCACCGAGCTTGGCCAGACAGTCAAGCGCGTCGTTGGGATCTGGATTGTTGACCTCGATGGCCTTGGCAATGGCAGCTTTCTTGCGAATCAGACCTTCGTCGGAAAGCCCCGCACCCCTTCCGGTGACCTCCTCTACAGGAAGTCCCATCAGAACCGAGGAGAGCGCGCTCGAGGTGGTGGTGTTCCCGATTCCCATCTCCCCGGTGGCGATGATCTTGTATCCCTTTTCCTTGAGGTCGGAAACTATGTCGATGCCGGTCTGAATCGCCTGCTCAGCCTGCTCGCGGGTCATAGCGGGGCCCTTGGTGAAGTTGTTGGTCTGAGGGGCGATTGCACGGTCTATGGTTCCAGGAGCCGGAAACACCATTCCCATGTTGATTGGAAAAGTTTCGGCTTTCGCGAGCAACGCCATCCTGCAGACCGAGGTGTCGTTATGGGCGATGTTGCTCGCAACGATTGCAGTGACGTCCTGACCCGTCTGGGTCACGCCTTCCTCGACCACCCCGTTGTCTGCGCACATGACGACAACAGCTCGTTTGTCAATGTTCACATCTGGGTCACCTGTCAGCCCGGCGATGTCGATGACGACGTTCTCGAGAAGGCCCAAGCTGCCAAGAGGCTTGGCAATTGAATCCCAATTCTTCTTGCACTTGTCGGCGGCCTCCTGATCGTAATCCGCAATCGAAGAGTTAATTTTTCCCAGTTCCATATGCAATCTCCAATCAGACGTTAATCACAATGTTATTTCATTTTCTCCTTCTGTTCTCGTGCATTACGTTAATGCCCAAGCGAATTCCACCGTGGGAAATCTCTGGGGCAATCAGGCGTGCAAATTCAAAAAAGCGGGCGGAGGACGGCAGATCCTCCACCCGCTGGTGGCAGCCGCGCCATCCCGATTGCTCGGGAAAGGTAGGAGGAGCGCGGCCACAGAGGGCGAAAGCCCTCGTGCGTTGTCGAGCACCGGAGACATCTCCGAATACCAATTGGTTGCATTTGCCTTGATTCCGGAAATGGAATCTTCATATACGAACATGTGGGGCGATGGGGGTATGCATCGCTTGTGTACCGGCCGAGCTGCTTTGACCCGTGCGATGGTCGAGTGCGATTATTCGGGCCAACGGCAATGAACGGCAAGCTATGATCCTGTCGGATATCAGGATCCCCATGGGTTGCATATGGGATTGCCGAACGTGGGATTGCCTTGTGCTCAGCTGAAATGTTACGGTACCTTGAATTCGCTTTGAACAGGCGGCACTGTGGAAACCGCCCGATGGGAACAAAAAATGCGGCTTGGAATTACCCAGGCCGCACCCGTATTCGTGCCCCCATTTCCAGCGGGAACCCGCTGGCTTCAATGGCGCAATAACCCGTTGCAACCATTAAAAACAAACCTGAGCAGGTCTTCTGACTTCGCGTCCAGCGTGCACGGACAAACACGCAACCGATCCACCTTCCCAGTCGTAACCCAACCAGTGGCCTCTGGACCAGCCTCGACGCTTACAGCGGCGGTACCGTTCGGGATTCATCACCCGATTCCCTCTTAGCTGTCGACCATAACCGACAGAACTCAGGAGTATTCGCTTGTCAAGGAACCGATGCTCAATGCACATGTGAGATTTTAATTTCCACAAGTTCATTAGTCAATCAATGCTGAAGAGGATAGAGAAAGGACCGGACTCCAATATTCTGTAATCCGGCCCAACTTTGCCTTGTCGCAATGTCCTGCCAATACCAATATAAGCCGTTGCAGGCCAAGCCTATGGCCTGAAAGCGAACTTCTCCCTCTGGGCTTTAACGATGCTTGCAACGTCTGACGCGACCTCGTCGATTGCATAGGAGACCTTCTCTCCAGAGGCGCGGTCCTTGACCTCCACGGTCCCCTCCTTCACTCCACGCTTGCCCACGGTGATCTGATATGGGAACCCAATCAGGTCGTTGTCGTTGAACTTCACGCCGGCACGCTCGTCGCGATCGTCGATGACCACCTTGATGCCCATTGCATTAAGGTCCTTGGCGATCTTCTCTGCAATTGGGAACACAGTGTCGTCACCCACGGTCAGGGGAATCACCGTTACCTCGGCAGGCGCGACGGAAACCGGCCAGATGATTCCATGCTCATCGTTGTATTGCTCGACGATTGCGGCCACCGTGCGGGTAACGCCGACTCCATAGCACCCCATGTAGAAGTGCTGCTCGTTGCCGTCCTCGTCCATGAAGACTGCGCCCATCGACTCCGAGTACTTCTTCCCAAGCTGGAAGATCTGGCTGACCTCGATGCCTCGTGCCGTGTGAAGCGGCTTCCCGCACTCTGGGCAGAGGTCGCCTGGCATGGCGGTGCAAAGATCGGCCCACTCGTCAACCTCGAAGTCCTCGCCAAGCTTTGCCCCAACATAGTGGAACTCGTGCTCGTTCGCGCCCACGACCCACTTGGGGGTGTTCTTGAGATTCTTGTCGGCAACGACCTTGATTCCCTCGGGAAGTCCCACGGGTCCAATCGACCCCTTGGGAAGCCCAGCCGCCTCCAGCTCCTCGTCGTCGAGGAAGTCGAACCCGTCGATTGCATGGCACACCTTGATGTCGTTGAGCTCATGGTCTCCCGGGATGAAGATTGCAACGATCTGGCCGTCAGAGCCCTTGCCCACCAGCGCCTTTACCGTTGCCGCCTCGGGAATCCCGAGGAACTTCGCCAGAGACTCGATGGAGCCCACGCCAGGAGTGCTGATCTTCTGCATCGAATCCACATCGTGCACCAGCGGCTCGATCACAGCTTCAGCGGCCTCGACGTCAGCCGCATAGCCGCAATCGCAATAGACCAGCTCGGCCTCTCCGTTTTCGGCAAGTGCCATGTACTCGGTGGAAACCTTGCCCCCAATCTGGCCGGAGTCGGCATCGACGGGCCTGTATTCCAGGCCGCAACGCTCGCAGATCCTGCCATATGCATGGCCCATCTGCTCGTAGTGTTCCTGCAGAGACTCCTGAGTAGCGTGGAAGCTGTAGGCGTCCTTCATGATGAATTCCTTGGTGCGGAGGAGCCCGAAGCGAGGACGGATCTCGTCACGGAACTTCACCTGGATCTGGAAAAGCGACTTTGGAAGCTCCTTGTAGCTTCTAAGCTCGTTGCGCACAATCGAGGTGATGAGCTCCTCGTGCGTCGGGCCAAGGCAGAATCCGTTGTCATGACGGTCGGTGAGCCTCATGAGCTCTGGGCCATAGTCATCCCAACGACCGGACTCGTGCCATAGCTCTGCGGGCTGCAGGGCGGGCATCATGATCTCCTGCGACCCAATGTTCTGCATTTCCTCGCGGACAATCTCCTCGACGTTCTGCAGGACCGCATATCCAAGCGGGAGGAACGTGTATACGCCTCCGGTGATCTTCCTGATGAAACCACCGCGTAGGAGGAGCTTATGAGATACGATTTCGGCCTCGGCCGGATCTTCCTTGAGAGTCGGGGCGTAGAGCTCGCTCATCTTGATTATCTTGTTCAGCACGGCGTACCCATCCTTTCGTTCCTCTTGCGCAGAGGCGCTATTTGCGCGACGAGGTGAACATTCGACTAATTGAGTTTAATGCACACGGGATATATTGGGGCAGGTAACAGCGCAAGCGGGAACTACAGTTTGTCAATCTCCTCGAACAGAGCCTCGACGATATGCTCCTCGTCGACCTTCCTGATCACCTCGCCATGGGAGAAGATCAGCCCGGATCCACGACCTCCGGCAATTCCGATATCTGCGTCGGCGGCCTCCCCTGGCCCATTGACAACGCATCCCATGACGGCGACCTTTATCGGCTTCTCGATCTTCTCAAGTCTCTTCTCGACTTCAGAGGCAATAGAGATCAGGTCTATCTGAGTTCGGCCGCAGGTTGGGCAGCTGACAAGCTCTGGAGTTCGGCGACGGAGGCCCAGCGAGGCAAGGATCTCCCACGCAACGAGAACCTCCTCCTCGATTCCCGCCGTAAGGGAAACCCTCATCGTGTCTCCAATGCCCTCGGCAAGGAGAATTCCGAGGCCGACAGCCGATTTGACGGTCCCCTGCCTGAGAGTTCCCGCCTCGGTTACCCCGATGTGAAGCGGGATATGGGGCATTGACCGAGAAAGCTCGCGGTAGGTGTCTACCGTGGTCGGAACGTCATGGGCCTTCGCCGACACCACGACGTTTGAAAACCCCCTCGACTCGAAGTGCTCGACGAATCCCTCTGCGCTTGCAGCGAGTTTCTGCGCCAGGGTCATTCCCTGCATATCGCGGTATTTCTGCTCGAGAGATCCCCCGTTCACACCGATTCGAATTGGGATCCCAGCCTGGCCCGCCGCATCGATGACCGCGTCGACCTTCTCCTCGGAGCCGATGTTTCCGGGGTTGATCCTGATCTTCGACGCGCCCCTCTCGATGGCCCCGATTGCAAGCTTGTAGTCGAAGTGGATGTCTGCCACGACTGGCAGAGGCGAGGCCTCGCAAATCCGACCGAATGGCTCGAGGGCGTCAGAGTTGGGAACTGCGAGTCTGACTATCTCGCAGCCCAGCTCCCTTACCTTGGAGATCTGCGAGAGCGCCAGCTCCACGTCAGTCGTTGGAGTCGAGAGCATCGTCTGGACGGCGACCGGAGCACCCCCTCCAACGGGAACCTCGCCCACCATCACCTGCTTTGTGAGTGACCTTGGAGCTACATCGGTTTTCGAGGTTGAAGCTTCGCAGGCCTTTGAACCCGAAGCTGTGCCGACATTTGAATCTGAAGTGGAACCTGCAAAATCGCTTGAACTTACCATGGCAACCTCCCTGTGGCGATGTTGGAGACATCTTGGAACGTCACCACGATGAACAGGAACATCACGAACACGATTCCCAGAGTTGTGTAGGAGTTTATGAAAGCTGGACTCGACACCTTGTGCCTGATGCGCTGTATGGTCTCAACGACCATTCGGCCACCGTCCAGCGGCATCAGTGGGAGCAAGTTCATCAACCCGATTGAGATGGAGATGACCGCAGCAAGCCACATGAAGTTGATCCACCCGAGGTCGGCAGCCTGCTTGGCGATGACTGATATACCGACTATCGACGTCGACTGGCTCACAATCTGCATCGTCGTGAACGGGTTGATCAGCTCGAGGATCGCAACGGTCACCTGGCCGATGTACACGCACGACTCGCCCAAGGCTTCCAGCACAGAATACGAAACATGCTCTGAGCCAGCGGTGACGCCGATAACGGCATTTCCATCGGAACCAGTCGCCGCCTCGATCGACACGGTCTGCTCCTCGCCATCGCGGGTGAACGTGATCTGCACCTCATCGCCTGGCGAAAGCTCGGACATCGTCTGGGTGAACTCGGTCCAGCTATCGACTTCCTGCCCATTGATGGCGGTGATAGTGTCGCCGGCTTGCATCCCGGCGACAGCGGCCGGATATCCGTCTGGAGCATCCGAGATCGTGAGCGTGGGCATCGTGGTGCCGAGGAGGGCGAGCGTGATGGTCACTACGATTATCGCGGTGACGAGATTGGCGCCCGGACCTGCGAAGAGGATGATCATCCTCTTCCACCAGGGAAGCGATATATAGGTCTGGGATCTCTCGTGGCGGATGAAAGCCTCTGAATTGCTGATGACGCGGGGCTCGCCGAGCTCGAAATCGTCGACTTGGGGCGCGTAGTAGACCATCTCACCGTTGGACTTCTTCCTCTCCACGGTTCCCCATTCGTAGAGGGAGTCGAGGTTGTCTGCGAGGTCGAATCCCAATTCCCCGGACATCTCATCGGCTTCGGATTCGGTGATGGACCCCTTGCGATAGATATACTCGACGGCGCGGGGGAAGTTCGTCTCGTCCTTCCACTCGTCCATACCTGCAATGCGGGCATATCCTCCCAATGGAACGGCCGTAACCCCGAAACGGGTGCGGCTTTTCTTGGGACGGAAGCCAATGGATGGTCCCGGTAGCCCAACCATGAATTCGGTGACCCTCACCTTGAAGGCCCTGGCGGAGAGATAGTGTCCTCCCTCGTGGATGACCACGACAATCGAAAGGAGCACGATTCCCCAGAATATCGTCAATAGAACATCTACCATATCAGCCAGCCACTAGGCTCCTAGTATCTCGTGTGCCCTCGCACGTGCCCACTCGTCTACCTCCTCGATCTGCTCGAGCGATTCGACGGGTTGCCTATCATGGTATGACAAGACCTTGCCCACAGTACGCTCGATATCGAGATATCCACAAGACCTCGACAAGAAAGACGCAACTGCCACCTCGTTGGCGGCATTCAAGACCGTGGTGGCGGTACCGCCCTCCCTTCCCGCTTCAAGCGCGAGCGCCAGGCATCCGAAGGTATCTGTGTCGGGGGCCTCGAAAGTGAGGTCGGACAACTGCGTGAAATCCAGCCTTTCCCCCTGGAAATCCCATCTGTCGGGATAGCTGAGCGCAAGTTGAATCGGGATTCTCATGTCGGCAGGGCCAATTTGAGCCTTGACCGACCCGTCCACGAACTCCACCATCGAATGAATGCGGCTCTGAGGATGAACCACGACGCTGATGTGATCGAAATCGCAGCAGAACAGATGGTAGGCCTCTATCACCTCGAGGCCCTTGTTCATGAGCGTCGATGAGTCGATCGTGATCTTGGGTCCCATCGACCATGTGGGATGGGCAAGCGCATCGTCGACGGTTATCTTCTCGAGCTGGTCGCGTGTGCGGCCGCGGAAAGGACCGCCGGAAGCCGTGATCCAAATGCGCGCGACCTCAGAGTCCTTCTCCCCTATAAGACACTGGAATATCGCCGAATGCTCGGAATCGACCGGGAGCAGCTGGCCCGGTTTGCACATCGGCATGAGAAGCTCGCCGCCGACTACGAGGGACTCCTTGTTGGCCAGGGCGAGCCTCCTGCCAGAAGCTAAGGCGGCATGGCTCGCACGAAGTCCGGCAATTCCAACGAGCGAGTTCAAAACGGTGTCGACCCTGCCGGGCTCTGGGTCTGGATTAGTTGAGGCCAGCTCCTCCACAGCCTGTTTTCCCCATCCAATAGAAACATCAGATGGAAGATCTGAAAGTGCGGGATGTCCCTCCATGGACTCGTCGGCGATCACCACATGCTTGACGCCGAATTCCCTCGCCTGCTCTACGAGCATGTCGACGGACCTGTTCACGGAAAGTCCCACGACCCTGATGGCATCTCGATGCTGCCTCGCCACATCCAGAGTCTGACGCCCGATGGAGCCAGACGATCCCAACAAGGTCAAATCAACCGGTTTCATAGGAAGCACCTTCCCGTTCTCATCTGCCCTCGGTTCTGCCCGCTCTCAAGATTGTCCGATGCAGCCCCTAGATGGGCACCACACGAAGCCCTCGGTTATCGCCATTCTAAAAATTGCACGGAGCAGCCCCTAGATGGGCACCACGCCGAATATGATCAGGCAGAACACGGAAGCAGCGCTGCCGAGGATGAGGGCATCGCACCTGTCCAGAAATCCACCATGTCCGGGAAGGGCCCTTCCAGAATCCTTCTTGCCGGCCGCCCTCTTTATCCTGGATTCCGCGAGGTCTCCCAAAACTGCGAAGACCCCGGAAACCAATCCGCTGAT
>JBMNUL010000034.1:0-20528 GCA_050946255.1 Coriobacteriales bacterium | reverse complement strand
CACCCAGAATACTGAACCGACCCGCATGTGTACTACAGAGGGCTTCCGAAGAAATTCATCGCCGGGACCGTATACACGCCTGCCGACGAGGAAATCGTCGAGGGAGCAACGGTCACTGCGAAAAGCTCGCTGGGGACGTTCAGCACGACGACCGACGATTGGGGCGACTTCTGGCTTAACAATCTGCCCGATGCTGAATGGGAGCTCTCCATCACCAAGGGAGACCTGACCAAGACCATGGCCGTGAGCACTGTTGAAGAGGACCGCGGCCTGGGCGATATCGCGCTCTCGTGACGTCAGGAGCACGAATGTCTACGCAAGCTGAGAACGCGGGACGGGGCCAGAAGAGTCATAGCCCCGTCCCGGCTCGGGGCACCTCTAAGGAGCCCTTTCGCGCACCAGAGATCCCCCTCCCCTCCTCGGCGATTTCTCGTCCGGGTCCCGCTGTGCATGTCTCCCGCGTGGACTACGAAAGTGGGATTCTCTACGACGCCCAAGGCTGTCCATACGTCGAGCTTTCCGACAGCACTTGGATTGAGATGGCGACCGTGGGAGAAGGAAGCGTCCGATATTGGGGAAGCGGCTCGCATTCAGGCCACATCAACCTGTTCCCTCTTTGGGAATTCAGGGAAGGCGGTTGGTTCAACGTTGTCAATGGAAAGCGCGAGCAGAAAAGCCCGCGAATACCTTGGCAGGAAGACTCAAGTTAGGAGGACATTTCATGAACGAGAGCATTTTGGAAAAGTATGGAATACGGCAACTGGGCTATTACGTTAAGAACATCGAGGAGACAGCCCAGATCATGGCGGAGGTCATGGGTGCGGGACCATTCATCGACATGGGAGTGAACCCGTGCAAGTCGCTTCTGGTTCGCGGCAAGGAATCGAAGTCACTCGTTCGCGTTGCCATGGGTCATGTTGATGATATCCAATTAGAGCTCATCGAACTGCAGAACGACGAACCCAACGTCTACTCGGAAATGGGCCACTACGGCCTGCATCATATCTGCATGTGGTCTGACGACGTGGACGCCACGGTGAAAGCTCTTGCGGCATACGGAATCGAAGTCGCAATGGACATGGAGAGCAGCGCGGGGATGCACGTCGTTTACGTTGACGCGCGTGACCAATTTGGCACCTACATAGAAATCCACCAGCCGTTGGAGCAGCTCTTCCAGGGCATCAAGGCCCTGCACGACAACTGGGATGGCACTCGCCCACTGCGTCCGGTTTCCGAGCTCATGGGTAAATAGCTTCGTAAGACCCATTGCGCCCGATATCAGAGCTCATGAGACGCAAGCAAAGTTCTCCCCCACTGCTTCAAATCTCTGAGCTCATGGGTTGCTTGCAAAGCAAAATCGAGCGGGGCCTCAAGGATCGAATTCTGACCTTGGGGCCCCGCCCTTTTATAGGATATGGTTTGGTTGAGGTTTAGAGAAAATTTATCAAATTGAAGTGCGATCACTTAACCTTCACGAAGGCCAGGCAGACAATCGCGAGAATACCAAGCGGGATGCAGAGGAAATAGCTCGCAGCAACCCATGAAGAAGATTCTACGATCGCTCCAAACGCCGGGGTAACAACCGTGGGCCCTAGATTCGATGCAATCTGCATCACGCCCATGCCCATTGCAATACCCAGCGCGCTAGATGTGCGCTTTTCGATAACCTCTGGGCACATTGGCCTCATGCCGCTTCCAATGAAGCTACCGGCAGCACCGAATATTATGATGCATGTCCATACGAGAGCCACACTCCAGCTCTGGAAACCAACAGCAAATCCAACGAGGCAAGCCGCGAATGAGATGATGACGAAGATCTTTCGCTTTCCAGTTCTATCGTAAACCATTCCCAAGAACGGCATTAGGATGATTCCAATTATTGCCATGACGCTTGTGGCAAATCCTCCCTCTGCGGGAGTGAATCCCATCATCTGCTCCATGAACGTGGGATAGTAGCTCATGAAAACTCCGTTGCAAACTGCGCTGAAGCAGAAGAACGAGACGCAGAGGAGCCAGAGCTCTTTGTTCTTCAGATACTTGAATCCCTCGCGAATAGTCCCAGACTTCTGCTCGGGTTCCTGTACTTCACTCTCAGCTTGCTGGCGCTCATGGTAGAAAATAGCCATTAAGACTATTGCCAACAACGCTGCGACGAAACAGACCCACCAGACGGAACGCCATCCAAATGCACCTGCAAGAGCCGGTGCTGCAAGCAGCATGATGACCGTTCCTACCGGGAACCATGTGCACCAGATTGCCAGAGGCAAAGCGCGCTTTTCCTCTGGGAACCAAACGGAAATTGCAGTTGGGGCAATCACACCCAACAATCCTATCCCGCAGCCTTCGATTGCCCTGCTTGTAAGCAATATCGCAGTAGAGCTTGTTACCGCTCCGATAACATCACCCACAGCAAGGCAGACACATGAGACTATGATCGTGGCCTTGACCCCAATCTTATCGTTGATCCATGCCGCTGGAAACGCGAGCACAACGCCTACGATGGTAAGAGAGGACATCAACCATCCAAAAGTAGCCAAGTCCATATTGAACTCTGGTATAAGCCACGATGATAGAGTTGTTACCTTGAATTGCGTTGCCGCAGCAACTATGCTGGCGAAATAAATTACGACCAATACTACCCAAGCATATGACTGGGAAACTTGTTTAGCACTGCCACCTTTCGACTCTTGCATTTTTCCCTCCGATTTCCTGTTGTCGTTTTGCCATATTGGCAACCTTCGGCCATTGATCCCCTCTATTAGGAAAATGAGCTAGTAAATCTCCCTAAAGCAAATGAAAGAAAGTTCTGTTCATACGAGCTTTTACCTGTACTGAACGAACTAATTTCTGTAGCTGAAAAGGATCTATTCTGATGCTGAAGGTGGCTCCGGGTCCTTCTTATCTCCGGAAGCAGGTGGCTTCGGAGGAGTAGGCTTCTTTGGAGCAGTAGGTGGTTTTTGACCAGTTGGTGGTTTTTGAGCTGTCGGGGGTTTGAAGTTCCCCTTGCTCTCAGGTGCGGCGGTCTTCAGAGGTTGTGGGGCAGCTACTCCAGCTGCTACGCTGAACCCTCCTTCGATCTTGTACCCACATTCTCTGCAAGTCGAAGCTCCGATCAGCAAATCGGCGCCGCAATTTGGACATTTATTTGCATCCATTTCAACTGTGGGTGGTCTAAAGCACATTTTCCTCTCCTATCTCTGCGACAAGCCGCATTGGGGCCCGAGTTCAAATCTCGAACCCCAATGCATTGACCATGTCTAGACCGGCTTTCGGAACAGTTTCACATCGCCAACATTGATGGCCTCTTTGGTGCTGAGGCGATCGATGGTTTTCGGCCTGTATCCCTCTTTCTCGAACGTGAGCTCGTAGAGACCTGGCACCACATCATCGAACCTGAAGTCACCGTAGTAATCGGTCTTTGTCTCACTGCAGGCATCGAACGACTTGGCCTTGAGGGTCACTTTCACTTCGTCGAGGCACAGTTCCTCGGTTGGGGAATAGACGCTTCCCGCAACAAAAGGCTTGGGGAGATGCATGTAATAGACTTGGGGATCGGTGCCATATTCGGGATGCAATCTCTCGAGTTTTGCAGGCATATCCTCTTGATGCAGATCGTCGGTGTCCACGAATTTCAGGACTCCCACAGGACAGGCCGTGACGCAACGCGGCTCTTTCCATCCATCATCTAGAAGGTGAGCGCACATTGTGCATTTCTGTGCGATATCAAGCTCTTCGTTGTAGTAGATGACACCATATGGGCAGGCATCTACCAGTTCACGATGTCCCTTGGCTTTCACAGGATCGATGATGACGATTCCATCATCACGCCTGTAAACCGCCTCAGGGCATGCCTTCATGCAGGCAGGGTTGGCGCAATGCTGGCACATTATCGGCATGCGGTTCAGCCTCATTTTCGAACCGCTACCGTCTTCCCACTCGTGGACTTTCACCCAAAACTGACCATCACTTTGATAAGTAGCGATTGGAGACCAGTCGTTGTCACAATGTTCATCTTTGCAAACAGTTTGGCAGTTGCAGCACTGAATGCAGTTTTCCGTGTCGACAAGTATCGTTTTCACGATTTACCCCTCTCTATTCCAAGTGCTCCATTTACCTGCCCAGCCCTCTGGGTATTCCGCTGCCAGCTCCTTCAGATCGCATTTCTCAACATCGAAAACTGCGGAGTTGAATGCGCCTCCTACCCAATGGCAAGATTGTGGACCGGGATTTGAGAGGACATTGCTATCCCCAGACCTGTCAAGAGAACCTGGCTCGGGGCTCATCGGATCGTTTCTCGCTCCATATGCAACCCAGGCAACTCCCTCGGGCAGGCGGTTTGTGATCCTGACACCAGCCAACATGTCTCCACGATCGTTGAAACAACGGACGATCTCACCGTCGACAAGACCGCGGTCTGCGGCGTCTTTGGGAGTCATGTATATCGGCTCGTAAAGGTATCCATCTGGTCCCTTGACTTTGTAGTTCACGCGCAGCCAGGACAGGTCGTCATACTTGCCGTGGAAGCGGAACTTCGGATGAGCCATGAGCAACTGAAGCGGATACATCTTCCTCTTCTCGCAGTAGCGTCCCTCTGTTTCCGGAATATAGTGGGGAACTACCGGAATCTCGGGATTGTCCTCCCCATAGAAATCGGCGATCAAAGTCGAGTAGATCTCAATCTTTCCCGTTGGGGTCTCCAGAGGATTGTTCTCAGGATCTTCGTAGAACTCGCCGAGCTGCTTACGAGGCTTGTATCCCGGAAGATGAGGCCAGACGTAATATCCCTTTTCCTTGAAGTCCTCATACGACATCGGAATTTGACTCTTGGTGTACAGCTTTTCGAGCAGGCTGTCCTCGTTGTTGCCTTCAATCCACATATCCGCCACGCCAAGACGCTCTGCGATGGCTGTGAGAATCTCGATGTCGGTCTTGGACTCTCCCACAGGCTCGATGATCCTGTGGCTGAAGACAGCGCACCTCAGGTTGATATAGGCCGGTGGGACGTATTGACCAACCTCTCCAGGCTCTGAGAGCTCTTGATGCTCGAAAACGCTCGTAACCGGAAGAACGATGTCAGCGTAACGGCAATCTCTGTCAAACCAGGGAGCAAGCACGACAAAAGTTTCGAGATGCTCATCGGTGTTTGCCATTATCTGACGCTTGTTATCAGGTGGATGGGTAAGAGTCGAACCACGCTGAATCAGCATATGAACTTCCGAGCATCCCTTGGCCGGGTAATCGACCTCTTCGAAGAACATGTCTGCATTGAAATTATCCTGGTGGCCGCCACGCCAATGCTGTGGTGGATTCTTCACGCAGTCGAGCCACTTTGTGAATGTGATCTTCGCGTGGCTTGCAGGATTTGGATAGTAGTGATCCAAAACAAGGTTCATGCCGCCATCTGCGTATCCGGTCGGCCCAACCTGGCGCTCATCGTAAGGTCCAGAGATGGACAGGAAAGATCCGAGAATGTTGATGCCGGGTTTTCCAAGACCTTGCATAGTCATGAGCGTTCCGAGCATTCTCGCATATTCATGGGCAAAGTTCCTACGGCAAGCACCGCTTGTCATCCCGAATAGCGACGTTGGACGGCTTCCCCAGTCCTTGGCCAACGCGATAATCGTCCTAGCAGGAACGCCGCAAATCTCAGATGCCCATTCTGGAGTCTTGGGAATCCCGTCAGGTCCCTCACCAGTGATGTAGCTCTTGAAAGACATTCCCTTGCTGGCGTTCTCGGGAAGGTGCTCCTCGTCGAAGCCAATAGCATATTTGTCCAGGTAAGCCTGGTCATATGTCCCGTCCTGAATCCATATATATGCGATTGCCGCAGCTAAAGCCGCGTCAGTTCCCGGGTAGATGGGAATCCACTTGTCTGCGCAATACAGGGCAGTCTCGTTATAAAGAGGGTCGATGCAGACGATCGTCTTGCCGAGCTCTTTCCAGTACTTCCACATGCGTGCTGTGTCAATTCCGCAATACATGGTGTGCATCAGCGGATCGTTTCCCCACAGAACGACCATCTCGCTGTTCTCGGAGATGTCCTGAAGAGAATCCGGTGCAGGAGGAAGACCGTGACCCTGCCAGAATCCCCAAAGGAACGGGCCACCGGACGCCCAGCCTTCCCAAGAGTTGGGGGTGAACTCGAGGTAGGTGCCACCCATCATGTCGCGGAAGCGGAAAAAGTCGCTGAACGGGAAGTGCAGATTGCCCCACTCGGCATGCGCGCTCGATGAGTAAGCTACAGCCGTGGATCCGTAGAGATCGAAGATCCTCCTGTATTCGTATTCGATGAGGTCGAGTGCCTCATCCCAACTGATTCGCTCGTATCCACTTATCCCTCTGTTATGAGTGTTCCTCTCGCCGTGGGGATCCCAATCAACCCTTTTGTATGGGTATTTGACACGGGTGTCCGTATAAACCATCTGCTTGGTAGCGTATCCCCACTGAAGAATTGGGTGGTTAAGAGGAGGCTTGTAAGTCTTCCCATTTACGTCGATTTGCCAAGACACAACATCATCAGGATCGAATTGCATGGATTCAGAACGCAAGATTCGACCGTCCCGCTCTGTGATCATCATTGGACCAGCAGTTGTGACGGTTGTCATCCTGTTGCCTCTTGTGTCCAGCTTAGTTTTAGCTGGTGCTTTCATATTCCCTTCTCCCTTCTTTCCCTAGAACGGTTACTCTTTCCTATCCGACTTCGCTTCTTTCAAGACCAATCCTTTCCCCTTTCTCCATTCCTCCTATTTCCTTGAATTTGATTTTTCGAATTGGATTTCGAACAACCACGATTTTTGAAACTGTTTAATGTGTTGTTACCATGCGAGGATGGTCAGGCACATCCCCCTCATGTAATCAATTTGAGCAAATTTAAATTAGTCCTTTGAGTATTAATGGCGTTTTACCGGGGGTTTTGTCATAGAAAATGGATGTTTTCGAAATGGACTCAATGATTTTTTAGAGTTCACTTAGACTTACAAATTTAGGAAAAGCAATAGATTCCCCACAGGATTACTGACCCAAGAAGAACGAAAAGGAGCTATTCAGACGCGCTGAATTACCAGCACCAGAAAACTAGGAAGACTTAATGGCAACGATAGATAGCAACCACCAGAATGCTGGGAAGAGCTTCATTGCCGTGCTGGATTACTCTCTTGGCTCCAGAAGGATTAGCGCAGACTTCAGAAGTAAGGAGGGTTGGCCAAGGATTTACGCAAGGCCTTAGAATCAAGCCTCTCTTGAAATCATGACGGAAATGAAAAGCCCGGACCAATATCTCTAATTGGCCCGGGCCCGGCAGCACTTACAATTTTAGATTTCGTAATTGCCGCCTTCTAATAAAGACTATCTGACTGCTACTGCTGAGCTGCTTGATTCCTTACAGTATGAAATACCTAGCACGCACTCATGGCTTTAGCTGCCTGCTTACCTTCGTAGTAGCTCCCACCGTACTTTGCAACTTCGTCAGCAACCCAATTCCTCTGCCTCTCGTTGTATTTGTTCGGGATACTCCCAATAACGAAGTTCTTGTAAGGTCCAAACGTGTCGATGACCGACCGAACCTCGTTGCGCACAGCTTCCTCCGAGTTATCGCCATCGAGAGCCGCGTCGATGCTGATCCAGAAACACGCCTGGTCAGAATACGTTTTGGCAACTTCTGCCCTGTTGTTGCAAGACTGCACCGGATGGAATCCATCCACGCCAGTTTCGAGGAGATCGGGAATGAAGGTCTGCATATAGCCACAGCTATGGTGCATGTGAATGACATCATACTTGTCGATTGTCTCCCCGATCTTCATATGGGCTGGCTTCAGCAGTTCCCTGTACATATCCAAGGAGAAGAATGGGCCCTTTGCCGAACCAAGGTCGTCGTGAACGAGGACCATATCGGGTTTGTAAGTCGAAAGCATATGGTCAAGCAAATTGGCTTTATAATCTCCGATTGCGTCTGCAAGCGCCCTGAACTCTTCCGGCTCCTCTGCCATCGAGATGAAAGTATTCTCGAAACCCATCAGATGATGCATGCGCTCGAAAGGTCCAGACTCGACGAAGAGAACCGAGAGCCGGTTCTCGGTGTCGCAAGATGCCAGATCTTCTTTAGCCGTAGCCTCCCAATCAATCGAGTCCACATCGGGAAATTTGACAACATCGCGCCATTCGGTAATGTCATCGAGGACATATGGGGATTTGATATCGGGGGCGAATCCGCTTGAATCGTCATCGAAGAACCATTTGACCCCAAACCAATCCTTGTCATCGACCAGTTTTCCCTCGTCTGTGAAGAGAGGCATACCGTGGCAGTCCCTCGGGGGTCTTTCGAACATCTTAGAAGCAACGATTACTTCCAAAGCCACCGAATCAGAGGGAACCCACTGCACATCTCCGGTCCTCTTCAGAGCCCTCAGTGCGTTTTCCTTTTCGTTTATCGACCTTTCCATTTATAATCTCCTCTCATATCATCCATTTTCCGAAATCCTTCGAGATCCGTTTTCCTCCTATCCCCCGAATTAGATTTTTACTTTTTGAACGGATATAATTTCTAATATCACATGCGCTTCGAATGACGCATCACTCCCACTAGACCAATTTGGGATTTGACCCATTGATACTCAGAGTACTAATGGGTTTTTCAGGGAATTTTCTGTCATCTTTGCTTGTGATTCCTTGGGGAAGGGGAACCTTGAGGAGGGAAATTTGGGAGAAATCAGCGACGGGAATTTAAAAGAAAAAGAATCAGTTGAAACCAATAAACCTGTTGTTTTGACAATGATTGGTTTCATGCTTTTCATCGCAGGCGGCATTGGAATTGCATCCTTTGATTTTCTGCAACACCCAAACGAGGTATCGCCAATTGGTGCAATTATCTTTGCAATTATGCTTGCGGGTATGTTGATTTACACTTTCTGCTCTCGTGGGAAAGTCGTGATTCTGATAGGTCGCTTAACCAATTCCCTGGCAATACCCTTTATAACCGGAGCTCTATCCTTGCCTCAAATGGTGGTAATAGTATTAGCAGGTTTTGGATTCGAAGCAGCTGCACCAATCCAGGGAATTACCAGCTTCTTGTTCGGAGTTTCCCTGGGTTCTGGAATCGTAACCTGGGGATCGGCTTGGACCAACGTCGATGGATTGCATGAGTCCAATATCATCACGTTAAAACAGGTAACTATTTCTGCAGCCCTCAGCGGCGTGATCTTCTTTCTGATAACGCTCATTCCAGCGGCCCCAGTTATTGCAATTACCTCCTGCATTGTTTTTGGGGCCTCTGTATTTTTCGAAAGGTCGGCACTGGGCTTTCATCCTCCCGAGGAGCTCAAAGTCATCGAGTCTCAAAGCCGGTTCAAATTCAGGTTCAATGCCATTTCCACACCGTTGATCTTTGGAATAGATGCTGGAGTCCTATTGTTCCTATTGGTCATAATTACCGACTCGACAATCCCTTTAGCTGCAACTTCATTACCCATTATCATAGGAGGGTTGGCTTTAGCAGCCATATCAAATTCTATGGGACATACATCGAAGCTGTCGGCAGTTCAACGAATCGCATTCCCGTTAATTGGAATATGCCTATTGCTTGTGCCCTTTTTCAGTAAATCGGTTCAGGCGATATTGATAATCATTGCCTGCATTGGCGCAATCTCTTTTATCCTAGCGTTCTGGAACGTGTTGATATCCCTCTCATACAGGCACAAGACGTTCCATGCCTACCATTACACATTTGGCATGCTTGCTCCCACTGCAGGATTGTTGGCTGGCTGGATAATTGGAATGTGGGTTGCTTGGTTAAACCTCGGATTTGAAACCGGAATATCAATCCTCTGCGTTATTTCAGTCGCAGCTATTCTCATTGATTATGGGATGACTCCACCTGGAAGCGTGGAATATGCAGATGAGGTGGGAGGAAACGACCTTCCCGAAAACAATGAGCAGAAGATATGGGATAGCCTGAACACGGGATGCAAGAACGTTAGCGCAAAATACGGGCTTACTCCGAGAGAAACAGAGATTCTCCCCTTCCTTGCTCGTGGAAGAAATGCATCCCACATTGCAGAGAAACTAGTAATTTCAACCTATACGGTGAAATCTCATATCGGGAGAATCTACAGAAAGCTTGGCGTGTCGTCCCAACAAGAGCTGATCGATTTGGTCGAAAATTCCTCCAGTAATGAGCAAAACGGCAAATAGAGCGTTTAATAGGGCTTGACCGTTTCGCAGGGCACGGTTTTATCCATTAAGTTCACAGGCCAATCCAATAATAGTGCGGGCCGCGCAATCCGAACTTGGACGCGCAGCCCGCTCTTTTTGACTCTGCGGGGAATCACCTTTAGCAGGTGCATTCATATTTGGCAAAACACACAGAACAAGCAGAAAGCCATTTAGATTTGAACCGCAATCTTGCGACCATCGTGGATGGCGTGCTTGAGGAAAGCGTTATCCCCTCCCAGCGTGGAGCCAATCTCGTAGACTTCGGGAGCCAGGTCCTTGAGGGAGTTGTAGAACGTCGGGTCATGACGCTCGGGAAGCATGATCATTACGGTGTCGCCCTCGATGAACCGATCGGAGCCATCCTTCAAGGTGACATGCGCGCCCTTCTTGTCAATCGAAGCGAGCTTTGCGTTCTTCACGACCTCCACTCCACGGGCCTTGAACCAGGGCTCGATGCGCTCCTTGTACTTTAGCGGGATGAGTCCTCCCACGTCCTCGTTCTCGGCTACGACCACCACGTCCTTGCCAAGCTTGCGCAGCCACTCTGCACCTTGAGCGCCTTCTGCACCGGCGCCGATGATGATGATCTTCTTGCCAACCGGGAAGAACTTCTCTGCCATTTTCGAAAGTCGCTTGGGCCCGAACATCTTGAGCGGCTTTTCAGCGAGCTTTGACATCTGTGGTATGGTCATAACATTGCGACCGTCGATTCCCGGTACATCGGGAACATAGTACGGACTCGCAGTTGCAACGATCACGACGTCTGGATGCTCTTTCTTCACCAATTCTGGAGTGACCTCGGTCTTGAGCTTCACGTTGACGCCGGACTTGCCGATCATAGTCGTGAGGTAGTTCTGAAGCGGCATGACGTCCTCCACCTCATCGCCCTTGATCATCGATGCCAGCTCGATGCGTCCTCCGAGCTTGTTGCTCTTCTCATACAGCGTCACCTTGTGGCCACGTGCGTCGGCGTCGATGGCGGCCTCCATGCCAGCCGGACCGCCGCCGATTACCATGACGTTCTTGGGATGGTCGGTGGGAGTCAGCGCATATTCCTTCTCATGTCCCAATGCCGGGTTGACTCGGCAGTAGCGCGGCTGGGTCACGGGGTCCTCGCAACTTGCGCAACGCGTACAACGGCGGATCTCGTCAGTGCGGCCCTCGGCCACCTTGTTCGCGAACTCGGGATCGGCCCATAGCATACGCCCATAGGCGATGATGTCGGCATCTCCGTTCTCCAGGCACTCCTCGCCAAGGTCCTCGTCAAAGCGGCCAGCGGTTATCACCGGAAGATCACCCACGGCCTTCTTGACCGCGACCGTCCCCTCTCGCCACAGACCCACCGTGCGGTAAGCCTCCATGAACGGCTTCATATGGGGTTCCGGCTCGGGATAAGGCCAGTAATCGGGGCAGTATCTGAACGACAGCGGTCCGTAGCCGTAGCCTGCGACCGAGATGTAGTCGAATCCAGCGTTCTTGAGCGAAACCGCAGCCTCGGCAGCATCTGCCGGCTTGATGCCGGTCATCGTGGGATGGAACTCCTGACCGTTGATGCGCACTCCGATTACGAAGTCGTCACCGCACTTCGCACGTATTCCGTCGTAGAGCTCGCGGGCGATGCGGGTGCGGTTCTCAACAGGTTGCCAGCTGTACTCGTCGGTGCGCCTGTTCCAGATGGGCGAGAACCACGAGTTGAGGAAGTACCCGTGTGCGCAATGGACTTCCATACCGTCGAACCCTCCCTGCTTGAGGCGGTATGCGGCATCGATCATCTTCTGCTGCTTCTCGTGAATCTCATCGACTGAGATGCCACGCGTGGCACGACCAAATGGAGGCGGAGTTGGAATCTCATCCTCAGTCAGGCTGGAGGCGCTGATGGGCAACCCTCCGTCGATGGTTCCCCAAGCAGAAGGACCCATGTGATGAAGCTGTCCGATGCACTTCGCACCATGCGCGTGAATCTTGCTCGTCAGCTCCTGGATTCCAGGGATGCAGTCGTCGGTATCGGCCATCAGGTAGATCCCGGTGCCCGCAGGCTCCCACAGGATGGCGCTGACCTCGATCAGCCCAGTTCCTCCAGCGGCTATACCCTCGTACATGTCGACGGCGCGGCTGCCATTAGCTGTTCCGTCTTCGTTCCAAAGCCATGTTGACTGCGGAGCCTTCATGATACGGTTCTTCACAACGCAACCGTGACCAAGGTCAATTGGCGACAGCAACTTATCGTATTTGCCCATTTGAACTCCTCTCAGTGTTGATAGGTTTCATTCATTAATCAGTTGAAATTCCTTCTCACCCTGAATCGGATGCCGATACGCACCTGCCTGCCGCGCTGCAAAATTTCTCAAAAATTGACGGTTTGACAGGGTTACTAGGCGCAATAAGGGCCGGCCGCGGACCTCGCGCGGGCCATTGCGACCGGCCCTGAATGACTCAGAGCTATTTGAGGACCGTGCTTTAGGCTTCGTGTTCGGCCATGTCCTCGACCATCTTCTTGAGCTCGTCGATGTGCTCGTTGCGAACCTCGCGCGGAGTGCAGTTGTACTTCTTGCAGAGCGCTGCGGCGTTGCCGGTGGCGAGGCCGTGGTTGATTCCGTTGGTCATCATCTTGACGCTGGTAGAGACCACGCGGCTGACGGAGATATGCTTGCCGGCCATCATCATGTTGGAGATGTTCTTTGAGTAGAGGCATCCGAACGGGATGGCATAAGGCTTGTGGTCGCGCGCGTCCCAGACCCACTTCTTGATGCGGAAGTCGTACTTGGTGTTGCCCGGGAAGTGCTGGCAGAATGCCTGGTCGTTGTAGCAGACGTTGTCGAACAGATCCGCGTGCCCCTTGACCTCGTTCTCGTTGAGCATGTAGTCGCCAACGATACGGCAGTACTCGCCGCGAGCAGCGTTGAGATGGATCCATCCGAACGTGAGGTTGCGGTACTTCTCCGGATGTGCGGCCTTCACGTTGTGCATCGTGCCGTAGAGGGCGCGCAGCAGGTGGTCGCGGATGAACTCCTCGTTGCCCGGGACGCGCATGTCCATGTACTGGCCGTACTCCCAGAAGTGCGTGCGGTGTCCGATGTTGATGACCTCGTACGGGGGCCACATGTTGTACTTGTCCATGCTGTCGAACATGATCCTGTCGTTCTCGGCGCGGATTGCCGCCTCGTCCTCGGGGGTCTCCTCGAAGACCTTCGGCCCGTACTGGTTCTCCTCGCCGAGCTCGCCCATGGCTCCGTCAAGACTGCCGAAGTCCTTGGAAACGTCAGTCGCCCAGGGGATGTTGGAGTAGTCGACCGGGTGGTCGGCCATCTCGACGTGGTAGATCAGAGTGTTGCCATGGTGCATTAGGTCGGGCTCGTTCGGAGCGCTCGGCTCGTTGAACTCGGCCTTCCCCTCGCGGTAGGTGCGGATCTCGGCGCCGGCCGCGTATCCGAGGGCAGCGAATCCGGAAGCGTCGCAGTACTCGGGAGCGGAATAGATGCTCTTTGCACCTGTGACGATGTTCTGCGTGACTATAGAAGCGATCTTGTCCCCGTCCATGTTTGCCTCGATGAGGCGCTCGTTTGCGAATACGGTGACGGTATCGAGCTTCTCGATCATCTTGGTGATGGTCAGGTCGCCATCAGCCTCGCGTCCGCCCATGACCTTCACTGCTGGGGCATCATAACCTCGTGGCATGAGGCCGATCTCTGGGGAGGCATTGCCGCCAAGAACCGGGCGGTCGTTGATGAGAGCGGTCTTGAGGCCGTTCCTGCCGGCTGCGAGTGCAGCGCCTAATCCAGCGCAGCCGCCGCCGACGACGATGAAATCGAAAGTCCCCTTGTCGACGGGCTCAGCGGGGTTGCCAAGAAGCTCATCACGCCATGCCTGATCGATATGGAGCCCGAATTCCCCTGCTGGCAGCTCAGCGCCAACTGGAGCGAACCAGATGGCGTCGCAACGCCCATCCCAGCTTGTCAGATCGTGCAGGGCAACCTTCACCTTGCCGCCGTCAAGCTTCACTGTGCCACCATTCTGCCAGTTCCAATCCTGGTGGTTGGCACCGAACTCCACAGGGAGCGCCTCATCGTTAACGAGAACCTGGAAGCGTCCGGGATGATACTCGGGGACCCAGTCCTTGGCACGGACCCAAACGTCGTACTCGCCCGCGGGAATATCGACGCTTGTGGTAGCATCGGCCACCACATCTCCGCACCCATGTGCAATCAGGTAAGACGAGCCCATCGAGCTTATGAACTGGGAATCGAGCTCCCAGCCTCCATAATTGTCAAACATCTCAGCTTCTACGAGCACGCCCTTAGCCTTGTCTTGTGAACTCATGTTGCCTCCCTTGAACATGTCTGGACCCTTGTTGGATGTCTCTCCGACGTCCTCTGGTTTAAAAATTACGGACAGGGAAAAAGGGAGTCAATTACGCACTTTGAAGTAAGACCTTACTTCAAAGTTAGAAGCCGGAAAGGCCGGGTATCCCTAGAAAAGTTGAGCCAGATTCACTTTATGTTTGGCAGTTGGTCAATCAAATATTTTGCGAGCAGCTCAAACGGATGGGTCGCTTAGAAATCGTTGTTGTGTTCGCCGAGATTGTACTCGATGCTGACACTCATTCCAGAATCCGAAGTGGACGTGCAACCGTACTTGAAACCATCCTCGGTACGCTCGCCACGGCTTCGCCTGATGACATCCGGCCCAAACCTTTCCTCATAGATTGCGCACCAATCGCGCATGTACTGCAAGGCGGGCATGAGAAGTCGTGCCTTCTCGGTGAGCTGGTATTCTACGACCTTGACCTTTGCGTCATCATACTCGCGGCGGTCGACCATGCCGTCGGCCTCGAGCTCGTGCAATTGCTGAGCGAACATCTTGTGCGAGATAGTCCAGGGGATCCTGCGCTTGAGCTCACCATAGCGTGCCCGGCCCTCATCGAAAAGACTGAGGTACCAGAGAATTGAAGCCTTCCACTTCCCCACGAATATCATTACTGCGGAATTCAGGCTACAGGTAGAAAGATCTTCTTCAGCGCTAGGCAAGGCGACCCCCTTGAGAGAAATTGAATCGTTTGTTTGATTATACAAGCTAATTATCAGGTATTGCCGCCTTGCCGTGTTATCGCCTTACCGTCTTACCGCGTTACCGTCTCACCAGGCTTTCAGCCTTTGCCTGGACGAGCTCGATTGCATCCTGACGCGAATGGATGTCTATCTTCCTGTAAATGTTCTTGACATGACTCTTCACGGTCTCCTCGCTAATATGCAGCTCGTTGCTGATGCCACTGCGCGTTTGACCAGTTGCAATGCGCAGGAAAACCTCTTGCTCGCGTTTGGTCAGGTGATACTCGTTGCCAATAAGAGTGCAGGCGTATCGGAAAAAGTCGCGGCTCATGTCCATCGGGTCTATAGGCATCGACACCCATCCGAACTTCAGCTGACGGTCTTTCACGAGCAGAGTGCAAGCAATCAGGAGAACGAATATCGATAGAGGTGCAATTAACTGAGTATGGGCATCAAGGAGCACCACCGCGTAGAGCCCTGTGGCAATTCCTAGGGCAAGGAATGCGCCGTTGTAGACAATAGCGTCTGGGGGAATCGAATATTCATCTGCCATGACAATTAACAATGTCTGGTCCACAAAGATCGAGTATCCAAGTCCAACGAATTGAGTGATGACGAACACCTCTGGAGGCAATCCAATTGCGCAGCAAACCCAAGAGAAAGCAACTATGGGGATGCCGATTTCAAATAGCGCATCATTGGGACTTTGCTTCTGAATCTTGCGCGTTGCCAGTGAGAGTCCAGCGGCGATGAACAACGCTATCACAATCAGGATGAGCGTCGAGGAGCTGAACATATCGAAGGGATATACGAGCAGGAACAGACCGAGTGACCCGCCGATAAGAAAATCACCCACGCTGTTCTTGTTCGCAAGCTTGAACTCGAAATCGCTCTCGTTTGTCTCTGCGCTATCGAAGGGATAGCGTTTCTGAATCAACCATAGCAGTAGATAGTCGAATGCTGGAAACACGGAAGAAACCGGTGTCCCCTTGAAGGTCTGAAGTGCCCAAAGCAATAGACAAGCTGAAAAGAACGCCAGAATGATCAGGGCAATCAAGTGCTTCAGGCGGAAATGCTTGCAGCATATCCAAAAACCCAAGCATGCAAGGGCAAACGCAACAGAGGTGAGAACTGTACCGAGGATGTTCAAGACGCCAGCCAATATTGGCGTTATTCCTGGAAGTTCAGAGTTCGCCAGCGCCTCGCCGACAATGCCGATGAGACCGAGAATGAGTTCGGGGCGTGTATGGAGCGCAGCTCCACCAGCTAATTTACCCATGGAACGTCGTTCGTTGACAATTAGGAGAGTCGCCCAGAATGCGATTCCAGTGAATATCAGGGGGATGGCCTGCTGCGAGGCAATATCTCTGGATCCAAGTTCCGAGAATCTGAATACGCTAGATGCCCAGGCCCAAGTAGCAAGACAGGTGAGAAACAAGAGGACCGAAGCCGCTGAACCAGCGTTTCCCCTATCATTTGACCTGCGTGCCTGCGATGAGCTCGCAGATTTCGAACGGGTAATTTTTGATGAAGCTTTGCTCAATTCTTCACTCAACTGAACCGTCCTTCACCTAAAGGCTAGGAGAAACTCTTTCTCCTTGCCGACAACTTCTAAAAAACATTGCTGATAACAAAACAATATATAGCTTGCTTATTATTGAATTTTACATTGGGCACACTGGAGCTGATTCTCAGCTACAAGCCGTTGAATTCCACACCTTAGTACTGCAGCTCTTTGGAACTTCCTGCCGTTGGATCTCGCGCCATCCCATAGAAACATTCCGCAACTTATTTACGTCCTGCTTCGTGCCTCCCCACTGCAGCTTTCCGCAACTTCTTGCGTTCTGTTTTTGCCTCTCCACTGCGACATCCCGCAACTTCTTTACGTCCTGCTTCGTGTCTCCCCACTGCAACAACACGCAATTTCTTTCAGCTCAATTATTGGATTGACCGGGTGAATTGGCTATCCCCCACCACGGGGGAATTTAGGAAGGAAGAAAGAAATACCCGCTCAGGGGGTTGTTGGCAGAATGAGCAGCGTTGTACTTTGCGTCCAGCCAGAAAATGCCAGATTCCTTGCAAAGGAGATGCCAATGAAAAAGGTGTCGGCATGCGAGGAGACTAAGAAAGGGAGGTTTCGATGGGCAAGGACAACACGTATGACGCAATCGTCATCGGAGCAGGTCAAAATGGTCTCACCACAGCTGCATATTTGGCGAAGGGGGGATTCGACACGCTTCTCCTCGAAGCTGAGGACCATATTGGAGGAAGGACCTACACAACAGAGCTGACGGTACCGGGATTCAAACACGACCTCGCTGCAACCGGTTTCATCTTCGGACTCGGCAGTCCCTGCATCCAGCAGGATGAGCTCGGGCTTATCGGAAAATACGGCCTAGACCTCAACCTCTGCCCTCCAGAGCGCCCGGCCGTCGTCAATGTGTTCCAAGATGGAACGGTTCTCCCCGTGTGGGACAACATCGATCGCATGTGCGAGGAGATCGCCAAGTATTCCAAGCATGACGCCGTAGCATACAAGAAGTTCTACGAATACGTCTCGCCTATGGTCGGAATGATGCAGATGGGAATGAACGCAGCACCGCCGAGCATGGGAGCCCTTTTCGCAGAGCTGGACACGATGCCTTTGGGCAAGGAGCTCATCAAGGCGCTGTTCATGTCAGCTTATGAGATGATCGAGCCTTGGTTCGAAGACGAGCGAACGATGGTCTATCTGCTCAACTATGCTTCTGAAGCACTTGTAGACCCCTTCGAAGGCGGCAGCGCGCTTTACGTCTTGACTCTCGTTGCCACACAGCACATCCCCGGCTCGACAGCCGGTTTCCCGCGTGGTGGGATGATCAGCCTGGTAAACGCCCTGCAGCAGAGCATCCTAGACAACGGCGGAACCATTTTGAAGAACAGCCCAGTCAACAAGATCATCACGAAGGACGGACGCGCCGTGGCGGTCGAGACCGAGGGCGGCGAGGTCTATCATGCCAACAAGGCCATCATTTCCACAATCCATCCCAAGCTCACAATGAACGAATGGCTCGATACTCCACTAGACGAAGGGCTCAGAGACGAGATTGACCGCATCCAGGATCCATCAGCCGTGGGCTTCATGACTCACATCGCACTCGACCACGACCCTGTATTCATAGGAGAAAACCCGGTAACGCAGGTTGGCACGGAGATGTGCCTGATTACAACGAAGCTCGATGAGTACATCCAGTTCTGGACCGATGTTCGCAAGAAGCAGCTGCCCGACCCGAAGGCTCGCATCATGTCCCTCATCTCGACTCGCGCAGATCCCGCCCGTGCACCAGAGGGAAAGGCTATCCAGGCGCTGTGGGTGTTCGTGCCTTGGGACGTCAATGGCGATGCTAATAACTGGGATACCCTGAAGGAAGACTACTCGGCTCGTTCTTATGATGCATTCTGCACTTATACGACGAACATGACCAGAGACGACATTCTCGGATCAAAGATCATGTCACCTTTGGATTACTCCCGCGTGGACAAGGCAGCTTATCATGGAGCCGTCATGGGGGCAAAGGCCGCAATGTATCAGTACATGGCATATCGCCCAGTGCCCGAACTGGGACAATACCGCACACCGGTGGAAGGCTTGTACCTTGGCGGCGAGAACACGCATCCAGGTGGAGGTGTGACCCTTGGTGGACGTTCGGTCGCTCAGACTGTTCTCGAAGACTGTGGTATTGATTTCGACGACGTGGTCGATTAGACAAAAGCGGCGGGTCATCAACAACGGGGGGCGTCGGAAGACGTCCCCCAAATTACTCAACAGCATCGAAAAACCATGCCGAATCAGACGGCCTGGAGCCTCTTGTGCATTCTGCATGCCGCAGTGGATTCCCGCTTCAACAGGTTTCTGCGGGGTGGTCTTGGCCACTTATGCGCGTGACGTTATCAGCAAGAGGCGATGTTCTGTGTCATGTAGAAGGGTGGATTTACATCATGGTAAAGCTAATGGGAATAATCTCGGGAATTGCGGGCATTTTGCTCGCAGTCGCCCCACTGGTGTTTGGAATGTTCAATTTGAGCATGCCCATTGCAGCGGTGGGCGTTGCATGCGGTGTTGTTGCAGCGATATGTGGATTCTGCATGACTTCGCATAAGACAGCAAAATCTCTAGCTTGGGTCAACGTGGTTCTGGGAATCGTGGCCTTGATTGATGGGATCATCGGCCTTGTCATGGTAGGAACTGGTTGGAGCCTGATCCTTTGGGGTTGCCTCCTCACATGCATCGACGCAATGGCTGTGCCGTTCATGATCGAAACGAAGAAAGCACAGTTCTTCAATAAAACCGGAAACGACCTAGCCAAGGTTACATCCGTGAAAATGAAGAACGGACAGATCCTCGCCAAGGCAACCTTGCTCGGCTCGATGCCAGAGACCATCTATGTCCGTCCCGGCGAGCTCATCAAGATGGTTGCTCTAATTGACGATGGCGTGGCAATGTCGCTTCTCGGTTTTATTCGCCAGGGATACAAGGACAACAAGGCAGAGGCTGCAAAGAGCAAAGACGCCGAGAGCCGAGCAGCTAAGTAGAACCTTTATTTTCATTTCGGATTCAAAAAGTTTGTTTGCACGTCCCTAAAAATCTTGTGTTGCAAGGTTGCTGAATTTGAGAAAATCCCTTTCATTCAGATTCCTCCCCTCCCCTTTGTTCAACCTGCGTCGTGCTGAGCTTGGATGCCTTTGTATGAGAAAAAAACTCATTTGGTGAGGGGGAGGAAAAAGAAGGGGCGAGATTTCAATCTCGCCCCTTCGTCACATCAAGGATTTCGCGCTATGCTACATCCTCTATTTCCTATCGCTCCTGCGCCTGCGTGTCAAAGCCACGGCAATGGTTATCGCACCTGCGCAGAACACGGTGAGCGTTATGACCAGCGGAAGCACGCTGTCTCCAGTCCTGGGGAGATTCGAAGATCCGCTTGAGTTCCCCGAGGAGCTTGAACTGGTGGTGGTGCTGGTGGTGCTGGAACTGCTACTTCCTGAGGATGAACTGCCATCGTCCGAGTAGTTTCCAGAGTTCTCCGCATCATCGTTTCCGTTAATGACCAGATCGGCATTGAAATCGTTCGAGAACGAGAAGGTCGCAGCTGTTACTTCCTCACCGTCTTTGGTGATCGTACGTTCGCTTACCACGTTGCCGTCGTTATCCTGGTAAACCACATATGTGACCTCGTAGACGGAATCATCATAGGTGTAGCCGCTCACTCCATCGTCGTTCTAGGTGACCTGGTAGACATA
>JBMNUL010000033.1:0-20811 GCA_050946255.1 Coriobacteriales bacterium | reverse complement strand
GAACGTATCTCTATTAAAATAGTTAACAACTTGGATGATATTTTAACGAGAATATTCTGATTCTTGGGGTATGCAATGGGTTTTAAGGGAAATAAGTCCAATCACAGGGGAATTACATCGCGAGTTCTGATAGCAGTGCTCTCGATCGTGACGGCTCTCTCCATACCCCTGTCTGTCTCCTCTAACGCCTTGGCCTATGGTTCATCATCCAGTCAGGGTTCCAACACCACGCTTGCCAGCAGTGAAGATACCGGCGGGAGCAGCTCCACTAATCAGGAGACGGTCACCGCTGTCGAGCTGTTCGAGGTAGGCGATTCCACTTGGTCGACCTCGACGCAGATAGATGATGCAGGAGATTCCATAGAGCTGTTCATGCAGGTGACGCTCTCGAATTCGGATTACATCTCCTGGGCCACTTGGACCGATAGGGTCGGCACGACATACAGCGGGAGCTACCTCGCGTATTCCTCCGACGAATCGGTTGCGACCGTGTCTACACAGGACTTGGTAAATGGCCAGGTGGAAGTCACGGCCAAGGGAGAGGGCACTGCGGAGATAACCGTGGTCTACACCCCTTATGAGGATAGTGGCGAGAGCATAACCTCCTCGACTTTCACGGTCACGGTTCCCGAGCAGACCCCTGAGTATGTCACAGACCTTCAGATCGTAGACGAGGATGGGAACGCGATAAACGACAATATCGAGCTTTTCGAGGTCGGCGATTACGAGCAGCTTTACGTCAAGCTCACCTGGTACAACTCGGAAACTGGGGAAACCTGGACCGAGCAGACCAGCCAAGACGACACCGAGATCGATGGAGTGACCTGGGAATCGGATAACGATGGCCTCGTATACGTCAACAAGAGCACCGGACGCATCAAGCTGCTCCCAAACGGCAACGGCACTTCCGCAAAGATCACGGCCCAAATCAGCAAGGGCAAGGGCGCAACCGAGGTCGAGGATTCTATTTATGTGGTCTACAGCGCCGTTGGTGGAGGCAACTATGTTCCCGCTGAGGACCTGACGATCAGGGTCGAGTACGAGAATATGCCGGTTGATTACACGCCCGAAGAGCATGTTTTCACTATCGACGAGGTAATCGAGAAATGCGGCGGCCTGAAGTACCAGGCTTATACCTACTTCAGGGGCAATGGAGCCTACACCACCCACTTCGCACAGGGCGTGAACCTTTACAACGTCCTTGACCTTGTGGATGTCAATTTGGACGATGTCATATCCTTCACGTTCAAATCGGAGATAAACGACGGATACTACACCCCGTTTTCCTACGAGGCCCTGTATAACACCCTCCACTATTTCTGCTGGGATCCCGAGGCCGCATATACAAATGGCCTGAGCGGGATTTCCACTCCCACCACCCCTCTCTTGGCGGTGGCGGCCACCACTGTGCAGGGTGATGATTTCTACAAATACATGAACGGCAACTCCCCAGACTGGAGCAAGATCGAGCTTAATGGCGATCAGCAGTTCCGACTCGAGGTGGGCTGCACCGGAACCACGGACATCAAGGCCCAGTCGAAGTCCGTCTACAACGTGGACACGATCGTCATAAAGCTCAAAGGCGGTCCCAACACCGGCAGCGGCACCGATGAGCATGGCTCGGGTGATACGACCGGCAATGGGGGCAACGGAACCGGAGGTAGCGGGAACGGCAACGGCTCTGGTGGAACCGGGACAGAGGGCACTGGCGCAGGGTCTACCGGCGCCGGCAAGGGCACATCCTCCGAAAGCGGCAGCGGCGGCAACGGGGGAGAGGCGGGCTCTTCCAACTACGGCACCTCGGACGTGGAGGGCAACGAGCGCTGGAAAGTCTACGAGATGATGAACGACCTCAGCTCCACTGCGGACCCGATTCCCTATGAGAATCCTCTGGAGCCTTTCGCGATGCCCCTGGCAGGCGGGATCATCGTCGCCGGTGGGACCTCGATGGGCCTTGGTTACAGGCGACGTATGGGCTATCCGATCTTCAACTCGAGAAAGGGGACTTCGGGAGGAAGCGCGCCGCCACCAGGCGGGGGCGATTCCACCGATGAAGACGAATCGGAGCCTTCCGAGCCGCCTGAACCGGAAGGTGAGGACCAGGAAACAGAACCGGGAGAGTCTTCCGAGTGATTTGAGCGCACGGAAGCAGATTTCGAATCGCGTCGACAATGAGAGTGCAGGAAATTTTTCGAGAAAGCACTTTCAGGAACAGGTAGTTGTGTAAATGGAAACTTTTGAGCTATACATCAAAGACATTCTCCATCTCGTCTCTCAGGACCTGATGATCCCGGCAATTGTGATATTGCTGTTCCTGGTGGGATATTCCCTCTGGTGCATCGGGAGCATTCTTGTGGAGATGTTCACCGAACGGAAGCAGCTCAAGGCGAAGATTCCAGAACTGATGGACACCATCGACTCCACCCCGGTAGATGAATTCGACAATGTAATC
Source organism: Coriobacteriales bacterium (assembly GCA_050946255.1). Taxonomy (GTDB): domain Bacteria; phylum Actinomycetota; class Coriobacteriia; order Coriobacteriales; family CADBOM01; genus JBMNUL01. The sequence goes on along the minus strand of JBMNUL010000033.1, from coordinate 18,359 downwards.
GATGAGAGCGGCCTTCTGGTCAGGCAGAAGAATTGCCTCAAAGAGCTCGTGAAGCACAAGCAGCTTCCCGAGGATTCGCTGGTTGCCTTGGCAAAGAGGCTTCTCGCGGACGAACAGGAACACTACGATAAGATCACCGAGCGCAATGACATGGCAACCCGAGTGGCCCCGATGTTCGGACTGATGGGGACTTTGATTCCCCTTGGTCCCGGAATCGTCGCCCTTGGGCAGAACGAGGTCGAGACCCTCAGTGCTTCGCTGCTCGTGGCGTTCGATACCACAGTCGCCGGTCTTATCTCCGCTGCAATCTGCCTGATCATCTCGAAGATCCGCAAGCGTTGGTACGAGAACTACATGATCACCCTCGAGAGCGTAATGACCGGAATGCTCGAGAAGATTCTCGAGAGCAGTGATACGTTCCGCGCGAGCCAGAGCGTCTTCGCTCGAGACGATATCGAGCGCGAAGAAGCCTATAGGCGCGAGAGGGTTCGTGAGGTTGCCGAGCGGGAGGCGTCTCAGGATAGCAGCCAGGACGACGTTGGCGAATCTGATGACGTTGGCGTCATCGACACAGCTTCTTCCGGCTCAAGCTCAGAAGATTCTGACAGCTTGGAAACCGGCGGATCGTTAGAAATAGAAGGTGCATAGGACATGTCGATCAATCTAGGTTCGGGAGGACTTCGCTCCCGAAGACGCGAGAATGACGATCCTGATCCGATGTCGTCGGTGGCCAACCTCGTGGACGCGATGCTGGTTTTTGCCTGTGGTCTCCTGATCGCTCTCATACTCCATTGGCAGGTTCCAGTGGGGCAGGATGTCACAGAGGTCCAGGTTGGCGATCAGCTCACTGAAGTTGACAACTTGGAGGAGCTCTCGCAGGAAGAGGCTGGTGGCACTGGCTACATCGAGATGGGCACTGTCTATCAGGATCCCACGACCGGCAAGACATACATGTTGAAGCAGGACACAAGTTCCAGCTCCAGCAGCTCGGACTCGAGCTCGTCCAGCTCCAGCAGCAGCTCGAGCTCCAGCTCGTCAAGTTCTAGCAGCAGCTCGGACTCGAGCTCGTCGAGTTCAAGTGGCAATTAGGGTCAGAGTTCCAACTCTGATGGGGTAGCAATTCTAGTTCCGGAGCTTTGATTCCGTGAATTAGATGCAAGTGATAAATGCAAGTGATCACAAATCCGTTTCTCCGGGTTCTGGTGGTTCAAAGGAGTGAGGAAGCCATGAGCAAGCGGTCAGACCACAATATTTCAAGTTCTCGATCTGAAGCTGAAAGCAGATGCGCACATTCGGTCAGGTTGTGTGTCATTTTGGGCGCGCTGGCCATGGCAATGCTGCTGGTCCTCGGCATCAACGTCAGCGCCCTTGCCGAGGGGGATTCCCCAACATATGTGATGGAGGGGACTGCCGACCCAGCCGACCTGGAATCTGAGGGCATCTCCACGATGGACGTTTCGACTGAGGCGGTGGATCCAGACTACAGCTGGTACAACACCACCGACACTGAGTTCACAATCACGAATGCCGCACAGTTCTGGGGATTCGAGGAGATAGTCAACGGCACGGCGGATGGCGTCGCTCAGGATGATTTCTCGGGGAAGACGGTCTATCTCGGTGGAAATATCATGCTCGGCACGAGCTCATCGGGCACTGTCACTCAAAATTCGTTTACCCCCATTGGAACCGAGGACAGTCCGTTCGCTGGGACATTCGACGGAAATGGATCGAGCATATACACCGTGCGAGGCTTCAAGATGGAGCTCGAGTCCACCAGCAATGTCGGGTTGTTCGGTTACGTTTCATCCACGGGTGCCATCCAGAACGTCTCGGTTAACAGCGCTTCCGTGTCGATTACCGTTCCTGAAAGCACTGAGACCGATCCGACCGCCATCAGCCCGGACAGCGTGATCGTCGTCGAGAACATCGGGATTCTCGTTGGTTACGACGGCGGGTCTCTCTCCAATTGCTCGACCACAAACTGCACGCTCGATGTTGTCAGCGGCCAGACCGCCTGTGGCACTTCCGACAATGAGGGTAAGATCGCCGTGATCAGGAACGTCGGGGGCATAGCCGGCACGGTCGATGGCGATGTCACCGGATGCGACAACGCTACTTCCTTGACGATCAAGGCCACCGGAACTCCCTGCCCGTCGACTCTGAACCAGGTCAACTCCATAGCAGAGAACATCGGCGGCGTGGTTGGAAAGCACGGTGGGGAAATCACTGATTCTTCTGGAAACTATAACACCTCACACGGCAACATCTCCGACTGCACCAACTCTGGGACCATCCAGGTATCCACGACCGGCGTCTACTACAACACCCGTTGGCAGGAGAACGACCCTGCGCTGGCAGCAAACGTCGGCGGAATTGCAGGTTACAGCATTGGCAACATCGACAATTGCTCCAACACTGCAATCTTGGGATATCCGTATGAGAACACCCCGGAAGACGGTGTGAGCTGCAGCACTGCTTACTGCGAGGCGCTTGGAGGAATCGTCGGGTCGCTGCGCTCGTCCAATCAGGCAGGGGATACGATCGAGGTGATCGACCCTGGCATGACCGATGGCGCCGATGATATCGCCATCACGAACTGCAGCAACACCGGAGACATATACGGATGGAACTGCATGGGAGGAATAGGCGGGTTCTTCGGGACCAATCTCACGGTTTCAAAGTGCTGGAACTCCGGAGATGTGTCCTCCTTCCGCTGGAACAAGCCATGCCCGGGCGGGATCGTCTCCATGTGCTACGGCGACGTCTCCTACTGCTACAACACTGGGCAGATCGCGACCAAGTCTGATGCCACCACCTATGCCTCTGGATATTACGCCGCTGGAATAGTGGGAATGAGCACCTATTATTCCGGTCCGGACAATCTCACGAGCGATGCCCCTGTTGTCAAGTGCTGCTACAACGCCGGAATCATCAGGGCAAGCGGTGACTACAGGCAAGGGGCAATAGTTGGTGCAAACGATGGCACGGTCATGTTCTGCGCTTATCTTGAGAATTGCGTGCCCAATGCCTCAGGAAGGGATGTCGTCACTGGCGGAAACACTGAAAACGACGGGGATGAGATCTCGAACTACGAATACGATGCCTCGAGCCTGATGACCGGGGATGTTCCGGATTCTGACATACCCTCTGCGATTGCGCTGCTCAACAGCTTGGCATATGACGAGGGCTGGGAGACATATTTCGTGCCCAGCTCCGACACGAGCGAGCATCCATATCCGGTATTGAACGATGACGAGAACTATGCTCCGACTGGGGACAACGATCTCAGCTCCGCAACGGTTGAGTTCTCTTCTAACGCCGTGTACTCGTCCACCCACGCGCCAGTTCCGCAGCTGACTGTAGTCGTCGATGGGGAAACGCTCGTTCAGGACCGCGACTACAAGGTGATCGTTGACAGTGATGCAACAGTAGTGGGTGAAAACTACAGCGCCCAGGTCGAGGGAATCGGCAATTACTCCGGAACCTCAACCGACACTGCCACGTATTCGATTGACAAGGCGGATTTGGGCGATGAGGTCCACAGCTGCAGCATCGTCGTCGACAGCGTGTACTTCAACTGGGAGAAGCAGGACGATCCCAGCGCACTGAACGTCACGGTCTTGGATGAGTCCGGCAACGAGGTGCCTTCAGACCAGTACGAGGTCTCGCTTCCAGACACCAGCGAAAACGCCTACAAGGTAGCCGGTTCATACAACATCACCGTCACCGCAAAGGATGATTCCACAAATTACACGGGAAGCCTTACCCAGAATACATACACGATCAAGAAGGTCCCGCTCTACGGAGGGCTTGGCAGTGAGAACGACCCGAGGGCACAGCTCAAGACCGTCACGCTGGGCGATGACGTGAGGAACTGGATCGACACCGATTCCGATGGCAATCGAATCGCCGGATACCTCGACAGCTCCGAGTTCACGTTCACAGGGGATGAGATAAAGCCCGAATGCGGCGAGCTCGTTTATCTGGACCAGCAGCTCACCGAGGACGTGGATTACCGCAACCTCTATGGCAACATCAACCCCGATGACAACGAGGACAGCTACAGTGCCGACTACGTGAACGTCACAGATGACGGCGAGTTCCTCGTGCTCACCATTAAGGCGGCTGGTGGCAGCAGCTTCTCCAACTGGTACGTGATTGCCTACACAATCGAGCCCGCTGACATCTCCACCTGCGAGATCACAGCCAAGGACATGCCATACACAGGGGAGGCGATGACGAACGCCGTCACGGTGACGTTAAACGGGAACGTGCTCACCGAAGGCGTGGACTACGAGGTCACGTACTCCAACAACGTGAATGTCGGGACGGCAACCTATACCGTCAGCCCGCTATCGAAGGATGACGGCGGGAGCGGGAACCTTGAAGGGGATCCGATTACCGGTACATTCAATATCACTGAGGGATCTGGCATGGTAAATCGAATCGGTGGGAAAACCCGCTATGATACGGCTGCCAACGAGGCCCTGGAGGCCTATTCGTCCGGTTCCGATAGTGTGATCGTCGCAAGTGGCGAGAACTATCCCGATGCTTTGTCGGCTACCTCGCTGGCAGGTGCCCTAGACTGCCCGATTCTCCTTACCCAGAAGTCGACCCTCCCCGATGCGACTGCAGAGGCGATATCCATGCTTGACCCGGATACGATCATCGTGGTTGGTGGCGCAGGCGCAGTGAGCGATGATGTTTACACCGAGTTGTCGTCCATGGCTTCGGAATGCACCAGGCTCTATGGCAAGACCCGCACGGGAACTGCAATTCAGATATATGAGTATGGACTTACTGCAGGAACCGGGGGCATGAGCGTTTGGGGCGACCATGTGATCGTTGCGAGCGGTAGTGGATTTGCAGATGCGCTGTCAGTTGCGCCCCTTGCATTTGCCGAGAAGTACCCGATATTCCTCTCGACGACGGTCGGCGGCATCGATGCGATGCTGGACACGGATACAAGGACTGCAATCGGGCAATCAACTGCAGAAGGTGCGATCATCGTCGGCGGAAAGGGAGCGGTGAGTTCAAGCGCTGCGAACATCTGCGTGAATAAATTCGGAGAAGACAACGTGGAGAGGCTCGGAGGGACCGACAGGTATGAAACCTCCAAGCTCATTGGCGAATACGCGGTTACAAACAATATGCTCACATGGGATGGGACTGCATTTGCATCTGGCACGAAGTTCCCGGATGCGCTAGCCGGAAGCGTTCTACAGGGAAAGACTAAATCGGTGATGCTGCTCGTCAAGGACCAGAACAGCTCCACTTTGGATGAGCTGAGCACCAACAGGTCCAAGATCAGCGAGATTAGGATCTTTGGAGGGACTGGAGCTGTTTCCAATGCGGTTATCAATAAAGCGACTTCCAATCTCAATTGGAATACATACGCAGTTTCCAGCATCAGTTGAGATGCATACGAATACACGGAGAAATGAGAGGGGAACAGGCGGGAATTCAGAATTTAGCAGGTGAATTGACCGACTGTCGGGAAAGTCGAAAAATGTTCTTGAGGAAGGTGATGCTTAGATTTATACTTTCAAAAGAATAAATGCAGAAACGGATAATTCATTAGCACGTTATTGCAAGATTCAAGGGAGAAATTGATTATGTCCACAATATTGAAAAAGAGCTTCACGGTGGTGATATCGGCAATTCTGATGTTTGCCTTCGCCTTTGCCTTCGTGACCCCGCAGGTCGCCAAGGCAGATGACACCGTCGTGCTGTCAATCTTCACGTCCGATACTCCTAACGGCGAGAAGACCCTCGTCAAGGAGTACACCCAGTCCGATTTGGAGACACTTGCTGCAACGGATTCCGCTTCGGGAGTCCAGTACTACAGCTTCAACAGGGGAACCTCTCTCAACGTCTATGGTGCAGATTCCTATGTCAAGCTCGACACGATTCTCACGGATTGCGACATCACACTTGATGCCAGCAGCGTAGTCACCCCGTCGGAGTACGACACCTCTACTGGTGAGTTCGGTTTCAGCAGCGCCATCTCGTATAGCGAGCTGCAGTCCGAGAACATGTTCTACCCCAACTACACTGCAACCGACACTTCCGATCAGACAGATGCCGTCGAGGTGCCAGCTGTCCTGGCCCTCTCCTATGGATCTGCATCGTCTGCGACTGATACTGCCGGAACTCTTGCAAGCAGCATCACCACCTACAGCACTGACAGCACTCCCAGGTACTTCATGGGCAACAACGAGTCGCATTCTGCAGCTGGCAGGAGGCTCGTCAGCGGTGTTGGCGCAATCACCGTCTCCTCTTCCTATGTCTCCTCTTCCTATGGACGTCTCTCCGGCACTGACCGCTATGAGACCATGGGCAAGATCTTAGAAGAGGGATTTGATTCCGCTGGCAACATCTACTCCAACAGGGTCATCGTCACCAGCGGAGAGAACTTCCCGGATGCACTTGCTGCAGCTGGATATGCTGGTCTTGATTTCTCGAGCGGCAAGTACACGAAGGCCACTCCAATCGTGATCACCTCGTCTGATAGCCTCGATGATACCGCCAAGGAAGAGATCGAGATGCTGATGGCCAATACCTCAACCGATGTCATCAGTGCATCTGATGGGACTTTCGAGGCCATTGTGATAGGTGGAGAGAGTGCTGTCAGCGCAGACACCTACAGCGAGATTTCCGATATCGTCGGCTCTGACAACATCACGAGGATCTCCGGCTCCGACCGTGCTGCAACTGCTGTTGCCGTTTACAATGACGGCGCAAGCGATGCCTCCGACACTGATGCCAATGGCAGCTGGGGAGACACTGCTATTATCGCCACGGGATACAACTTCGCAGATGCTCTGTCTGCCAGCTCGATGGCATATGCCAATAAGATGCCGATCTTCTTCACCGATAGCGACGGCAACCTCAGCAGCGATACCGAGGCCGCAATCGAAGATGGTGAGTTCGACCAGATTCTCATCCTCGGTGGTACCGGGGCAGTCAGCCAAGATGCTTCCACTTGGGCTTCTACAGTCACAAACATTAGGCGTCTCTCTGGCTCGGATCGTTATTCGACCTCCTCTGCAATTGCAGATTACGCTGTTGAAAACGCTGGTTTGAGCTATTCCACGATTACCGTGGCAACCGGAAGCAACTTCCCGGATGCTCTCTGCGCAGGTCCTCTTGCCGGAATGAAGGGTGGACCAGTCCTTCTCGTTGACAATTCCACAACCAACGGCGGGACAACTGTGAGCAGCAATATCGCCGACAACGTTTCTGACATCACTGGCGGTTATGTGATTGGCGGAACCGCAGCTGTGAGCGCTGATATCTACAGCGCAATCCAAGAGCTGGCATTCGGCGCTTAATTATTGACTACTACCTCCTTTTTCCCTCTTTCCCCAGGCGGGGGACTTTCCCGGTCCCCCGCCAATTTATTGCCCCAGGCAATTGTGGCGGTTGCTGCTACAATCTTCTCTGATGCGCCGCGCGGCATTTTGGCATTCGCGGCCATGTAGGCAACAAGCGTCTCATGGAGTTTTTGCACGATGAAGAAAATTCTCTATTCTGCACCCAGCGTTGAGAAAGTTCTCCGCTACCATGTGCCAATTCTCAAGAAGTTCTACAAATTGGGTTACTCGATTCATCTCGTCGTGGGTGAGGGCGATATGTCACGGAGAATCGAGTTCGTGCACAATTTCGTTGTCAACAAGGGCATGTCATCATCCGGTAGCCATGACGACCTCGTTGACCTCTCCAATTTGATTGCCAGCGAGAGGTACGACATCGTCTCGTCCAATGGCAACCCAGCTTCCTGGTTCACGAGGCGCGCTCTCCGCCAGTCCGAGTTCAAGCCGAAGTTGAACGCCGTTATGAGCTTTGGGCTCGATTATGATTTGGGCACCTGGCCGTTCAAGCGTTTGTTCAGGAGTTCCATCGATCGCGAATTTCGCGGCGATACCGATTTGATGATGGTCATGAACTCCACCGATCTGAAGACGGCCAGGAACATGGCCCTCGCAAGAAACGTCGCCAAGATTCCGGGAACTGGTTTCGATATCGACGCATTCCAACCCGCCATTCAAGAGCAGAGGCAGGAAGCCAGGAAGCAGCTCGGATGCGGAGACGACGTTTTCGTTTTCGTATGTTGTGGAGAATTCGACGCCAACCATCATCACCGTTTTCTGATAAACAACATGCAGATGCTCCATCGGCGCATCGTGGTTTTCATGTTGGGGGATGGCGTTCAGGCGAAGAGCTGCAGGAGCCTCATCAAGGATCGGGGTCTCGAGGGCAATGTCTTCATGCCAGGCGAGGTGGCCGATATCATGCCATACCTCAGGGCATCAGACGCCACGCTGTCGATTTGCCGCTACGAGGGATTTCCAAATTTCATAGCCAAGGGTCAGGCCATGGGGATTCCATCGGTCGTCAGCGCAGTTAAAGGGAACCTCGACGTCGTCACAGACAGGAGAGACGGACTCGTCTACACGTTTGGGCGCCCGGACAGCTTCATCGAGGCAATGCAGACCATGACCGAAAACGATGGCCTGCGCGAGGCCATGGGCCAATATTCGATGATGGATTGCCGCAACTTTGGAACAGATGTGGCAGTTAACACGATAATGGCCTGCTACGATAACGCCTTGTTGCAGAACGGCTACAGCTTGTAGGGCGGGTTCTGATATAGGATCATCCTTCCAGATAGGTCAGGCTTCCCAGGCAAGACAAGCTCATCAGAATATTTCGGTTTTTCAGCCAAGGCAAGCTCATCAGAAAAGAATGGACCTCGTATTAGTTCTCCCTTTCAGACAAGGTCTGACTCACGGATCCGATTTTCTCAGATCTGGCTACTTCCTGAGTTCTATCAGCTCGTCAATAGTGACGAACCTGTAACCTCTCTTCTGAAGCTCGGGGATCAACTTGTCCACGGCCTGTATCGTCTGCGACCTATCCCCGCCGCCATCGTGCATGAGCACAATCGAACCGTTCTCGGCATTGTCCAGCACAACGTTGACTATCGCATCTACTCCTGGTTTGGAGAAGTCATTGGTCCCGTCCATCCCACCAAAGACTTTGCCAGCCCCTTTGTGGCCAGCACTCCGTCGTAGTCGATGTTTCCACCCGGTGGCCTAACGCACGTGGTTTTTACTCCGGTTGCATTGTAGATGGAGTCCTGTGCCTTCTTCAGTTGCTGCTGAACCCCATTGGCGTCCAATTTGTTGAGATAGTCTGCACTGTCGTGAGAGTAGGTGTGAGAGGCCACTTGATGGCCTTGGTCGGCAACTTCCTTGGCTATCTCGGGGTGGGCATCAACCTCGCTCCCCAGCATGAAGAAAGTTGCCTTTACTTTGTATTTGGCCAATACCTTGAGAAGTTTCTCAGTGTTCTTGGGCGAAGGTCCGTCATCGAATGTCAGGGCTATAACCTTGTCGGATTGAGAGTCTATCTCTGGATCGATATTTTTCATGATCATCGTGGTAGGATTCTTGATTTCCTGCAATTTGACGGACTTGCCTGAGACATTGCCGATTCTATACTCGGCTTCGCCGTTCTCGCCGTCTTGTGTGATCACATGGAGCACGTCGTTGTAGAAGTTGAAGTTTTCACCGCCTTCTACATCAAATGCATAGGGTTCTTCCCTTATCTCTGTGTGGCTGCTCTCGCAAATGTCGTCGCCCTTCTCGAATGTGATCGTGCTGCCGTTTTGAACTCGATCCGACATCTTGTCGACCTTTTCACCATCTGCAATTGGAATTGCCGGTTCGCCCTTGCCCTTTTCGATAACAGATCCGTCTACAGCAACAAAATCCCCGTTCTTGTCCTCTCCGTATCCCAGGGAGGCCAGGTCTTTGTATGTCGTCTGCTTGGGAACGCTGATCGCCTTTCCCTCGATTGTGATTTTCACTGGGACAAGGTCGAGGAAATAGTATCCGCCTATAGCCAGAACCGCTGCTGCCACGATGAAGGCAACAATTATGGGGATGTTTCTGTGAACTCTCTTGTTGCGAGTGGATTTCGAACTGGCATTGTAACGACTGTATGGGTTATGACCTAAGTTATTGTTGCGGTCCTCTTCCATCGTTACCCTCTTACGGCATTTCGAATTGATTTTCAAACGTAATTGATTTCACAAATGCAAAATTGCATCTAATTTATACGAAGTAAGTCGAATATTTCACATTCTCTACACAAATCTTTGCTAATGGAGGATATTATTTCGCCGCGAGCGGGGCAGGGTGGATTTTTCGGGTTCAAATTGTTAATCTTTCAAAATAAATGCGTCCGGGAAATCGCATTAGGACGTGCAAACGTAACATTAACGCAAACAAGATACGTCTATTTTTTGGGGGTTGTGTTTTGCCGACTGCTAGGAAATCTGTCAAGCGCGGTTACGCCATTTTGGCTTTGCTAGCATCCATCATATTGATATTCTCACTTGCTCCGTCGCCGGCCTATGCCACGACTTCTTCCGAAAAGAAGGCTGAGGCACAGGAGGTTATGGATAAGCTCGATCAGATCCAAACCGAGATCAACGACGCGCAAGATCAATACGATTCCGCAGTAGATGCCTACAATACCGCGGTAAAGAAGATGGATGAGGCCCAGACCAAGATCGAAGAGGCGCAGAAGCGCATCGATGAAAACCAGGAGAAGCTGTCCAAGAGGGCCGTTGCCATCTACCGTTCCGGTACTCCCAGCATGGTGGACGTGCTGCTGGGCTCTTCCTCGTTCGAGGATTTCGTCAAGACATCGACGATGGTAAATTCCCTGAACGAATACGATGCGGAGCTGGTAGCGGAATCTAAGGACGCCAAAGCCGAGGCTCAGGCAGCAAAAGATGAATACGCCTCTCAGAAGTCTTCAGCAGAGGAGCAAATGAAGATTGCCGAGGAGGCCAAGAAGGAACTGCAGACGAAGGCCAGCGAGATGAAGAGCCAGATCAGCCAGCTGACTGCCGAGGCTGAAGAACTGGAGGCTCAGGAGGAAGCTGCCGCCGCAGAGGCAAATCAGCAGTCTTATCAGGGCAACCAGGGATCTGCAATAGATTACGGAGGCCAGGGAGAGAGTGTCGTGACCGGGTCTGGGGAGTTCACCCATCCCTGTCCTGGGTACTCTTCGATTTCCAGCACGTTCGGATACAGGTCGTTCGACAATTCATTCCACAAGGGCGTGGACTTCGCAGCGTCTCAGGGCACTCCGGTTTATGCGGCTGCGTCGGGAACTGTGCTGATTGCCGGATATAGCAGCACCGCTGGCAATTGGGTTGTCATATCTCATGGAAACGGCTTGGTCACCAAGTACATGCACATGGCAACCACCCCTTATGTGCACGCCGGTCAGACCGTATCGAAGGGCACGAACATCGGAGTCGTCGGCTCTACCGGCAATTCCACAGGGCCTCACCTGCATTTCCAAGTCGAGGTCAATGGGACTGCCGTCAACCCGATGCTCTATCTCTAAGCCGAGTGGGCGGTTCCCAGGTAGTTTCCTTTTCTGGATTCCCTGAAAGTGCATGAGCTGAGATCATGCCTTTGGCAAGGTTTACGCTCTTTTGGCTTCGAGGTTTATCCCAGTTTCTCAAGTTTGGATATGAGTTGAGAGTTCTTTGAAGTCCGGTGAAATCTACCAAGGCGGCATAAATCGAAAAGCCAGACAGGCAGATGCCCGTCTGGCTTTCTTCACAGGGTGGCGGGATGCACGAGAATCGAACTCGCGACCTCTGGCTTGACAGGCCAGCGCTCTAACCAGCTGAGCTAGCACCCCGCATTGCTGCGTTTCATGCAGCGTTAGAAATATTACTGATATTTCCCGAAACTGTCTAGTTCAATTAATTCGATGACGGGTAATTTTGCCGCGACCGGCGCATGAGCATTTCGGTGCCAGAGCGCACTTCACCGTACTGTGCATTTCTGCTACATATTTGAGTTGTATAATCAACGACCCAAAGGAGAATTGACGACCGGAGGCCAATGTGTTTGATGGGCTAGCAAGCAGCAGTGGATTGGCAACCCAGGCTGCGGAAAGAAAAGATGCCCAAGGCAAGACGACGTTGGCGGTGTTCGACATCGACGGCACCGTAATCGACGGTCAGTCTCCTGCGATTATCGCGTTCAACCTCTTCAAAGCTGGGGTCCTCCCATCGGGCCGTGCGCTTCTGGCCGGAGTCTGGGGGCTCAAGTACAAGGCGGGTCTCACCATTGAGACGGAGGCTGTGAGAAGGCGCGTGTTCTCGTCATTTAGAAACATGTCTTCTGCCGATGCCAACAAGATAATAGAGAAGATCTACAAGACTAAGATTTACCCCAAACTTCGTCCTGAAGCCCTTGAGAAGATCCGATGGCACAAGGAGAGGGGAGACGTGCCGATTTTCGTCACGGCTACTTTCGAGCCGATTGCGAAGATGATGGCGGAAGATTCCGGGGTGGAGAGACAGGTCTCCACGAAGATGGTAATCGAAAACGACCGATACACCGGGGAGATCGACGGCAAGCCAGTCGAGGGAGACGAGAAGGTCGTGCGTCTCAAGCTCTACGCGGACAAGAATTTTGGAAGGGGCAATTGGGAAATCGGATATTCCTATGCAGATCACTTCACGGATTTACCGATACTTTCCATCGCAAAGCATCCGGTTGCCGTGAATCCCAAGACAAAACTCCGAACGGCTGCCGAGCGAAACGGCTGGGAAATACAAGAGTGGTAAGCTGTAAGCAAGCGCCTGAAGTGATGGTGCTTTGCAGCGAAGGAGGGTGAGAACATGGACTCACTTCCAAATATTTACAATCCAGACAACGACGACAGTTTCGATGTTTCAGAATACCTAGATGCGGCCAACCGCGCGCAGGACGATGGCTACAACAAATTGGCAATCCATCTGTATATGGCCGCCTATGAGGCCGATGGGATCGCCAATCTGATTCCGAGTCAGGAGGCGCTGGAAGGAATGCGCAAGGCATGGTCGATTGCCTGCCGCATCTCGGACAAGCCCTCGGCCGAGGCAATTTTCACGGTGCTTGCCCCATACAGTTCTCCCGAGGACGTCGATGAGAAGGTGCACCAGCTGCAGAAGATGGCCGTGGACCAATTGGAGGAGATGGGCGTGCCGAGCGACAAGATCGAGCACATGTCCCCAATCCATTCTCCGGAGGCAACGGCTGCTGGCGCGGACCCGGATTTTCTGAAGAAGTTCAACGGGATGATGTCTGGCGAGCACAAGGAGCCGGAAGAACCCGAGCCAGAGCCGCCAGCCAAGCATTCGCCCACGATTCCGCAGTGGGGAAAGGGAAACGAGTCCAACTCGCTGACTCCAAAGACCTACAGCGACCTCGTGGGATACGAGTCTGAGATGAAGTCGATGTGCGTCTATGGGTTTGATGCTGCCGTCGATGACGAGTACAAGCAGTTCCTGCAGGAGACCTCGGAGTTTCACGGCTTGGAGGGGCTTTCGCTCTATGACCCGTTCCTGTTCTACGGTCCCTCGAGAGATGACGTTTTCGAGTTTGCCGAGGCCACAGCAGGCGAGATCGGGAATCCCGTCCTCACACTCCATGTGCGCACCGACGACGATGGTCTCTGGACAATCAGGTTGAGCGGACCGTTCCGCCGTGGGCTCTTCGGGGTATCCGATCCAACCGATATCCCAACGCCCTGCACGTTCATCATCGAGAACATCGACATTCTCCAGGACTTTATCAAGGAATCCATTGCCAACGAGATGGATTATCCCGAGGAGTTCTCGCGCGGCAATCGCACTTACAGCGAGATTCTCGGATACATCCATGCCATCCTCCAGAAGCCGGATGTATTCCCGATTCTAACGTCGCAGGAAGACGTCAGGCTGTCACCCCAGTTCGAGGAGATGTTCGAGCAGGTTCAGAGGATAAAGGTCGATTATCCCACGCTCGACGAGCGCAAGAGGGTCTGGAACAACTTCGCGATTGGCCACACGTCTTTCTCGGCCATCGACATCGACGAGCTCTCCAATCTGTCCGAGGGAATTTCCAGACATGACATGGTGATAGCTGGTCGCAACGCCGTTAGGGATGCATATCAGGAATCGCTTAACAACAGCGAGTACCGTTTCGTGGACATCAGGGATGTGCTGTTCGAGATGGTCCCGTTCGTCTCTCAGGGCGAGCCCTCCTATTCTGCGATAGAGGATGCCGCCGTGGAGGCGTTTGTTGATGACCTGTCGGATATCACCTTCGAGGACGAAGACTCCGAAGACCAGGATGGGCAACAATAGCTGACAGATCGGTTTCCAGGGCGCTTTCGAACTTGAACGTTCAGCCTGATGCACCTATTGGGAGCTCTCCCATAGGTGCATCAGCTTTTCGTATGCCTCGGGGTATCCTATTCCGGCTTGTCTCGCCACTCTGGCCACGTCGTCGCTCTCGGGTCGTACCCAGCTCTGTCTTTCTGCGGGGCTTCCCGGCTCCATGACCTTGAAGCCAATCTCGCCGAACTCGCTTTGAATCGTTTTCTTTATCCTCGGGGCCACCGTTCTCTCAACGATGCTGCGCCTGACACCGAGTGTCCCCGTGAGCTCGCAGATCTTCTTGCAGAACTCATCGCAATCTTCAGGCGAGACCAAGACGTTCAGGACAAATCCCAGCCTTCCCTTCTTCATTGTCACAGGCTGTTGCCATACGTCCTTTGCCCCAAGCGACATCAGGTCCTCGCAACATGATGCAGCAATTTCCGGGCTGATATGGTCAATGTTCGTTTGCAGGAGAACGCATCCTTCGACTCTGAACCCATCCTCTGGTTCAGCGTGGGATGATTCGAGCGTCACCGGATCGATGGCATCTCCAACGATTGTGCGCAGGCAGTTAGCCGCGCCTGGGATCTGGCGGTCTCCAAGCCCAAATCCAGAAGCACGTGGGACCATCGGGACCAGAGGAGCCCAATCCGTGACGTTTGCCTTTAGAAGCGCAGCACCGGTCGGAGTAGTCATCTCGCCTTCGTAAGCACCGGTGACGATCGGCATTCCCTCCAGAATCTTTGCCGTTGCGGGAGCTGGAACCGGCAATGTGCCGTGGGCGCAATCCACGGTCCCGTATCCAACGGTGATTGGGGTGCAGAATATCCTGCTCAAGTCGAGCTTGCTCATGAGAAGCGATGCCCCAACTATGTCCACTATTGAATCAATTGCGCCCACCTCGTGGAAATGAACCTCTTCTAATGGGACACCATGAACCTGAGATTCCGCTTCAGCCACGATCTTGAACGCTGCCATTGCCCTTTTGAAGGCATCATCTTGGAGCTTTCCCTCTGAGTGCCATGAGCTCAGCATCGACTCGATTTGAGACCAGGACCTGTGCTCGTGGTGATGGTGATGCCCATCGTGTTCGTGCTCTGTGGAAGTGGCATGACCGTGGTCGTGATCGTGTTCGTCCGATTCGACACTGCCATGCTCGTTGGAGCTAGAATCGCCGTGTTCGAAATGACCGTCGTCCGCATGTTCGTGTTTTTCGCCGTACTCCACATGAAGGTGCAGGCCTTCGATTCCGCAGCTGTCTCCCTCGTATACATCTACTTTGACGTTTTCGAGAAGATCTTCGAAGAAGCTTGAGAACTCGTTTCCGTCGTATATCCCGAGCGCCGTGCATACTTGCAATAGGGAACCGACAATCTTGTCTCCCGAGGCTCCCGTCGATATGTCCATGTGAGCTATCATTGCCAATTCCTTCGTTTCAATTGAGGCTGAATGTGGCAAGCTGTCATTTGTTCTCAGCCCATGAGGGCCTGTTGATCCTGCTGGCAATTTGCCCGGCACCGAAACCGTTGTCGATGTTGACCACGCTGACCCCGCTGGCGCAGCTGTTGATCATCGAGAGCAGAGCTGCTATCCCACCTAGGTTCGCACCATATCCAACGCTCGTCGGGACTGCAATTACCGGCACCTCCACCAATCCTGCCACCAAGGAGGGGAGAGCGCCTTCCATTCCGGCGCAACAGACTATGACTCGGGCGCTTCTCAGCACGTCGACTTTGGATAGCGTGCGGTGAACTCCTGCGATGCCGATATCGGGCACTAGATTTACATGCGACCCCATCAGGCAGGCGGTGATTGCCGCCTCTTCGGCAACATAGAGGTCGCTTGTTCCAGCGCAACAGACTACGACGTTGCCCGTATCCTCGTTCTGTTCCACTTGTCCGAGGATTTCCATCGTGGTCTCGCCTATGAGGGGGGTTTGCCTTCTGTCGACGAAGAGGGACCTTGGCGTCTCTAGATAGCATGCATCTGGGATCTCCGCCTTGATGCTCTTAGCTTCCTCAGGCTCGACCCTGGTGACGAGAACGAGGTCTTGCTTCTCCAGTATCGCTTTTGCTATGGCGATCATCTGGTCGGTGCTCTTGCCCATTCCAAATATCACTTCGGGGAAACCGCATCTGCGTTCTCTGTCGTAGTCGATGTTGGCAAAGTCTTCGATCTCAATGCTCATGACGATCCCTTCCATACTGGAAAATCATGTGGTGTTTGGGTAAACGTTTGATTGTTCGCCTATCGTTTTACACCATTATTTTATGGCAATGGCCCCTTGCCCAAGTCGGAATATCCCGCATTAACTAGAACTACATTTTCCTGAAATTGTATCGTTTTACTTGAATATTTGGTGCCACTTGCAGAAAAATCAAACTGTCGTTGATTTGCTAGAAACATTTGGGAAAAGGGGTGTGGGGAAAGGAAAAAGGCGTTAAACCCAAAGAAAACAAATACTAGCACTACTTGCTTTATTACCGAAAGCATTCTGTCGTCGGTCGACAATAAATTATTAAATATGTGTAATATCGGCGTTTCAATTCTATAATCTTCACAACGTCATCACATACTGCAAGAGTGATTGGATGTTCATCACATACTGCAAGAGTGGATGGATGTTCGGGCATGCAATGCGCTCAGACATTGCGTGCCGGGGGTATTTGAGAGCTGTTTGGGTTTCGGTGTCTGTATCGGATTCAGCATCCTGCTTTCTTTCTCCGAAGACGTTTCTGGCGTGAGAGTGAGGTGCGCATATGGGAAGAGAAGAAGTGGCCGAGTCTGGCTTTTACGGTTATCTGGCCGCTAGGAAAATCACCCGCAGACAGTTTCTGAAGTTCTGTGGTGGTATTGCCGTGGCGCTTGGTCTGACTGATGCAATGGCCCCGCGTATTGCGGAGGCTTTGGAGATTGGGGCCACAGAAGGAAACCTTGCCCCTGTCATCTGGCTGGAGGCAGGTTCATGCTCTGGTTGCACAGAGTCGTTTGCACAGGTTGATTCACCTGATATCGCCACTGTGGTTCTGGACCTGATTTCCCTCAATTATTCCGAAACTCTCTCTGCAGCCGCTGGATACTCTCTTGAGCAGGCCAAGGCAGAGACAATTGCCGCAGGAAACTACATCCTCGTCTACGAGGGCGGGGTCATGACCGGTTGGGATGGAAACGCCCTCTTGATAGGAGGGGAGAAGGGAACCGATATTCTCGCAGAGGCTGCTGCAAGTGCCGTGGCTGTGATAGCATGCGGATCCTGCGCCGTCGATGGTGGATGGCAGGCAGGAGATCCCAACCCGGCAGGTGCCATGGGAGTCCAGCAGTTCTTGGAGGAGAGGGGGATTTCCACTCCGGTGGTCAACCTCCCGGCGTGCCCGGTCAATCCGGAAAACGTTATCGCCGTGATCGTTGATTACCTGCTGATCGGGCAGCTTCCGACTTTGAACTCGAAGAACATGCCCACGGATCTTTTCGGCCAGGTTATCCATGACAATTGCCCGAGGCGCGGACATTTCGAGAACGGAGAGTTCGTCTACAAGTTCGGCTCTGAAGAGGAGACCCATCAGTTCTGCCTGTATGCCATGGGATGCAGGGGTCCAGAGACCTATGCGAATTGCCCTGTGGTCAGATGGAACAGGCGTGCAAGCTGGTGCGTGGAGTCTGGAGCTCCGTGCTGCGGATGCGCCACCGCAAACCCCCACAACAACGTTGGAAATTGGGTTAATGCCAACTCCCCGTTCTTCTCCTCCAGGTTGCGAGACCTTCACATCGGCGATGCGAATGTGCAGCCTTCGAGCATAGCGCTCGGAATCACTGGCATCGTTGCAGCGTGCATCGTGGTTCATGCATTCGGGATGAAGAAGACGGGCCGAATGGGACACGGTGCGGAAATCGAGACTGAGAAAGATTACGAGAGCAAGAAGTACTCCAAGGTCAAGAAGAACGACGGTGACACTTCCTTGAGAAGGGATGTCGCCATTCAGAAGGAAAGCGCAGAAAAGCTGGAGAAGGACAGGAAAGCCGAGGGATGTGATTCCGAGAACGAGATGGGATTTGGCACAAAGTACTACGATGAAACCTTCCCACGTCTCCACAAAGACGATGTGGATTCCGACGAGTCCGGCGAAAAGGGCGG
>JBMNUL010000032.1:0-20855 GCA_050946255.1 Coriobacteriales bacterium | reverse complement strand
AGGGTTGCGGGGATCGTCCTCGGGGATTCCAGCCTCGACCTTGCCGACGAGGTCGGCTCCAACGTCTGCGGCCTTGGTGTAGATTCCACCACCAACACGGGCAAACAGTGCAACTGAAGAAGCACCCATTGCAAAACCGTTGATGATTTCTGGCTGAGGATCGCCTACGAGCAGAACGAAAATCGCCCAGAGCGAAATTCCCATGAGGCCGAAGGATGCAACTACCAAGCCCATCGTGATTCCAGAACGGAACGCGATCTTGAGGGCAGGAGAGATGCTGTCCATTGCAGCCCAAGCGGTCCTGGCGTTAGCACGGGTTGCAACGGTCATGCCAACATAACCAGCTGCAACCGAGAGAATGGCGCCCGTGATGAACGCGAGACCTGTGAACCAACCTCTGGCCGGGAACTCGGGGGTCCCAAGGAACAGACCTAACAATATCGCGACGATTACAACGAAGATGATCAAGATCTTGTACTCTGAGAACAGGAAAGCCTTAGCGCCCTTCTGAATCTGACCAGAGATCTTCTGCATCTTCTCGTTGCCCGGGTCCTGCTTCAAGACCCAACGCCCGAAGTACGCGGCAAAGCAAATGCCGATGAGCGCACATACAGGCGCTATCCAAGCCAGATAAGACATGGATGCTTCTCCTCTCGTTTAACGGATACAAAAACAAAAAATCCCATATAAAACCATGGAAAACACATAGTTAGGGATAGCGGTGTTGATTGTAGCCGTGAAGACAGCCTTTCAGATAAATAAATACGTTGATTGAACTCATTTAGCGGGTCTAAGGCATAAAATGCAGCAGCTTTTCTGGCAAAGACGGTCATTTGCCCAGAAAATATCGATATTGCTGCAGCAAAATGGTCAAGCGCATACAAAAAAGCGCAAGGTATTGTGCTTTGAATCACCCTTCATCGCTAAATATTGAAAGGTATTCTGACCTGAGAAGATTTCGAAGACCATTTGCCGCTTTGAAGGGTTTGAAGATGACAAAGCACGGCAGGAAAGAGCATTGCCGGAGATGTGTCCACTTGCTCTGTGGGGTTGGGAACAAAGAGGATGAGGAAGCCTGGCCCTGCACAACCGAAAAACGTATGCGCGCATGAGCTACACAAGTAATAGCGAAAGAGCGCAAGCTCCCACGCAGAAAAAATCCGGGACAGCGGTTTCCCGCCATCCCGGATTCAATCTAGGCAGCCTGATTAAACGCACCTAGAGATCGGTCGACAAGCTTATGCAGAAGCCTGCTCCTGGTTTTCCGCCCTCTTGAACGGGTTCACGAAGACAAAGACGATCGCGAACACGACGCAGAACGCGCACTCCACATAACCTGGGAAGTACACGATGTCGCCGACGGTGGCGAGGAGGAGCTGCAGCCAATAAGTGGCGATGAAGCTTCCGAGCTGAATGCCTATCTGCATGACAGTGATCGACATTGGATAAGATGCCTCGTTGGAGACAAGGCCGATCCAAGAGGTCATAGCAGGAAGCACGAAGTCGAAGCCGATTCCCAAGAGGGAGAATCCGATGCAGAGCATGACGACGTTTCCAGCAGTGACGACCAGGAGAATACCCAGTGCGCAGAGAATCCATCCCAGAGGAATGATCCACTTCTTGATGTGCTTGAACACGGTACCGAAGATTGCGCCTGCAACCATTCCGAAGATGGTGAAGAGGTTGAGTGCCATTCCTGCAGCGACGACTGCGGAGGACATATCCATACCGGTTCCCATGAGGATGGTTCCAGCGTTGAGCATTGCAGGATAGTTGAACATCTGGAAGAGGAACAGGATGACGAACATGATCCAAACATCCCTGTGGATGTGAATCTTCATCTTCTTGCCCTCTGAGTCAGTTGCGGGAATCTCAGGATTCGGGAGCAGGAATGCGAAGACTACGGCGATGATTCCAAAGAGGTGAGCCCAGAACACGAGCTGACCGGTTGGGTCCATTCCACCGAGGATTCCACCGAGGGTCTGCAGCACAATTCCGCCGCCGTTCATGACAAGAGTTCCCCAACCGAGGAGGTTGGCCTGCTTGTTTCCTGTGTAGCATCCAAGAATGATTGCCGAGGCTAGCGGGTTCAGAAGACCAAGGCCGAGACCGCAGAGAGCACGGCAGATGAGAACGGTGCCGTAATCATAGAAGACTGCAGGCCAAGTACCGAAGATGGTAAAGAGCAGCGTTGCAATGATTGCAAGGGTACGGTGCTTGACATACTTACCAACTAGAGCACCTGAAATAAGAATACCGATAACTGTTGTAAGCGTGGGCAGAGTTGAGATGAGCTGAATAGGCATTCCAGTTGCAGCTGCATCTTCAGCGAAGTATTGCATGAACACTGCCATGGCCGGGGTTACGACTACAAACCCCATTGAGATGATCTGGACCAGCAGAACAGCTACTGTCCTAATCCCACTTGGCTCCTTAGGAGCTAGCTCAGCGGCTTTTGTATCAACTGTCATTGACACACCCTCCTATCGATTTTCATGGCGAAAAGGAAGCAGCATGACGAACTGCAGCTCTCTATTCATCACTCCTCTCATCCGCGAAGAATGAAACCTGTGATTTGCCGATTCCTTCCGCCTTGAGCGCAGACAGAGCATGTTTATAAGCGCTCAAATTAAATACCCTAATAAAGTATCACAAAGTCTCCACATTTCTTCAAGAATCAAGAAAAATTTTTGTAGAATTGCACAGTTTTTGATAATGCGAGACTGTGCCTGCACACAATTTGCGGGTTTATCGGGAGTTTAGACAACAGCAAGACTCTCAATATATTTAATGCCAGACTTTATTAAGGAGCTCCAACACTGCAAAAAGAGGTTTCTGTTTGAAATTGAAAGACCTCTAGCACTACAGAAGGTCGTCCGCTTACTGCATTGGACGACCTCGAGTAAAACAGATTCCGGGCCAGCGAGGAGCACTAAAGAAGCTCATCAGCCTCAGGCATTGGAAGAGATGCGGCGTGCTCTGTGTCGGCTGCAATTTGAGCCACGAGCGCGTCCGTGGAATCGAACTTGATCATTGGACGCAGGTACTCTGCAAAATAGACGGTAACGTCTTCGCCGTATATATCCTTGTCGAAATCGATGATGTGAGCCTCGATGGTCCACTCGATGTCTCCGAACGTCTTGGGCACCCCAACGGAAATAGAGGTTCTGTAACACTCCCCCTCTACGACGATGAACCCCGCATATACCCCGTCGCATGGCTTCACATAATCATGCAGGCCCACGAGGTTGGCAGTGGGATACCCGATGGTTCGACCTACCTGACGGCCCTTCACGACCCTTGTCCTCATGGAATGCATCCTGTTCAGCATGTGGTTGGCAGCGTCGAGCTTGCCATTCTCTATGAGGTCCCTGATGCGTGTGGCGGTGACTGGCTCCCCGTTATGACATAAAAGCTCCTCGTCGACCACGTTGCAGGCATCGCCCAGGGCTTTCTTGAGAAACCTTGCGTCTCCACTTGCCCGATGCCCGAACCTGAAGTTGCAGCCCACATAGACTCCCAGCGGGTTCATGTGGGTCCTAATCGCGGTGTCCAGGAACATCTGAGGCGACTCCTGGGAGAACTGCTCGTCGAACTTCAACACCAACACCATGTCGGCGCCGAGACGGGATAGGACCGAGATCCTGTCCTCGTTTGACAGGAGCTTTCTCGTGCTGGCATCTCCGAATATCTCCTCGGGGTCGACGTCGAAGGTCATGATCGCCGATTTCGCCCCTGCTTCTTTGGCATATTCGCAACAGTCCGAGATGAGCTTCCTGTGACCCATGTGGACACCGTCGAAAACGCCCAGGGCGAATACTATGTCGCCGATGTTGCCAAGCTCGGGAGTGATGTTGATTATCTCAGAAGTTGCCCCAATGCCCATTCCGGCATCCTTTCATTCGTGAAGGTTATCTGACTCCCCAGACACCATCTGGGAAAACAACCCTGCTCTTGAGTACAGTTTTGCCATCGTCTGCCTGGTTTCCGTTGTCCAAAACACGCGTATACAAAGCCATGAGCTTCCCTTTATGGACGATGCCAAACACGTCTCCCAACGCATCTCCAGCTGCCTTGGAATCGTGTTCGCCTTCAAGTTCCAATGGAGCTCCGTTCGAGACCTTTTGCATCACTTCTGCGTCTACCTCCACGCATGGTATCCCAAGAAGCTCCACAGGGTTCAGGCATATTTCTTTCAGCATATCGCGACTGAAGCCGCTCTCAAAGTCACTCAGCGAAATGCAATTCTCTACCGGGACCCCACAGGCGCTCGTGCGGCGAAGCTCCCCAAGATGTGCGAAGCAGCCGCACCTCTCCCCGATGTCTCTCGCAAGAGACCTGATGTATGTCCCCTTGGAGACGGTGAAGTCGACATCCCAGAAAACAGTTGGCCCTTCCTCTTTTATTTCGTGGAGACTGGAGCTGTAAACCGTCACATCCACGGGTTTCAGGTCGGCGGAGCTCCCCCTCCTGGCCAGTTCGTAGGATTTCCTACCGTCTATCTTCTTCGCGCTGTACTGCGGCGGCATCTGGGGGAATGTGCCGGTGAAGCTTTCCAGCACGCTCTGGGCATACTCTCTATCTAGGACCCGGTCTGGAACAACACCTGTCATGAGCACGTCACCGCACCGGTCATCAGTGGTGGTGGAACTTCCGAAAACGATTCGAGCAGAATAGGACTTCGGCTTACCGGCAATCAGGCTGCAGAGCCTGGTGGCGGGACCGATTCCAACGATCAGGACCCCTGTGGCAAACGGATCGAGCGTTCCGGCATGACCGACTCGCCTCTCGCCAGTCGCGCGCCTGACGATGTTGACGACATCATGAGATGTCATCTCGCCCGGTTTGTCGATTGCCACCAGCGCGCAGATGTCGGTCTGCCCACGCTTCAAGGTTAGAGGCCCTCCGGATAGTTTCCGTCGACGATGAGCTTGTCGATTCTCTCGAAGGTGTCGACCAGTTCGTCCCTGACCTTGTCGAGAGTGCCGGGAACCGTGAATCCCGAGGCAGCCTTATGACCACCGCCACCGAACTTGGAGGCTATGACGCTGACATCCAGATCGCGCTTTGCCCTGATGCTGCAGCGCACGCTGTTGGAACGGCCTCGAACCAGAACGGCGATGTCTATTCCCTCGACGGAACGGACGACGTCGACGAGCCCTTCGGTATCTTCTTTCTTGGCGCCAAGCTCCACGTAGTCGGCATCCTCGACCCAAGACCAGGCGATTCTCCCACCAGATGTGAATTCGATTCTCGAGATCAGCCTGCCCTCCAGCTGAAGCGAGGGCAGCGGTCTCATCTCGTAGACCTCCGTCGCAACTAATGCCGGGTCGGTACCAGCGCTTACCAACTGGCTCGCGCAGTTGAGGGCCCTGGCATCGGTGTTTTGGAACTGGAACCTGCCGGTATCCGTAAGAAGACCGGTGTAACAAGCAGTGGCTATGTTCACATCAGGGGTCCCGAGCAGCGCCACCGCGAACTCCCATACGAGCATAGAGGCAGAAGCCGAAGATGTGTCGATGTGGAAGAGTCCCCTGTCTACGCCATCTCCAGGATGATGGTCAATCTGCACGACCTTCTTCGCGCGTCCCATGACCTCGAGGCCCTCCCCCATCCTGTCTCCGAAAGGGGTGTCCACTGAGATGAACACATCGGGGTCCTCTTTGTAATGGGAGGCATGCATGAAATCCTCGGAACCATCCAAGAAGCCGTATTTGGCAGGAACAGGTGACGAGTTGGCGAGCAGAGGAACAGCATTCTTTCCAGCCTGCCTGAGAGCACATGTCATGGCGAGCACGGACCCAATGCAATCGCCGTCGGGATTGACATGTCCGCATACCGCGAAGCTCTGCTCATCTTTTATGTATTCGACCATCTCTTCAAATGTGGAGTTCTGCATTCCACTCTCCTGCCTAATTCTCATTTGGCACCGGAACGTCTCCTCGTTTCCGGGCAATCCGACATTTCCCGGTTCAGTTCTCCGGCGCTTCCTGTCCCTCCACGGGAATCGGGTTCCCATCCTCATCCTTCGGGATGCTCATGGTTGCGGGTACGTCCAAGAGGGCTTTCTCGATGCGCTCTGCCTGGTCGACCGTCTCGTCGATCATGAACCTTAGCTCGGGCGTGACCCTCCATCCCAGCGTCTTGCCGAGAATAGACCTGATTCTCCCGTTCGCCGCGGCCAGCCCGGACCTGACCTCGTCGTAGCGGTCCGGCTCGGTTGACACGTATATGTTGCAGACGGAGCGGTCGTTTGAGACCTTGGCGTCGGTGACCGTTATCATGTCGAGCCGAGGGTCTGCGCACTGGGTGAGGATGATCGTGGCGATCTTGTCCTTGATTATCTGGTTGCTCTTGCGTGATGCTGGAGTCTGTTTCATCCTGTCCTCCTGGCGGTGAATCGCTCGGCGGGATTCTCACTAAAGGATCTCATTGAACTGAAACCCAACCGGCGAAACACCATTCGGCCCGCCTCCCCGAAACAACTGAATGGAGAAGGCGGGCCATCGAATGCCTCTGCAATGTCTATGCCTCGCGAGCGACCTCGCGCAACTCGTAGCTCTCCAGAACGTCTCCCACGTGGATGTCCTGGAAGTCCGCGATGCCAAGGCCGCACTCGAATCCGGCCTTGACGCTCACGGCATCGTCCTTGAACCTGCGGAGCGATGCGATATCGCCCTCGTGGATAATCGTTCCGTCGCGCACGACCCTGATCTTGTTGTCGACGTTGACCTCGCCCTCGGTGACGAGGCATCCGGCGATGGTGCCGACCTTCGGGACCTTGAACGTCTCGCGCACCTCGAGCGTGGCGGTCTCCACCTCCACGATGTCGGGCTTGAGCATTCCAACGCGAGCCGCATTGATGTCCTCGATGAGCTTGTAGATGATCCTGTAGGTGCGGATGTCGACCTTTTCCTTCTCGGCGAGCTGTTTCGCCTTGGCCTGCGGGCGCACTCCGAACCCGATGATGATCGCATCGGAAGCAGCCGCGAGGATGACATCCGTCTCGGTGACTCCACCAACTGCGGAATGGATGACGTTGATGTGAACCTCCGACTGGTCCATCTTCGCAAAGGCATCTTTGAGGGCCTCGATAGAGCCCTGCGTATCGGCCTTGACGACGAGGTTGAGCTCCGGGATCTTGCCCTCCTCGATCCTGTTGAAGAAGTCATCGAGTGTGACGGGAACCCTGGACTGCTGCTCTTTCAGCCTCTCGCGCAGGGCCCTGTCTTCAGCAAGGTCTCGAGCATCGCGCTCGTCGTCGAACACTCTGAACTCGTCTCCTGCAGCAGGGACGCTGTTGAGTCCCAAAACCTCGACTGGGTCTGCGGGCCTGGCCGAATCCACATGCTCACCCTTGGGGTTGATGAGGGCCCTGACGCGGCCGTATGCGGTTCCAGCGACCAGAGCGTCGCCGACCTTCAGCGTTCCCCTGTTCACGAGGACGGTCGCCACAGGGCCTCTTCCCTTGTCGAGATTTGCCTCGATGACGAATCCAGAGGCAAGCGCATTGGGATTGGCCTTGAGCTCCAGAACATCCGCCTGCAGCAGGATGGTCTCGAGCAGCTCGTCGATGTTGATTCCCTTCTTGGCGGAGACGTCGACGAACATGTTCTCGCCGCCCCATTCCTCGGGGATGATCCCGTATTCGGTGAGCTCCTGGCGCACCTTCTCGGGATTTGCCCCCGGCTTGTCGATCTTGTTCACTGCCACCACAATCGGCACGTCCGCAGCCTTTGCATGGTTGATTGCCTCAATTGTCTGCGGCATCACGCCATCGTCTGCGGCTACCACGAGCACGACGACGTCTGTGATCTTCGCACCGCGAGCGCGCATGGCGGTGAAGGCTTCATGGCCTGGCGTATCGATGAAGGTGATCTGCCTACCGTTGATGTTGACCACCGAAGCGCCGATCGCCTGGGTGATACCACCGGCCTCGGTCTCTGCGACCCCGGTCTTCCTGATGGTGTCGAGCAGCGATGTCTTGCCGTGGTCGACATGTCCCATAACGGTGACCACTGGCGGACGCGGCTCGAGGTCTTCCTCAGAATCGTGAATGGCGATCTCGAAGCGCTCCTCTGGGGAGACGATCCTGACCTTGCGGCCCAAATCGTCTGCGATGAGGTCGATCAGGTCATCGCTCATCGACTGGGTGACGGTCAGCGGCGTGCCGAGCAGGAAGAGCTTCTTGATGATCTCGGAGCTGTTCACGCCAAGGGCATCGGCAACTTCTGCAACGGTGGAGCCGGTCGTGATCTGCACGACAGAGTCGTCGAGCACGAGAGATGGGTCGATTCCCTTCTCGATTGCCTCCTGCTCCATGCGCTTCTTTGCCTGAGCCTCTCGCTTGGCCTTGCGCTTCTTGCGGCGACCCTGGCCCTCGTTCTGGGCAGCGTCTACCATTGCCTTGGCCTCGTCTATGATCTTCTGGCGCTGAAGCTTCTCGGCCTTGTCGGCCATCTTCTTGTACCTGTCGTCGGTCTCGGACTCCTGAATCTGGGAATCCAGCTCCTCCTCCAGGATTCTCTGAGCTCTCTTGTTGCCCTTCTTGCCGCCCTTTCTCTGGGGTTGCTCGTCATCGTACTGCGCCCTCTGCTTGCCGCCCTGCTTGGATTTCTTGGGCTTGGATTCGGAGCGGGGAGCCTTCATGGCGCTGGCCTGTTCGGCTGCAACCTCCTGTTTGGAAGCCTCCTTCTCCTTTTCCTTCTTGGCCTGAGATGCCTTCTTGGATTTCTCCTGGCTCAAGCGCTTGGACTCTGCCTCGATTCGGGAGAGCAGGTCGTCTAGGTCGCTCTTGCCGGAGTCGGCGCGGAGGACCTTCTTTTTCTTCTGGTCTTTTCCAGACTTCTGGTCACCCGACTCCTTCGACTCGGAGGCCTCTCGGGCAGCCTTCTCCTTCTCGCGCCTCGCAAGTTCGGCGTCGCGGGCAGCCTTGTCCTTCTTCCGTTTTTCGAGCTCGGCATCGCGTGCGGCCTTGTCCTTCTCGCGCTTTTTGCGCTCTGCCTCGGCAGCAGCCTTGCTCTCCTCCTCGGCCTTCTCGCGGGCAGCTTTCTCTTCAGCAGCCTTCTTGGCCTCGTCGGCCTTCCTCTCCTCTTCGGCTGCAGCGGCGGCCTTGGCCTCCTCCTCTGCCTTCTTGGCTTCGAGGATGGGGGCCATCTTCTTGCGGATCTTGTCCACGTATGCGTCTTCGAGGGTCGAGGAGTGGTTCTTGGCCGGAATGTGCATCTCGTTGAGCTTCTCCAGCATCTCCTTGCTGGTCACTCCAAATTCCTTCGCCAGCTCATGTACTCGCATCTTAGCCATTTATTTTCTCCTCCCCTTCCCCTGCTGGGACAGCACCGAGGTGCTCCAGGAAATCGCGACGCAGGCCATCACAATCTTGCGGCCTCACTGTTATACGCAGCGCCTTCTCCAACCTGTGCTGTGCAATTGCCTTCTCAAGACATGCGACGTCGGGGCAAACGTATGCCCCTCGGCCAGGTTCACGACCGCTGGGGTCCAGCTTGACGATGCCATCGCTTCTCCTGACGATGCGGAGAAGCTCCCCCTTGACGTCTTGCCTGCCACACGCACAGCAAGTGCGCATCGGTTTCTTCTTTGGTCTGTTCGTGGCCAATATCCCTGTCTCAGCTTCCTCTTCGTTCAACGGACCCACGGATAATCCCGCGGCCGCATTTCCTTTCTAGCATCGCAACCTGCACAATGCCAGAATATATTACTTCTCGTGTACCCCGCAGAACTTGCTGCCAGGACGTGCGTGATTGCGGCACCTTGTGCCGTTCTCGAGGATGAAGGCGCACCTTCCGTCCGACTCCTCTTCCTCCTCGGGTTCTGGCTCGTCGATTAGGCTGTCATCCCCGCCGACCTGCTTTGCCAGCGAGAGGCTCTTGATGTCGATGTGCCATCCGGTGAGCCTTGCGGCGAGCCTTGCATTCTGCCCCTCCTTGCCGATTGCGAGGGAGAGCTGGTCGTCGGCGACCACAACGGTCGCGAAGTTCCTCTTCTGGTCGATGGAAACGCTGGAGACCTTCGCCGGCGACAGCGCATTTGCAACGTACACGGCGGGGTTGTCGCTCCAGGCGATGACATCGACCCTCTCGTTGTGGAGCTCTTCGACGACCATGCGCACGCGGGAGCCCCTGGGTCCAACGCAAGCGCCCACAGGATCGAGGTTGCTCTCGTTGGATGCGACCGCGACCTTGGACCTTGCACCTGGCTCTCGGGCAATGGCCTTGACGGTGACAACCCCCTCGTAGATCTCGGGGACCTCCATCTCGAAGAGCTTGCGGATGAAATCCGGGTGGGTCCTGGAAACCACGATCAGCGGTCTGGTGTTGCGCCCCTTCGAGATGTTCTCGATGGAATTTGGATCGCGCACGTCGATGATCAGGGCCTTGAGCCTCTGATTGTGACGATAGTGCTCCCTCGGGGGCCTCTCGTTGAGCTCATCCGGGAACTCGTTCACGTCGAAGTGAGGAAGCTCGGCCTCGACTCCCTCGCGGATCTTGATGATCGTGAAATCCTTGGTGGTCTGAAGAACCTGGCCGGAGACGAGCTCGCCGATGCGCTCCTCGAACTCCTCGTAGAGCGATTGGCGCTCATGTTCGCGGAGAATCTCGGAGAGGTACTTCTTGACATTCTGAGCTGCGATCCTGCTCACGTCCTTTGGCGTGACGTCACGCTCCTCGAACTCGGTGTACTCGCCGGTTTCCTCGTCGGGCTCGCCAACTGGAACCTGCTCGAACACATAGATCTTGCCGGTGTCGCTGTCTATCGTGACCCTCGGGTCGTATTCCAGGTTCAAAATCGACTTATAGCTCCTGGAAAGCGACTGTTCAAGCTTCTCGAGCAGGTAAAACTCGTCGATCTTCTTCTCTGCGGCCAGAGCGGACAGAGCGTCCGTCAGTTCCGAAGCCATTTCGCGTTCCTCCTAAAATTCGATCTTTCCGATTACGTTTGCCTTCTTGATGGAGTCGAAGGGCACTGAATATCGAGTGCCGTCGCACTCGACGATGACGTTGTCGCCATCGAGCCCCATGAGGACTCCGGAAAACTTTCCCCTGCCGTTCACAGGGGCGCAGGCGATTCTCACGTCTTCGCCAATGAAGCGTTCGAAGTGCTCCCTCGTGCGCAGGGGCCTGTCGATTCCGGGCGAGGAGACCTCGAGCACGTACTCGCCGTTGATTGGGTCAACGGAATCGACCATCGGCTCGAGCCACTCCTGCTGTGCCTCGGAGATGACGTCAAGGTCTATGTCTCCATCGAGGGAATCGATGTAGATGCGGAGTATCGGTGAACCGGCCTTGCCCAGAATCTCGGCATCCACGATTTCGAAGCCATGCTCTGTCGCGGCAGGTTCAAGGGCATCGATGAGCTCCTCGACCTTCTTGCTCCTCACCTAGCACATCTCCTCTCAATAAAAAAAGCGGGCATAACCCACTTTTCCCGAAGCCAACCTATACAAAAGGCAGCTCACAAGCTGCCCAAGTTGCGCGGAAATACGCGCCTTCGAACTCAAATACAGCCAAAATATAACAAAATTTGGAAAGATTTTGAAGCACCACGTGCAAAGCCGTTGCACATGCACCGCCCGCCGGTGATATATCGCCGATTGCCACCGGTGTTTCAGGAAGTTCAAGAACCCAAAACAGAGAGTCTTGTAATGCGAGAGAAAACGGGCAGCCCACTCCCTCAGCTCGCGCGCAAAATCATTCTCCGCGAAGTGCCTCCACCGGGTCTCGCCTGCTGGCCTTGATAGCCGGTATGAAACCTGCAATAAGCGTGAGGAGCACGCTTATCAGAATCAAGATCAGCGCCTCATAAACTGGCAGCGTCATCACGTTGGGAACGTTCCAACCGGCTAGCACGAATGCGTTCACCGGAACAGAGGCGATCAGCACCACGATGATCGCGAACACACCTGAAATCAGGCCGATGATAAATGTCTCGGCATTGAAGACGTTGGCGATGTTTCTCTTGGAGGCTCCCATTGCGCGGAGGATTCCAATCTCCTTCTTGCGCTCCAGAACCGAGATGTAGGTGATGATCCCGATCATGATCGAGGACACGACGAGGGAGATCGACACGAAGGCGATGAGCACCATGCTTATCATGTTGACGATGTCTGTGATGGAGCTCATGAGCGTGCCGACGATATCGCTGTACTGAATCGTCGAGTCTTCATCGCCAGCCTGCTCCATCTTGGTATTGTAGTCATCGATGATTTCTATCACGTGCTCCTTTGCCGGGAAGTCCACCGGGTAGATGCTGATGGACTCGGGGTCATCGAGGTCCGCATACCCCAGTTTGGCGATGTTGGAGTCATAGCTGAGGTCTTCGGAGTTCATGTAGTTCTCGAGCAGGCTCGTCAGGTCTTCTTGCGTCAGGTTCACGGTTATCGCATCCGCGAAGGTATCGGCATCGAAGTTGAAGCTGCTCGCCAACTGATCCTGCAAGCTGGACATCTTGCTCGAGAGCTCGCCGGAGATGATGGAGTTGAGCTGGCTCCCCAGGGAGTCGGTCATCGATGCCATCTCGGAATTTATCTGCTGTGCGACCTCGGTGACCATGACGTTTGCCGCCTGGATCATCAGCTGCTGCATCGCCTGGGTGAGGTACG
The DNA here is from genome assembly GCA_050946255.1 of Coriobacteriales bacterium. Lineage (GTDB taxonomy): Bacteria > Actinomycetota > Coriobacteriia > Coriobacteriales > CADBOM01 > JBMNUL01. Next base: position 8,236 of record JBMNUL010000032.1, on the reverse strand, counting down.
GGGCGAACTCGTTGGTCATGTAGTCCTCCAACGCGGAGCTCACCTGATCCGCCACGTTAGCGCTCAGCTCCTGGCTGATCTGGTTCATATAGGAAGCGCCCCGCTCGGTCTGAAGGTACTCGCTGAACAAAGCCCCGTAATCTGGGTCGGTCCCAGGGACGATCTTCCCCTCGCTGACCAACCATGATGCGAAATCGGCGGACATCTCCTGCGCGGTTTGGGAGATTGCCGCGATCTGGTCGTCGGTCAGGTCTCCTCCAGCATCCGGCATCGTGAACTCCGGCGCATTCTGCATGATGCTTCGGATTGCATCCTCGTCCATTATCGAGGAAAGCGTGCTCGAGTCCACAGAGATGCTGCTGGGATCTATGCTCCCGGTATCGATGGAGCTGGTGTCGAAGTTGAGGTCAGAGAAATCCAAGCCTGAGGTATCGAAGGAGAATGCCTGCGCGAGCTTGTCCTCATCTATGGAGAATATCGACGTGAGGTCGAAATCATCCCCCTGGCTGTCCTGGAGCTCCTCGAAAGTCTCCCCGGTGAACACGTCCACATCTGGAGAGGCCACCTGTTCCTTGACTATTTCCGTCTCACCCGCCATCTCGATAAGCTTGTTGGTGAGTTCCGGCGTGTATGCGACGCCCTCCGAGAGCGCGGTCGCGCTGGAGGTCTTGTCCGGCATCACGATTCCGACGATCTTGAGCTGGATTCCGTTTTCCACAACGTCCTTCATGAACTCATCGTCGTCGGATTTGTCTGTCCACGTGCCAGTTGAGGAGCTGTAGTCGTACATGTACGCTGAGGGCACGACACGGAACGTCAAGTTCATTGCATCGTCATATGTGAGCGTCTGCTCGGTCTCGGGAACCTCGACCTCCTCGCCGTTCAATGCCTCCTCGACCATATTCGACATGTTATCGGGGTCGTAGACCCCAAGGCAATAGAGCGTGTAGTCGCTCAGGCCACCGTTTTCGTTGAGGACGAGCACAGCCTCGTCATAGCTCTCGGGCCATCTGCCCTCCACAACGTCCATCTGTTCCTCGAGCACCTCTTGGTTGTTCAGCATTTCATTGAAGACGCTCGTCCCAGCCACCGCGGAGGATGTCAGCGAAGATGTGTTGATGTCGTTCGATAAAGCACTGGTGACCGAAGAGGGGTTGAGCTGTACCACACCGTTCTCATCGACGTTGTCCTCAAAGATCTGGGGGACTATCCCATACGAATACTGGATCGCGGACACGTAGTCGTAGATATCGGATTCGCCCGACTCAAGATAGGCCTTGAACTTAACCAGGTCGTTGTTCTTTACCTCTGCGAACATGTCGCTCATGATCGTGGTCTCCGGAATAGTGGAACTGGTATCCACTCCTGAATCTGCCTCCGCATCCGAGGAATTCTCCGTGGTCGTCGGCGACATCAGGCTTGTGATGTCGAAGCTCGACTTGGTTATGGTCAGAGGATAGTTGGTCAGGGCATCTTCCTCGGTATCGGTGATGTAGTTGTTCACGCCGTTGGAGAGCGCAAGGATGGCGGCGATTCCGATGATGCCGATAGAGCCGGCAAATGCGGTTAGGAAGGTGCGCCCCTTCTTCGTCATGAGGTTCTGGAAGGAGAGCGCGAGCGCGGTCAGGAATGACATCGAGGCATACTTCTTGCCTGCCTTCGATTTGGAAGATGGTCCCTTGTCCGCAGAGGAGGAAACCCCTACTGGTTCGAACGCCGCCGTTTTGTCCGCAGCGTCTTCCGCTGCCATAGCTGCTGCGGCGCCTGCAGCAGGTTCGGCACCGTTCTTGACTGAAGTTGTAGGAGCTGGTTCGGTGGCGACTTCCGCACCAGGCTCTGCGGGTTCTGTGACTTCCGCATTTTGCTCTGCTGGTTCGGTTCCGGGCTCGCCTGGCTCGGCAGCTCCCTCATCGACCCGGGAGAATCCGGTCTGATCCTGCCCGAGCTCACCAGCCTCAGCGCTCTCGGCTTCGGGTTCAACCGATGGCACAGTTGGCTCGGAGGCCTCACCTGCTGCAGCAGCCATCGGCACAGCCACAGCAGCAGACATCTCCATCGCCCTGGCAGCTTCCACCTCGGCGGCGGTCACGATATACGGATCGCTATCGCTTACGATCTTTCCATCCGATAGCCGCACGATTCTAGAAGCATACCTGTCCGCCAGATCCGGATTGTGGGTAACCATCACCACGAGACGGTCCTGTGCGACTTCCTCGAGGATATCCATCACCTGAATACCGGTCTCGGTATCGAGTGCGCCGGTAGGCTCGTCTGCTAGGACAATCTCTGGGTTGTTTACAAGGGCCCTCGCGATGGCGACCCTCTGCATCTGCCCACCGGAAAGCTGGCTCGGGTTCTTGTTGATGTGGTCACCCAGTCCCACTCTCTCGAGGGCCTTGGTGGCGCGTTCCTTGCGGTCTGCACGTGAGACTCCGGAAAGCGTGAGCGCCAGTTCCACATTGGAGAGCACGGTCTGATGTGGGATGAGGTTGTAGCTCTGGAAGACGAACCCGATTCTGTGGTTCCTATAGGTATCCCAATCGCGGTCCTTGTAGTCCTTGGTGGAGATCCCATTGATCACGATGTCGCCGGAATCCGCACGGTCCAGTCCACCCAGGATGTTGAGGAAAGTGGTCTTGCCGGACCCGCTGGGACCCAGAATCGCCACAAACTCGTTGTCGCGGAGATTCAACGAGACACCGTCGAGAGCATTCTGAACGAAGTCCCCGGCCTTATAAGATTTCCGTATGTCCTTAACCTCGATCACTGAAGCCCCTATTCAGCGGAGATGCTAGTGCTCCTCACAGGCTTTGGGATATCACGGGGACAGAGGTCATTCTGACGGTCCGAAAATGCCACAGAATCCTTTCACCAAAAACCATGCAAAAACACTTCCCACATATTCTTGCAATACCTGTTCTCGCATTGTTACAAAGCCCACTGCAAAGCAAGACTCTCGTCTTGTCATATGCAAATTATCACGAATAAAGATAATTATACATTGCAGAGGTGAAGATTCACGAGTTGGACACAGGATTCTCAATTATCCGCTTCATTGTTCATATTTTCGTCTTTGAACAGGTCCTTGAGAACAGAGAAGGGATTGTCCTCGTCGATCTTGTTGGCGCAATCGCATGTCTCGTAGTTGAGGTTTGCCCCGCAAGTTGGGCACAGCCCCTTGCAATCGTCCTTGCAGAGGAAAATCGTCGGGATCTCCACGATGATGGCGGAATAGATCTCTGGGGCCAGGTCGATCACCCCATCCTCGGGAACATATTCGTACTCGTCTTCCTCCATACCCGTCACATCGGAGTCTTCAGACAGGGCGAAGTAACCCTCCACGTCGGATTCGACATTGACCTTCGCCGGCTCAAGACACCTGACACAGGTACCGTCCACATCTGCAGAGGCATACCCGTTCACGACGATCGCGTCGCCTATGTTAGAAAGGGTCACCTCGTAGGAAATTCCTTTCTCAATCGCATAATTCATCGGCCCCAACGAAAACTCCCCTACCTCGAGCGTGCCGGTGAGCTTCTGGCCCTGACCAGCATATGCGGAGATATCGGATGTTTGGAAAAGAACCTTGTCCATTTCATTTACCTCGTGTTTCGCACCCGGTGATAATGAACCCCGCTCGTACCCGTGGGACTTTGCCTCTTTGCCCCACGCCTGACGAAGGATGATGGGCAGCGCTAAGATCCTCGTAGCCTTAGCTCGCCATTTTGCACCTGACGATGATGAACCCCCAAGATCAGATCCGCAGAGCCTTAGCTCGTCGTCTAGCTCCTGAAGATGATGATCCCCGCTCTGACCTATGAAACGAAAAAAGGAGCTCCGCGGGCAAAGCCCAGGGAAGGCTCCTGCGATGCTATAGATGCGTGGGGTACGAATTAGTGAGCAGAGCGGTTGTTGAGCCTCTCACGGCAACGGTGAACATTCTCCGTGAGCGAGTCGAGCGTGGACTCGATGTGGGAGAAGACGTTGTCCGCGTAATCCTCTGCGCCTGCCCTGGTGGAGCGCTCTACCTCCCTGGCGTCAGCTAGGATGTTCTCGGCCTGCTGCTGGGCAATCCTCACGATCTCCTGCTCGCTTGCAATCGTGAGCGCCTGGTTGCGGGCATCTTCAAGAATCCTGTTGCACTCGGCCTCGGCATCTTCCAGCAGTCCCTGACGTTCCCTGACGATTTGTCTGGCCTGGGAGAACTCCACCGGGAAAGCATCCCTGATGTCATTGATGATATCCATTGCCTGATCGTAGTCGACCTGACGCCTGGAGCTGTTGCCGAGAGCAGGCTTGCTGTCGTCCAGCAGGTCCGCGAGTTCATCGAGCAGTGCGAGTACTCCGGTCTCGTCCATTTGCAGTCCCTTTCCGAAAATCTTCTAAACGGGCCCCATCGGGTTTTCCAATCGGGAGCCATGGTCTGTTGTTTGTAGCCGGTTCTGGCTGTTTCATCTGAACAAGTAGTATATCATTCACTGGATTAATATGAGCATCCAGTGATATCTGACAGGGCCTTTCCCACCACCTGCGGTACAAGACCGTGCACATTTCCCTTGAAATATGCGATTTCCCTGACAACTGATGAGGAAAGGTACATGTTCTCCGGAACAGACATGATGAAGATGGTCTCGAGATTCGGGTCTAGCTTGTAGTTGAGCGCGGCCATTTGGAACTCCGACTCGAAGTCCGTCACGGCGCGGAGCCCCTTCACAACTGCCTGCACCTCGTTTTCCTTGGCAAAATCCACGAGCAGGCCTGTGAATGGTTTGACCGTCACATTGTCAATGTCCGAAAGAGCCTCGCTGGCCAGCTCGACTCTCTGGTTGAGAGAGAACATCGGGCCGTTCACTCCCTTGCGGGAAGACTCTGCCACAGCCACCACAACTTCGCCAAAGAGCTTGGATGCCCTTCGGATCACGTCCATGTGGCCAACTGTTATCGGGTCGAACGTCCCCGGCACCATCGCCCTGGTCTCGTTTCGCCTCTCCTCGGTCATGTTCAGTTCCTCTCGTCTGGAAAACGTTCGGGGCACTATCCGCAAACATTTGTATTTTATACTACGGAATTTCCAATAGTGCACAGCTCGCCGGTGGTATCCGCTACTTTGAATATCCGAAATAGACTATGCGGGTATTTCCATATCCCTTGACCCCCATCAAAGAGAAGCCATCTCCCAGAATTTCAAGCATCTGCAGGATATCCTCGGGTATCGGGTCCTTTTTCTTCAGCTTCTTGAACTTCTTGCACGGAGTCTCGTACGCGATGAGCGAGCCGTCTTCGAGTCCCCCTGTCTCACCCATGCTTCTCACGAAGCTGCACACGCGGTTGGGCTCGATGGCATATGGGGGATCGAGGAACACGATGTCGAAAGGCCCTCCCGGAAAAATACAGACTCCCCTGCCGTCGCGGGTGGTAGAGAAGGAATCGAGGGAGTCGGAGTGAACGACCTTGTAGCGCGAGTTTTCCATCGGAAGCTGCCCGAGATTCGACTCGATGGTCGCAATCGCCTTCTGGTTGCTGTCTATGAACGTGCAAGTGGCAGCACCCCTGGAAAGGGCCTCTATTCCGACTGCCCCGCTGCCGGCAAAGGCATCGAGGACCTTCGCGCCCTCGAAACCCCCGTTTCTCTTGGACAGCACTGAACTCGCAAAGGCCTCTCGAACCATCTCGGACGTAGGCCTGGTGCCCTCATCGGGAACCATGTCGATCTTGCGTCCCTTGAATTCTCCTGCAACTACCCTCATGTCTACCCCCGGTCTTATCTGTTGCCTTCTCCGGCACCAGCTTCCTGTGAGTATATTGCATGCACCTCGTGAGCGAGCAATGCGTTCACCGGATGCTCGAGCAACGGGTCGGATTCTAGTATTTTCGTCGCATCCTCCCTGGCTCTGAAAATGAGGTCAGAATCTCGTATGACGTTGGAGAACCTCAGCGCGGAATCGCCATGCTGCCTGCTTCCGACGACATCTCCCTCGTGTCTCAGCGATAGATCGAGATCGGCAAGCTTGAAGCCGTCTTGCGTGGTGGCGATGTATTGCATCCTCTTGGCGGCAATCTCGGTCTTGGTCGATGCGAGCAAGATGGCCTTTCCGGGATGCTCCCCCCTGCCGACCCTGCCGCGAAGCTGGTGCAGCTGCGATAGGCCGAATCTCTCGGCGTCCTCTATGACGATGAGCGTGGCATTGGGAACATCCACCCCGACTTCCACTACGGTCGTGGAGACGAGGACATCTATCTGGCCATCTCGGAACTGCTCCATGACATCGGATTTCTCCTTCGGGTTCATCTGTCCGCAGAGAAGCCCGACTGTCATCTCGGGAAACACCTGATTCTGCAGGTAATCCGCCTCTGCGCGGGCGGCTCTCAGGTTCTCCCCCAGAGCGGCGAAGTCCTCCTCATCCAGGGGGGCCTCATAATCCTCCAGGTCGTCCTCATCGTCGGGGTCATCAGATTCCCGCCTGCTGGACCCAGCCCCTGATTTGCCGCTTTTAGCAGACTTCCCGCTAGATCTCCCGTCGCCGCTCCCTTCTTCCGACCCCTCTCCTATGAGCGGGCAGATGATGTAGGCCTGCTGTCCCTTCTTCACGCACTCGCGGATCTCGTCGAATGCGGCGAACCTGTTGCGCTTGTCGAGCACTACCGTCTCGATATCGCGGTTTCCACCAGGCCTCTGCCTGATATAGGAACAGTCGAGGTTGCCATAGATCGTGAGCGCAAGAGACCTGGGAATCGGGGTGGCCGTCATGCAAAGGTAGTCGCAAGCGGTCCCCTTCGAACGGAGCTTCTCCCTCTGCTCGACGCCAAACCGGTGCTGTTCGTCAATGATGACGAGCGAGAGGTCCCGGAACACGATATCGTCCTCGAGCACAGCATGGGTGGCGAAAACGACATCGAGCTGCCCTGTGGCCAGGCTTGCCACGATCCGCTTTCTCTCCGCAGCGCTCGTCGAAGAGGTCAGCGTTGCCCAGCTGACGCCTATCTGGTCTAGTTCCGGTCCGATCTTCTGGCCATACTGTCTGGCGAGGACCTCGGTCGGAGCCATGAGAACCCCCTGGCTCCCGGAATCTGCCACACAGGCAATCGCGCCGGCCGCAACGATCGTCTTCCCGGTTCCAACATCGCCGATGAGCATTCTGTTCATGACCTTATCCGAGCACATGTCGTCGACGATTGCCTCGAGTGCCGACATCTGGTCCTGTGTGAGAGAGAACGGGAGGGCCTCGAAGAAGGCCGCGAGCTTTGGGCCGTCCTTGACGTGCACATGGGCCTCGCCCTCGTCTTCCCGACCGTTCCTGTCCATGATCCAATGGAGCTGCAAGATCAGCAGCTCCTCGTATGCAAGTCTCTTCCGGGCCTCGTCACGCTGCTGCATGTTTGCCGGATGATGGATCTGCTCTAGTGCGCAATGCCTGCTCATGAGGTGGTTCTCCACCCTCGACCAAACAGGAAGCGGGTCAACTGGGCATGACGTCAGATCCAGAGCTTCGTCGACGAACTTGCCGATCCAAGTGGAGGTTATCCCCCTGGTCTGGCGGTACACCGGCCGGATGTTTCCCATCGATCCCATACCGCCGTCCACCACGAGGTAGAGCGGGGAGCTCATCTGCTTGAAGCCTCCCCTGTGGGCGACCGTCCCCTGCATCAGCACGGTCTTGCCCTCTTTGATGTTGTTGGCAACCCACGGCTGGTTGAACCAGATGGCGTTCATAACCCCGGTGTCGTCTACAATCGAGGCCTCGACTATCCGCATCCTGCGACGGACAACCCTCGTGGAGACGTTGTCCACGCGGCCCAGCACATTTGCCTTCTCCCCAATCTGGCATGAGGCTATCGGGGTGACGTCGGTGAAGTCCACGTAGCGCTTTGGCGGGTTGTACAGAAGGTCTCGAACCGTGAAGATTCCCAACTTGGCGAGATCACGCTCCCGTGAGGGGCTGACATACTTCAGGCACGACACGCTCTCGTCGAGCCTGAGCGCGCCATCTATCCGGCGGTTTGCCAAGGTCTCCTCACGTCCATCCTAGCCCGGGAAAATCCAGGTGTTTATCAAATCCGCACGGAAGCGGATTGAGGATCTACTACTCCACGGAAAGCACCAGCGGGTAGAGCGGTTGCTCTCCCCTGTTCGCATCCATCTCCAAATCGGGGTAGTTCGTATCCACGTAGTCCTGCATGCTCTCGAAGTCGCTATCGTCAAGATCTTCTCCTGCGAGCAGGGTGATGCAGTCGATTC
>JBMNUL010000031.1:0-21172 GCA_050946255.1 Coriobacteriales bacterium | reverse complement strand
CGAGATATACGATTCCTACGAAGATAATGGCAATTGCAATGAAATAGGTGATGATCTTATATTTTGTGCCCTTCTTCTCATAGAACTTAAGCTTGTCGAAATTTTTGTCCACGCATTTCTGAAAGCTCTCGTAACTTTTTAGGAAAGCCTCTGGGCTGAGTTTCTCTTTTTCCTTCAGGCTGCCGAACCATACAGAGTTCCTCTTGGATCCCACATAATCGAACATAAATTTGATTGCCGCCTTGTCGATCGGGCTGTCTTTGATCTTGTCCTCATAGCCGTCCAAGAGCGTGATGTAGTAGTCGTTGATGATCTTGCCCCTCTTGTTCGGATAGTTACCTGCATCGATGCGCAGTACCCCGATATTGCAGAGATGCATGAGCGTGGCGGTAAAGTCTTTCGGGCTATTCTTGTTCGATCTCCACAGTCTCCCGATCAATGTGGGGTGCACGTCCTCGGCAGGAACGTCTCGCCAGTACTTCTCCTTGAAGTTGGGCTTGTGCTCCTTGCCATATTTGAAGAACATCACTAGTGCCCAGATGATCAGGGCGATCTCTCCGGCGAACAACAGCCAGGTTATCGCTCTAAATGTATTTGACTGGTCGGAATAGCTCTTCTCTTCTTGGAGTATCTGGTTGAGCATTTCCTGGTCTTGGTGCTGGTTGCCGCTAGATTCCGGGAGGTCGGTCAACCATTCTGTTGGGAATGTCGTGCGGACTTCGGCGTATTCCCCAGATGAGACCGAGGGCACGGTGAGTGTGATCACGCCGTCTGTTCCAACATCGATGTATCCGTTGAGGGGGCCATGTGCCCATCCGCGCACCGTTTCTCCGGGGGTGATCGCTGTGCCGTTGGGAGCGGGCAGTGTGAGGGTGACGCTCACGTTGTCGCTGTTGACTCCCCAATCCGATCCGATGAACGCCCAGTAGAGCTCCGCGGTATCCTTGTAGACCTGCACCATGTTCGTGATGCGGTAGTTGGTGGTAATGCTAATTTCCTCATCGGAGGCGGAGAAGAACACATAGAGAGTAGTCTCTTCCTCGTCATAGGAGTAGGCGCTATTGTCCGGGCCTCCGTAGGATCTCCATGTGGTTTGAAAATCAACGGGGGAGAGCTCGGTGGTTGTTCCAGCTTGGGTGATGCTGACGGAATCCGTCACGACTTCGGCATCCGAGTTGGGGAGCTTGTCGTAAACCCACCAAACTGCGGAAAAAGATCCGTCGAAGGAGAAGGTTCTCGTCTCGCTCACAGATAGGCTGCCATCTGTCTCCACGGTGGCCTCAATCGACACCTGCGGACACGAGTAGGATTTGGCATATGCCTCTTGGGGTCGAGCCGCTGAAAAGGCAAAGGCCAGCATGAAGGCGGCCATCAACATCAGCACTATGGCGGGCAGTTTCCTTTGCGTTACACCATCAGTGCTCGTACTTGATATGTTCTCTCGCATTCCTATCCCTCGAAAACGCTTGATTGGAACCTGCCGATATATGCCCAGTTGCCATGGTTTCCAATAATCATTTGTTGGGGTTGTCGAAGGAGACCTCTGGCACCTGCTCTGCGCCTGGGGTCGCATTGAAGCTCTGGCGCGGGGTGAAGCCCATCGGCTTGGCGAACAAGAATCCGGGGAAGGTTTGAATCGCGGTGTTGAACTTCATGACGGTGTCGTTGTAGCTCTGTCGCATGTAGCTGATCTTGTCCTCGGTGTTGGCAAGCTCGGCCTGGAGTTCGGAGAAGTTCTGGCTCGCCTTGAGGTCTGGGTAGTTCTCGGCAACAGCGAACACGGTTCTCAGCGCTGAGGTGATCTCCCCGTCGGCTTTGCTTGCCTCTTCAGGAGTCTTGGCGTTTATCATGGATGTGCGCGCGGCGGTGAGCGACTCCAATGTGTCGTGCTCATAGGTCATATAGCTCTGCACTGTGTTGATGAGGTTGGGAATCAAGTCGTTGCGCCTCTGGAGCATGACGTCGATCTGCGCCCAGGCATTGTCCACCATGTTGCGGAGCTTGATCAGGTTGTTGTACAGCAGGATCAGGACAATTACCAGCACAACAACGATTACCACTACGACGATTACGGCGACCATCAGGCCCTCCTTGAAGAATATCTGGTGATGGTTGGAATAACCCCCCGTTACTCCAAGAATTTCGATTAGACAAACTCAAGATAATTATAGGGCTTGTGGGAATCTATGCGAGTTTGTAGTGGTTAATCTGTATTGTCGCTCTGGCGTGTTTATAGGGGATTTACGGGTAATTTTCACGAGAGTCGAAGAATTGACATTAATTTTGCAAAGTCCCTGCGACTTTTTCGAGATGTGGGGGAGCTGGCGTAGCAGGCCGCTGCAATCACGACCTCTGCTGCGCGCCTGCTTGGCGAGCAGCAGAAAAAGCGGGGGTACTGCGCCGTATTCAAGTTAGTCGCGGCATCTCCGCTTGGCGAAATGGTCGTGAGATGGAGGTGAAACTGCTGGACGCTGACGGGGAGCCGGCATAGCGCTCAGCCGAAGTACGGGTGATACAGGTCGAGCTGGGCTTTGGGGTCATCTGGGAAAAGGTGGCGGAACACCGCGATGAAGTAATCGTCGGACATCGAGGCAATGTAGTCTGTCACAATCTCGTTGGGGGGCAGGTTGGGATAATCGGGGTTGCGGTTCTCGATGAACCATGCATGAGCATGGTCGGTGAAGACCGGCGAGCTCTCATTCCCGGCAGCTAGGTCGTCGATGAACTTCTCGTAAAGCTGCTCCATCATCGGTTTCACGAATCGGCTCAATACTTTGTCGGCGCTGTCATAGTTGTAGATGGTCTCGAAGTTGCCGCGCTTGAGCCTGCGGATCTCGTCCGAGACCTCCTCGTCCATGCAGATGCGGTCCCGGCCGATGCTGTTCTTGATGATGTTCATCGATACGTTTCGGATGATTTGGCTGTTGTTGGTCCCGAGGAAGCTGTCGAGGAAATACTCCTCCTTGGTGATGAGGCCTGTCTCAACTGCATCCTGGCGGTCTTTTCCGAGGTAGGCGATGATGTCGCAGATTCTCACCACACAGCCTTCGAGCGTGCTGGGGCGCAGCAAGCTGGAGCGGCCCTTCTGCGTGTAGCATTCCTCCATCAACGCATCTAGGTCGTTGAATGTGGGGCAGGGGCTCGTGGTGTAGGTGGCGAAGTTGTTCTCCCCGCAATGGCAGAGCATTCCGTTGTAGGTTTGAAGCGACAGATTGCAGGGGGCGACATTTCTAAGCGCCCTCACGCTGTGCACGTTGTGGTTGAAGTAACGTCCGGTTCGCGCATTGTAGATGTCGTTCAGGAAGTGCTCGCCTGCGTGACCGAACGGCGTGTGACCCATGTCGTGCCCAAGGCCTATGGCCTGCACCAGCGAGATGTTCAGCCGAAGGGCTGCGGCAATCTTCATCGCGGTTTGCGAGACCAGCTGGATATGGAAACCGCGCCTCGTGATGTTGTCGTTGCGGTAAAGGGAGAACACCTGCGTCTTGCCGGATGCTCGGGTGAAGAACGGGTTGTTGATGATGCGGTCGACGTCGGCCACAAAGGGAGGTCTCACATAGTAGAGCTCCCCGTCAGATGATTCCATCTCCTCGGGGGAGACACCGTTTTCATATACTGCATCCCCGTCTTGACAGGCGAATTCCGACAGCAGCGACTCACGACCGCTGAGGCTGTCGTGTACGTAGGCCACCTGGTCGTCGTCTAGGTGCGTGAAATGTTCGGTTCCTCTCGTGGTCATTGCCGCCTCGCGTTGCTTATCTGCTCTTCGTGTGCTTTCTCATTCCGTTCATTTTGCTCAGTTCATGTCGCGGAAAACGAATCCCGAGGGGAGTTTGGGATAGAAGAACGTCGACTTCTGCGGCATTGTCTCGCCCCCGAGCGACACAGACTGCAGCTGGTCCATGCGGGTCGGGCGCATCACGAACACCGCATCGTGGAGTCCTTCTCCCATCTCGTCTATCAGCTTGACGTCATCTTGCGAGTAGGCGATGCGCGCCAAGGTCTCTGGCTCATCGGGCGTGATTCCGAACATCGGCTTGATGAGCAGCTCGTGCAGAACAGAGACATCGAGCTTCTTCCAATCGATGGAATGGTCGTTGGGCATTCCCTCATCGAGGTCGGCGTCATCTTTGAGCTCCATGAGCTCTGCGCCCTCGGAGGTCACCATTATGAACGCGGGCTTGTCGGAGCTCGCCAGCTTTGCCTTGAGGTCGTCGAGCTCGCCTGCCGTGATGTCGAAATACTTCCGAGCCTGAGCATCGATTGCCTGCATGTCGAGAGGGCCTTCTGCCTTGACCGCCCTGTGGTAGGCCAAGATGAGCAGCTGGGGGTCGTCCATGTTGGCAAGTGCGATCATGACGGAGTCGGTCTTGGGGGCTTTGCCGGAAGGCGCGTCGGAGTCGGCCTTCGCAGATGCGGCGAGCTCGCGGCACTTGTCTCTCCAGGCAACGGCCACTGTGTATCTGTGGTGCCCATCGGCGATGAACACCTGCTTGGAGTCGAGGGATGCCACAATCGTGTCGATCGTCTTCTGGTCGGTGACCCTCCAGAGCGAGCTCTCAACTCCCTGCCCATCGACTGCGCTGGCAACCGGGGCCTTGGACTTTACCTCGTCGAGAGTCTGCTGATAGGTAGCGCTCGGGTCGGAATAGAGGCCCAGCACCTGGCTCGTGTTCACGTTCATCGTGGAGAGGAGCCTGTAGCGGTCGCCGAGCGCCTTTGGGAGCGTGAGCTCGTGGGGGATCACGACCTTCTCATCGAAGGAGTAGATGTCCATCTCGACTATGAAGCAGGTGCGGCGGTACTCGCGGCCATTCACATTGAAGTGCTGCTCGAGCACATAGATCGAGGGCTCTTCATCCTGGGCAAGGACGCCCTGCTCAACCCAGGTATTCCAGGTGTCGCGCGCCGTGACGTATCGGTTGCCGGGAGTCTCGAGATCGAGCGCGCCCGGAGCAAGCTCCAGCTCCACGACGTTGTGGGGGTTCTTCTCGGCCAGGGCATCTCTTTCAGCTTGGTCGAGCACGTCGTATGGGGGAGAGCAGAGGTCCGAAATATCTGGGACTCCGGATTCCCCTGTCTTCTCCGGGGAATATCTCCATCCCTTGAAAGCCCTGATGTTTGCCATTGTCTCTCCTTGCCTGTATCGCTGGCGGTGGTCAGTTGCCCTATTCGAACCGCCATCTCTTTCTCGTTAGTGTCCCTTGCGGACAGTCGTCTCTCTAGTTAGTGCTCCTTGCCAGTCGGGCTCATTCTCGTTTTAGCCCTTGCCGGACCGGCTCTCTAAAAGTACCCCTGATAGAAAAGGACCGCCACCGATTGCTCGGCGACGGTCCTATCGTCTCAAGGACTGTCAACCAATCGCAAGAACTATGTTAGTTGGACCTGTAGCGGTAGAGCCTCCTGAGCTTCTTGTACTCTTTCGGGAACGGCTGGAACCTGAACTTGCGAGTGAACATCGAGTTGCTGATGGCGATGGTCTTGCGTTCGGAGAACTCCTCCAAACCTGCCAGCCCACCGATCGTTCCCATTCCGGCATCTCCAAGAGCGCCGTGGGTTGTCAAACGGTTGAAGGTCTGGATTACCGTGTCGTTGATGCATCCCTCGCCGAATCGAACGTTGTTTATCATGAACTTGACGGCCGATTTGTTCTTGGTGAAGCAATAGAACGCCGGGGGAGTGTGGCCCTTGTTGATGCTGCCGAAAACCTCCTCTGGGCGCTTGAACGTCGTGACTACGAGAACTGGCCCGAAGATCTTCTTGCGGAAAATCGGGGCGTCGATTGACTTTGCCAGAATCACCGTGGGGGCAATCCTGAGCGTCTTGGGGTCGCGCTCGCCACCATAGATGAGCTCTTCCTTGCTCCCGATTCCATCGATGAGGTCGCAAACTTCCTTGTACTCCCTCTTCGAGAACATCCTCGGATATTCCTTCGAGTGGATCGGGTCGTTGCCGTAGGTATTCCTCACCCAATCGTAGGTCCTGTTGATGAAGCTCTTGTGCAGGCTCTCGCTGATATGCACGTAGCTGGGGGCGAGCCTCGTCTGTCCGGCGTGGAGCATCTTGCCGGTCATGATCCTCTCGGCTGCCATGTTGACCTTGACCGAGCTGTCGACATAGACCGGGTTGTTCCCGTCGAGCAGCATCGCAACGCCTGCACCAGCGGCAGCGGTGGACTGCAAGACCGTGGCCTTGTTCTCCCTTGGCCCAACATAGAGAACCTTGTCGAACGGGCAGTTGATGAGCACCTGGTCGAGGTCGTCTCCGCCGAAGATGAACTTCACATAGCCGGGCTTGTAGACCTCCACGAGCATCGATGCCAACACCTGGTTGGTGCGCTTGCACCTTCCGGAATTCTTGAGGATGATGACATTGCCTGTTGCCAGTGCGTCGCCCAATGCGATCATCGCGGTGGCAACTGGGCTCTGCCAGCTGTTGATGATGCAGATGCATCCAAGTGGCTGAAGCTTGGTCTTGAAACGGGTGGGGAACAGGGCGGCCGTGAGAGGACCCCTCTTCTTCTCCGTCCAGTTGTCGATGTTCTTCCTGATCCTGCCAAGCTCCTCATGCACGGGAGCCAGTTCGGTGAGGTATGCCTCGTACTTCGAGATTCCAAGGTCGCGGCTCAGTGCCTCGAGCAACGGGGTCTCGTATCTGTTGATGAGCCCATGCAGTCTCGTGACCGCAGAGTCACGCCAGTTCCTCGGTCGGGTGACCAGCGAGTTGAAGAACTCGCGCTGTGCGATGAGCATGCTCTCGACCGTGTTGAAATCGCCGTCGAAGTTGTTGTCCTTCTCGGTGAAACGGGTCTTGGGTTTGACGAACTCGCGGGTCTTCTTCTCGAGCTTGCCGGTATTGTTTTCATCTTCCTCTTCTGCCAGCAGTCCGATCGTGTCGTCATCGAAGGCGTCGAGGTCGACGTCGGTCTTGGATGCCTTCATTGCCTTCTCGAGCGAGACCTTGTTCTTCTCACGCTGCTCCTCTACCTCGGCATCGCGCTTTTCCCTTGCCTCGTCGCGGGCCTTCTGCATCGCCTTTCGCTGGTTGCTGGATTCCTTCATCACGCTGATGAAGCCAGGAGATTTCTTTTTCTTGGCAGCGGGCTTCTCCTCGGCTGGTTTCTCCTCGGCGGCCTCTTCCTCATCCGAGCTCTCGCCCTCTGGCTCGGCTTCCACAGCCTCGGTGCTTGCATCATCGTTCGTATCAGAGGGCTCAGCCGCTCCCTCAGCCGATTCGGTTGCTTCCTCAGCAGCGCTCTCCACCTCAGGCTCAGGCTCCGCAATCGACCTTGCCGCCTCGGCAACTTCTGCGGTCTCGGGTTTCGAGTCTGCAGCCTGCTGCGCCTCTACAGTCGAGGTCTCTGCGGTCTCGGCAGCTTCGGCAGCATCGGGTTCTGCTGCAGGAGTTTCCACTTCAGCCTCAGCTTCGGTGTCTGGCTGCTGAGATGAATCGACGTTGCTGTTGATCTTGATTCCAGGTGCAGCGACCTCTTTTACGTCTTGGGAGTCCTCGTCTTTCTTCTCGATTTGCTTTTTGCGCACTTCGGCCATTTTCAACCTTCCTCTGGCTTTCCTTTTCTAAAGTGTTTCTATGGACGAAAAAATTCGAACGATGTTTCGATGGAAAAACGCACTGATTAATCGCTTTCAAATATCAAAGATAACATTCCGGAAAAACTCTCTATCGCCAAATTATGACATCTTGCGGGGAATGTGTGCGTATTATAGAGGAAACTCCCGTTCGACCGGTCGTCGGATGCGCCAAAATGTCCGCTGTTGCCAATAAATCGGAGCAATTTGGTCGTTGTCGGCAAGAAAAGGAGAAGCTTTTGTTTACACATGTTGGGAGAATAGTGCTTGCCTCTGCATCTCCCCGCAGACGTGAGCTGCTCAAGAAAGCGGGGCTGAGTTTTTCCTGTCTCGTCCCCGGTGTGAGCGAGGACGTGAGGGATATTGTCGATCCCTCGAAGAGGTCTGTGGCAATTGCCTCCCGCAAGTCCCATGGCGCTCTCGACCTGCTCGGTGGTGACGACTCCTGTCCAATACTTGCCTGCGATACCGTGGTGGTGTTCGGGGACCAGATTTTCGGCAAGCCAGCCGATGCCCAAGATGCCCACAGGATGCTCGGTTCGCTTTCCGGGAACACCCATCATGTTGTCAGCGGGGTCAGTGTGCTTTGCGGAGGGAGGGAGTTCTCGTTCAGCGAGGTAACCGCCGTGACATTCAAGGAGCTGACTGGCGAGCAGATAGACAGATACATAGACAGCGGAGAACCCTTCGACAAAGCCGGTGGATATGGAATCCAGGGCCCTGCCGGGGCATTCGTGGACCGCGTGGAGGGCGATTACGAAAACGTCGTGGGACTTCCGTTGAAGAGGTCCCTCGAAGTTCTCGACGAGGCAGTTGCCGAGATGGTGGCTCACGCAGGAGACGCCGGTGTTTCCGAGGATGGGGGCAATGCTCTTGCCAAGGAGAAGGCCCAGGTGCGCAAGCAGATGAAGGCGGTTCGAAAGTCTATTCCTGCGGATGTCCGGAAAAAAGACTCCGCCGAGGTTTGCAAGGAAATCATGGGTTCGGATGAATTTTCGGAAGCAAAGGTCGTTGCGGCTTACAAGGCATTTGGCTCAGAGCTCTGCTTCGACTATCTAGCGGAGCATTTCCCTGGTAACAAGAAGCTGGTCGTGCCATGCTCCATGCCCAACCACGTCATGGAGTTTCTAGAGGTTTCGCCGGAGAGCATCCTTCCGGGCGCTTCTGACCTGCAGTTTTTGAAAAATCCCGGCAAGATCACGGAGATGCCTGAAGGGTTCGATGTCGTGCCCGAAAGCCAGATCTCCCTGATGTTCGTTCCAGGGCTTGCCTTTGACGATGAGGGTTACCGCATGGGCTATGGCGGAGGATATTACGACACGTACATGTCGCGCAAGGGGTTCAACGCAAAGGTGCTCGGAACATATTTCGAGCAGCAGCATTACTTCGGGAGCTTGCCACACGAGGAGCATGACGTTCCTCTATCCCTATTGGTGACACAGGAAGGGTTCCGCCGTTTCTAGGTTGTGCCAGCGTTGGTTTTAGCCGATGGCCGACGGGGGATTTTCACTATCAAGGTCGAGCTCGTTTTATTATTTGATTAGGTAATTGCCGGTGGCCCTGTGGATTCGCGATTAGGTAATTGCCGGTGGCCCTGTGGATTCGCGAATAGGTAATTGCCGGTGGGCATGCGAGCTTTCGATTGCCGTTTCTAACTGACGACTGCATCAATCCACAGGATGCTTCTGGGGCACAATGGGAACATGACAGGGGACGCGTTTGGTTGACAAGGTCAAAATAGTCGAGAGGATTATCGGGGCGAAATATTTCTCCGATGACATCCAACTCAACAGGTCCAAATGTCCGAGCGTGCGCAACGCCAAGATCAAATGCCGCGTCTGCGAGGAGATTTGCCCAGCGCAGGCAATCAAGATCAACGGAAGGTTCATCTCGATTGAAGAGGACAAGTGCATCCATTGCGGGGCCTGTATCGCAGTGTGCCCCACCGAGGCGTTCTCCTCTTCCTGGATAACCTGGAAAGACCTTCTCGAAGATTCCCTGAAATCCATCGAGGGCACTGGCGGACATCCGATAATCACATGTGCGAACACATTGGGGAAGCTGCCCCAACAAGATGACTACGACCGCACGAAGGTCATCGAGCTGCCCTGCCTGGACCGCGTGGACGAGTCCCTTCTTCTCACCTTGGCGGCATCCGGTGCGCAGGACATCCGACTGGTCTGTGCCAACTGCGAGACATGCGAGGATGGCTGCATGGGAGCGGTCTGGTCTTTGGTGGTTGAGTATGCGCAGGACATGCTCGCGTCTGTGGACTCGACGTGTCAGATTCTCCATCTGGACGAGCTGCCGCAGGATGCTTTCGATATCGAGCACGTCACTGCGGCGAACAACCAGGTCTCCCGCAGAGACATGCTGCTGGGCTCGAGGGACAGGGTCGCCCATATCGCCACCGACATCGCGGATGAGTACATAGAGGAGTCCCACTTCCGCAACTACGCGAAGGCATTGGGAATCACCAAGGAAGATTCTCCAATCATCACTGCGAGCCGTGGGAGGATCTGCGAATGGGCGCTCGGAGCTCTTGCGCTGAAGGCGTCGGGCTCTTCGGCCGATGCGGCAATCTCGAAGTTCTCTGGGAGAATGATGCCTTCGAGAATATTCAGCAACATCCGCATCGACGGCAAGAAGTGCACGAGCTGCTACCTGTGCACGACTTACTGCCGCACCGTTGCCATTGCGAAGATATTGGAGAACCACAAGGTGCTGGGCTTCGAAGCCACACCATCTCGGTGCGTGCAGTGCAACGCCTGCCTGGATGTCTGCCGGGAGAATGCGATAGAGCTCGACCGCCTCATCGACGTGGCAGACCTTCTGCAGGAGAAGAGTGTCAAGTTCACATATAAAGAGTGGGACGAGATAGCCGCTCTCGAGAAGGCGAAGACTGCGGAAAAAACGCCGCCAGATGAACAGGACATGCTCTGATTTGAAAAGCATGCGAATCAATGCCGATATTACCTGGCTTGGAAGCTCCCGCACAACCTTCCGTCCATGTGGACACAAGCGCTCTCTCTTGGGACGGGCTTTGTCAGAGAATCTTGGGGGAAGGCTCCCGTCTCCGGGAAGGTTCTCTCTTCATAGGAGAGGCTTAGGAGGCTCCCGCTTCGGGGGAAGATCTCGCCTGGGATCGTCGTTGAATGGCATTTGGCCAAGTGTTATCATCGAACCCGGCTTGAAGAGAATGCACGGGCATTTCTGCGGTGTCCCTGCAGCTGGCAAGTCAAGTGCGTCAATCCTTCTGCAACGACGCGCCATTCGCGACGAGGTTCCGGTAGCCGGTCGCCTCGTTTTCTGCATGCTCCAATATTCTGCGAACAATTAAATAACGCTCTCTTGAGCTTTCTACGAGAAGACGGAGGGTAATCGACTCGCGCTTTGTCGCCTGCGCGCGCTTCGCGTGTGGCCTTGCGAGCTGATTGCCTGTGAGAAGGGGTTGGCATGCGAGAGCTTCAACCCTCTGTCTAGGGGCATCTACCCCGACTGAGACCGTTATTGCTGACGTATGCCCTGTTGAATCCCAACAAGGGCTTTGAACTCGGTGCCGCTTCGGCGCAGCCGTGCTCCGGGAGCGCAGCGAGCGCAAAGGAAAGGATGCAAGACATGGATTTGAAAATCGACGCGTTGGGAGATGCATGTCCGCTGCCCGTGGTGAAGGCCAAGCAAGCCCTTGGCACCATCGACACGGGGACAGTCGAGGTGAAGGTAGACAACGAGACTGCAGTTCACAACCTCGAGAACCTCGCGAAGAGCCAGAACTGCGAGTTCGAGAGCGCGAAGGAAAACGACAAGCTGTTCACGGTGAAGATCGTCAAGACCGAGGACAGCAAGGCCGAGACCGCCCCCGCCCCCGCCGCACTGGGAGGGAACAGGGTCGTTGTCATCTCATCCCAATGCATGGGGACAGGCGATGACGAGCTGGGCGCCAAGCTCATGAAGTCGTTCATCTTCTCCCTCACGCAGCAGGATCAGCTCCCAGATACCGTTCTCTTCTACAACGGCGGAGCCCATCTCACATGCGAGGGCTCGCCAGCGCTCGACGACATCAAGGCGCTCGAAGGCGCAGGCGTCGAGATCCTTACGTGCGGCACTTGCTTGCAGTTCTACGGAATCGAGGACAAGGTGGCCGTAGGCGACGTCACCAATATGTACGTCATAGCGCAAAGGCAGCTCGAGGCCGGCGTCGTGGTGAGGCCGTAGGCACGGGGGGTAAAGCATGATCTACTTCGACAACGCCGCCACCACCATGGTCAAGCCGCCCGAGGTCGCCCGCGCCGTGGCCGATGCCATCAACAGCTTCGGCGGGGTCGGCCGAGGGGCCCATGAGGCCGCGCTTTCTGCCGATATGGTGGTGTTCAGTGCTCGGAAGAAGATAGCGGAGCTGCTGGGCGCACCCGACGTGAAGAGGGTGGTTTTCACTTGCAACGTCACAGAGGCGCTGAACGCCGTTGTGAGCGGGCTTCTCCACAAAGGCGACCATGCCGTGACGACCGCGGCCTCTCACAACTCGGTTCTCCGACCGCTCTACCGCAAGGTCGACGAAGAGGACGTGGGTTTGTCTATCCTCCCCGTGGCGCCAGACGCTTCAATCGACTACGAGGAGTTCGATGCGCTGTTCACCCCCAGGACGCGCCTGGCCGTGGTCACCCACTCGAGCAATCTCACCGGCGACGTGTACGACATGGCCCGCATGGCCTCCATCGCGCACTC
The DNA here is from genome assembly GCA_050946255.1 of Coriobacteriales bacterium. Classification (GTDB taxonomy): domain Bacteria; phylum Actinomycetota; class Coriobacteriia; order Coriobacteriales; family CADBOM01; genus JBMNUL01. Next base: position 8,858 of record JBMNUL010000031.1, on the reverse strand, counting down.
GCATGGCGCCCTCATATGCGTCGACGCCGCCCAGACGGCGGGGGAGATTCCCATCGACATGCAGGCAGAGGAGATTGACATTCTCGCATTCACCGGGCACAAGGGGCTTTTTGGTCCTCAGGGAACTGGCGGCATGTGCCTCGCACCAGATGTCGAACTCCCCGCGTTCAAGGTCGGGGGAAGCGGGACGCACAGCTACGACAGGGCCCACCCCTCCTTCTATCCCGAGCATCTGGAGGCCGGCACGCTCAACGGGCACGGCATCGCGGGGCTTTGCGCCGGCGTGGAACATGTGATGCGCGTGGGGGTCGACAACATCGCATCTGAGGTGGGCGCCCTCGTCAGCCGCTTCGAGGAAGGCGTGGACGGGCTTCCGGGCGTGCGCGTCGTCGGAGGCCATGGAGGCATCGGGAGAACCGGCATCGTGGCGCTAGACTTGGCAGGGGTCGATTCCGCGACCATCTCGGACGTGCTCTCTCACGAGTATGGCATTTGCACGCGGGCCGGTGCCCATTGCGCCCCGCTGATGCACGAGGCGATGGGCACGAGCGAGCGAGGTGCTGTTCGTTTCAGCTTCTCCCATCTGAACAATGCCGACGAAGTCGACGAGGGCATACGCGCGATTCGTGAGATTGCAGGTTCAATTCAACCGTCATCTGCCTGAGGGAGCTGTTCCACCGCTTATGGAAGGGGGCCGATAGCATGCCAGTCCCGAACAGACGAGAGAAGAAGCCGAAGGTCGTCGTGACCTTCTCCTCAACAGGAGATGCTATGGATATGGAGGAAGCCGCCAGGTCCTTCGGGCTGCCCGGGCGCATGATTCCCCTTCCCGGCCAGATCTCCGCAGGCTGCGGGCTTGCGTGGTGCGCCCCCATCGAGGAGCGCGGCGAGCTTCTGGAGGGCATCGCAGAGCACGGGCTGGCTCACGATGGTGTCTTCGAGGTCGAGATGTATTGACGCGGACAGAAAGGGCATGAATCCGAGCCATTGGGATAGACATTGACTCCCCAACTTCAAAGGCAAGCTCGAATGTATACTTACACCGTATCAAGAACAGCTTTGAAGCTTTTGGCACATTCGAGGGAAGTTTTCGGCATTGGCGAGGGCATCGCGCTGGAGCCTTTTCCGGATATGTCGCGCCGACACATTGTCGGAGATGCATCGCCGGCGTTCTTTCCGAGAACACCTCGCGGGCAACATTTCGAGAGGGGGTTGAAATGGACGAGCGGCACGAAGAGCCTGGGGAAATCCAGGGTTTCCAAAATTCTTGTAACGCAGTTCCGGAAACCCCGGCTTTCTCCGAGGGAGAGCGTATAAAGCTCACGAAGCTCACCCAGAAGGGCGGTTGAGCTGCCAAGTGGAGTCCGGGCGACCTCAAGAAAATAATGAATAACATCCCAGTTCCCGAAGCGCCGGAGTTGCTACGGGGTTTCGAAACGAGCGACGATGCGGCGGTGTATCGCATAAACGACGAGCAGGCGGCAGTGCTCACGCTCGATTTCTTCACCCCCGTCGTCGACGATCCCTACGAGTTCGGGGCCATTGCCGCGGCCAATGCCCTCTCGGACGTCTACGCGATGGGGGCCAGGCCTCTCGTTGCCCTGAACATCCTCGCTTTCCCGGTGGCCCTCGGAACAGACGTCGTCGCTGAGGTCATGCGGGGAGGAAGCGACAAAGTCCGCGAGGCCGGGGCCTTCGTCGTTGGAGGCCATTCAATCGATGATGACGAGCCCAAGTACGGCCTCTCCGTGTTCGGAACAGTGCACCCCGATCGCATCGTCACTAATTCAGGCGTGCGTGAGGACGACGTGCTCTTCTACACCAAGCCTGTGGGCTCTGGGATCATGAACGCGGCGTACAAAGCCGGTCTTGAGGACGAGGAGTCAATGCGGCCGGTCATCGAAAGCATGATGGAGCTCAACAAGAGCGCATCCGAGGCGATGCTCTCCGTAGGCGCCCATGCGGCAACTGATGTAACGGGGTTCGGGCTTGCCGGCCATCTGCACGAGATGCTAGAGGCCTCGGGCATCGCAGCTGTTGTCAATTGGGATGCGGTGCCAATGTTCGATGGGGTCTGGGAGCATTCCTGCAATTACTGCCGGCCGGGGAAAACGTTCGACATCGTGAAGTGGGCCGAGCCGTTCGTCAAGCGGGGGACGCTTGGGGCCGAGGAATACGACAACAGGATGGGAGTGCTCTGCGACCCTCAGACCAGCGGAGGCCTGCTGGTGGCAATCGACCCGAGCAGGGCCGATGAGTTCGCGTCGAGGTTCGAGGCTGCAAGCGGAAGGCCGCCTGCGCGGATTGGGACCGCGATGGCAGGGCCGTCTGGAATGATCTTCATGCGATGACCTTCGGGAAACAAGGGAAAATGGCGGAGACGAGTGCGAATCGAACACACCAGAGACGTTCTGCGCGCCTCACAACGGCTTTGAAGGCCGCAGGGCCCACCAGGACCCATTCGTCTCCATTTAGCCCTTCATCAGATCCCCGTCGCTCTTCGACGAGGGTTTCGGTTCATAGATAAATACTAACCTGTATTTAACGATAAATATTAGCCTGTTTATAACTCTCCCTGCCTCCTGAGCCAAGACGAGCGGGCTGCTAACGAGGCCGGGCCAGCGTTCGTTGGTCGCCATCGCGCTGGGTTACCCTCATTGAGTCGAAATACTCTAACAGGGGAATTGCATACTTCCGGCTGGTGCCCATCGCCTCCTTGAGCTGTGCTGCAGTGGCGCTTCCGTTCTTCTCGAGAAATTCACGGACCAGCTTCTCGAACCTGTCGACTTCCCCCTTCGAGAGGACGAACGAGTCGCCGAAACGGACGATCTCGCCGTTCTTCTCCAAAATCCCAATGGCTTTGTATCCACGGGTGGAATCCACCCCGGCTTCGTCGAAGAGCTCCTGCATGGACGGCGGGGTGGCCCCGTGAGATTCGATCAGGGACATCAAAGCCGTGACGGTCTGGTCTTCGAGGCTCCTGGCCCCAGCAGCTGCCTGAGGATGGCTGATCTCCCCGTTGCTCGAGACGAGCTTTCCCTCGGATTCGGCTTCTGAGAGCAGCGCGTCGAAACAGTCGTCATCTAGATGGGCTGGGAAAATGTCTTTCAGCTCGCCTTTTGTCAAACCCGTGGAAGCCGGATTGCCCGCATGGTAGTTGAGGAGCAGGTTCTCGAGGGTGGAGACTTGCCTTTGGACCACAGAGGATGTCGCGTAGAAGCGCCTTCCGCCCCCAACGAGCACCCTGAATCGCTTTCCCTCCTCAGGACCCAGGCTCCCCATCAGCTCGTCCACGCGCTTGGGGGCCAATCCCGCTGTCCTTGCGATCTCGTCGGCGGAAACGGGAATCTCGGACGCTTCTACCACCGCTTTGCAGACCTCGGCGTCATCGTCTCTTGACAGGGCCTCTAGGAGCGCACGGTCAGGTTCTTTTAGAGTCGTGCGGCGGTGAGGATGGCAATCTAGGGCAATCCCACCGCCTATCAGCTCGATGGGGGAGAGCGAGCGAACCACGAAACGGTCGTTCCTCGATATCGGCAAAGGCTCGTCGAGTCTGATCTGCGCAAGCGCGGAATCGAGCGGCTTCAGGCTCTCGACCCCATCCATCAAGAGCAGCCTGCCGGTAACTTCCCTCGTGCCATGGGCAACGCGCACCTGCGTCCCGCTCTTCAGGGGCTTTCCCTCGGAGATGGCGGGTAGATACTTGAAGCGCGCGTCGAATCGGTCTGTGGGGTCAAGTGTGCCCGGTGTGGCGAGAAAGTCGCCCGGGGCCAACTCCTCTTTGCTCAAGTTGGATATGTTGAGTGCGGTTCGGTTGCCCCCAAGCGCCGCCGGAACGTCCTGTCCATGCACCTGGACGTTGCGAATTCGCGCCGTTTTCAGGGTTGGGAGCACCTCCAGCGTGTCATTGGGGCGCACCGAGCCTTGCCAGAGGGTCCCGGTGACGACGGTTCCAGAGCCCTTGATTGTGAACACGCGGTCGATGGGCATCCGCACGGGACCAGATTTCTGCTTCGACCGCAATTTGCCGGCCTTCTCCGCAATAGCGTTCCTGAGCTCTTCCAGCCCCGTCTTCTCATAGGCTGAGACGGGGATAATGGGGCTGTTCGCGTAAGGGGTTCCCGCCAAGGTGGAGCGTATCTCCTCTGTGACCATCTCTATCCACTCGTTGTCGACCAGATCGCATTTCGTCAAGGCCACCACGCATGTCGTGATGCCTAGAAGCTCGAGAATCGCGAGATGCTCTCGGGTTTGGGGCATCACCCCATCGTCTGCCGCGATGCAGAGGAGCGCCAGGTCTATCCCGCTGGCGCCTGCGATCATCTGGCGCACGAAGCGCTCGTGGCCGGGAACGTCGACGACTCCGAGGAACGTCCCGTCTGGGAGCTGGAGCTTGGCGAATCCGAGGGTTATCGTTATCCCGCGCCGCTTCTCCTCCTCCAGCCGGTCTGGGTCGGTTCCGGTAAGAGCCTCTATCAGCGTCGACTTCCCGTGATCGATGTGTCCCGCCGTGCCCAGCACGAGTGGTGTCTGCTGTATGGCCTCGCCCATCGGCGCAACTCCTTCCGCTCATGAGTGACAAGAGAACCGTCTCCCTGTCACACTAATAAAAGTTTCGCGCCGCGATGCGCTAACGCGCCACCAGGTGCGGTCCTGCCAGCATCAGCCCTGGCAGCCGCCACTCCCTTCCTTCGTGCCGTCATATCGCCCGCGGCCCGACGTGCTCCGCTAGCTGCTGCTAATTGCCCTTCAGATACGACTCGATCGCAGCAGCTATCTCGTCTTGCTCGTCCTCGCCGAGAAGCGTCCTGGGGTCGAATACGAGCATGTCGTGCTTGATCCGCGCAATGATCGGCGTATCGCGCTTCTGAACCAAGTGCTCGAGGCACCCTTGCGCCGTCCCTCTTGAGAAGGAGACAGTCACGACGCATGTGGGGATCTCAGAAGTCGGCAGCGAGCCGCCTCCGGCTTTCGAGACGTCGTCCGCGAGCTCTACGCGCAGCGAATCCGCTCCCGAAATGCCCTCGATGCGCTTCTTGAGAGAAAGGGCCCTCTCTCTCATCTGGTCTAGAGTAGCTGAGAGCATGGAGAGCGTGGGCACTTCATCAATTGCGGAGTCCCCGTCGAGGTAGAGCTGCAAAGTCGCAGTCAACGCGGCAATAGTCATCTTGTCCAGGCGGAGCACTCTTGCCAGGGGATTTCTCTTCAGCCTGTCGATGAGGGGCTTGGCTCCCACGATGATCCCGGCCTGCGGTCCCCCGAGAAGCTTGTCACCCGAGAACGAGACCAAATCGCAGCCCTGCTCCAGGGTCTCTCGAACCGTCGGCTCCGCTCCCTCCAGCCCCCGTGGGGCAAGTAGCATCCCAGAGCCCAGGTCCTCATAGAGGAGAAGGGGAGACCCCGTCCCGAAACCGGAACCGCTCCCAACGCCTCCCTTTGATGCGGCATTTGCCCGACGGGACGAGACCTCTTCCGCAAGCCGCTTCAGCTCGCGGGAGCTCACGGACTCCGTGAAACCCACTAGCGAGTAGTTGGAGGTGTGCACCTTCACCAGCATCGCCGTGTCATCGCACACTGCCTTCTCGTAATCTGAGAGGTGGGTCTTGTTCGTCGTTCCGACTTCCACCATCCGCGCACCGGACAGCTCCATGATCTCGGGGATGCGGAACGACCCGCCGATTTCTATCAGCTCGCCTCTGGAGATGACCGCCTCGCGGCCCTGCGCGAACTCTTGGAGCACCATCATCACCGCTGCGGCATTGTTGTTGACGGCCATCGCCGCCTCAGCGCCTGTGAGACTGCAGATGAGGCGCTCGACATGCTCCTGGCGGCTTCCCCTCCCCATCGAATCGATGCTGTACTCCAAATTCGAGTAGGACCGTGCGGCCTCTGCGACGGCATCGACTGCCTGCGGGGCCAGGACGCTCCTGCCTAGATTCGTGTGGAGGACTATTCCCGTGGCGTTGATGACGCGTCGGAGCGATGGGTGGACTTGCAGGCTTAGCCGGGCTTCTGATTCTCGGACAACCGACTCGATCGAAGTATCCCTCGAGGAGCCTGCGAGTACGGCATCTCGGATATCTGCGATAACGCCGCGCACGACGTTGGCCTTTACCTCATGCGGGAGGTTTCCAAAAGGGGAATCTCCAAGAGCGTCGAGAACCTTGTCGACGGATGGAAGAGATCTCAGCAAATTGTTATCGGGACTGCCCGCCATCTGCTCACTCCCTAAAGTCCTAATAGAGGAAGCCCTCTCTGGGAGAGCGCCATTTCCTCGATTTCAGTTTCGCAGGCGAGTGGTATCGAATGGAGTAACCACCCGGAAAATTCCGTATTGCGATAGGTGCTTCTGGTTTCGAATTCAATTATATAGTCAAATAGGGGCTGACCAGCCGCGAGCGACCCGCATTCGCAGCTGCCGGCGGACGCCTTGCATCCAACTCCAGCGTTTAGATACAATACAGCCTGCTTCGCCCGATGCTGCCTGTTTCGGCACGAAGGTTCCCCCGCTTAACTTTCGGTTCCACTTGGCCCGACTTCAAGCGTTACCATATTGGGAAAGCCGATAGTTGAAATGGAGATTTGAATGACTCCCATGTCGAGTTCCGAAGAAGACCGTCACCCTGCAGAGCACGCTTCGCCCGCATGCCCGCAAGATGCCAGCAGGATCTCATATCTCGACAACGCGGCAACCACGAGGCCCCGGAAAGAGGTCGTCGAGGTGATCTCCAACACGCTCGTCCAGGTATACGGCAACGCATCATCTGTGCATGCTCCCGGAAAACGCGCCAAGCAAGTGCTCGAGGAAAGCAGGGCAATCGTAGCCGATGCTCTGGATGTGGATCCCGATGAGATTATCTTCACATCCGGTGGAACCGAATCCAACAACCTCGCCATCACTGGGGCTTGCCGGGCCAGGGGAAAGGACGCCGGGCAGATCATCGTCTCGACTCTGGAGCACCCGTCTGTGACACGCACCGTGCGCGGCCTCAAGAGAGAGGGCTGGGAGGTCTCCTACTTGGAGGCCGAAGGCGGAGACCTCGACCTAGATTCCCTCAGGGGGCATCTTGAAACGCCCACCTCGATCGTGACCGTGATGGCCGTTCAAAACGAGCTGGGCTACCGCTTCCCCATCGGCGAGGTATGCCATTTGCGAGACCAGCTCGAACCCGAGGCCCTGGTGCACTCGGACATCGTGCAGGCCTTTGGGAAAATACCCACCCCGTTGCGCGAATGGGGAGTGGATCTCGCCTCGATCTCCTCTCACAAGATAGGGGGCCCGAAAGGGGTAGGCGCCTTGTATGTGAAGCGGGGGACCAAGATGTTCACCACTGCCTTCGGAGGCGGTCAGGAGCGGGGGCTGCGGTCCGGGACGGAGCCAGTGTTCCTGATAGCCGGGTTCGCAGAGGCGGTGCGGTGCACTTTCGCCGACATAGAGTCGAAAGAGCGCCGCGTCAGGAAACTTTGGGACAAGCTGGCATCCCGGCTCACCCAAGAGGTGCCCGACGTGATCATCAACTCACGAGAGGATGGCTCTCCCTACATCTTCAACTTCAGCATCCCGGGCATGAGAAGCAGGGAGGCGCTCGAGTACCTGAGCGAAAGGGGCGTGTTCGTATCACACGGCTCGGCCTGCGAGAACAACGAGAACACGGTCGAGCCAGGCACTTGGCGCCCCAAGCACCCCCAGGCCCTTCAAGCGGCGGGTATTTCCAAGAAACAGGCGAACTGGACCATTCGCGTGAGCTTCGAGTACGAGAGCACCGAGGAAGACGTGGACACATTCGTCGATATCCTGGAGCAATACCTTCAGGAGTCTGGTGCCAAGGGGAGATGACGCTCTAGCAGGCGCTTTTCAAGACGGCAACTTCTCCCCTTTAAGGTTCGGATGTTGATTTGCCCAGTCGCCGAATATCATGCTCGGTCTGCTACAATGGGGTCGCCATTCTCGTGCAGATTCGTGAAGGAGAGTCATATGGACGATAACTGCACGTTACAAGAGCTGGAGTCGAACGCCGCCTCGATAATCGCAGAGGTCCGAAATTCCAAAAAGCCGCTGTATGTAACGCAGAACGGCCGGGCTGCGGCGATAATAATCGATGCCGACACCTATCAGCGCAACATGCTCGCGCTCGAGGAGTTCCGCCGCATTTTCGACAAGGGGAGCTCCATCAGGCCCCGTACGGTCAAGGAGACTCCGGAGAACACCGGTGCCAAGGTGGCCTGGCGGTGCAAGGCATGCGGTTTCACGGTGGAAGCGGACGAGCTTCCCGACGGATTCATCTGCCCCAGGTGCGGGCAGGGCAAGGACATGTTCGAGAGAATCGAACTTTGAGTAGGGGCCGGGCTGGCTATGGTGTCAGCCCGGAAATGGAATCCGAAGCCCCGCTCAGCGGCAAGTTCTTGCATCAATGGAGTCCCAACGTCAACGAGAAGTTTCGAAGAGAAGCTGCTGGGGCTTTTCACGCTTGGGTTCGCGCAGGGTCGAGATGCGCAGTCGCCCACTGCGATACATCTCGTTCCCATGTCGATGCGGGGGAAGCGTGAAATTCGCAGACTGTTGACGAATATCTGATTGTAGAGAGCATTTTTTAACTCTTGAAAAACTTGATGCAAAATCTATGATTTCGCACTTTCGGTTCAAGTGCAGATAGGTTTCATGTATGAACTGAGATTTTTATAAATTCGAGAATCATTGGAATTGCATGAAGGTCAAAGGGAAATAATTCTTAATTCAACGAATATGTAACAATTGTGATACATAATCCAAATTATATAGCTTTAAAAATTAAATTTTAAAATTTTATTTATCAGCATATAAATTGAAAAAATTTTCGGCTATTTACCTGCGGTTTTAT